>JAAYQI010000067.1 GCA_012519385.1 Candidatus Epulonipiscium sp.
GCAGTAGTTCGGGAGTAGTTCAGCAGTGGTTCATCAGTAGTTCGGGCTTCTTGATAAACACTGTAATTCTCAATGTTTATAGTGGTTCGCTTTTGGTTCGACTTTTTTTCAATCATCCCATCTTTTTCTAACAGCTCTAAAAACCGTCTAACCTTGCTTTTTGACCATCCCCAACGCTCTGATAGCTTATATTCGGAAGTTATAAAACTGCCACGCTCCACCAAAATAAGTTCATTTCCAAGCAAAAATTTGTTGTCTGCGTGATTCGCTAGTATGAGTAAATCAATCCATGCCTGTCCTTTTGAAAAGGGCTTATCTTCCCATAACCAGTGGTCCTGTATTGGCCTGTGTAATTTTATCCATCCTTCTGCGGCCACTAAATCACCTCTTTTACCTCAACCTTTATCCTCTTTTCATCATGGAATTTGTGGGTAACTTCTGTAAAATACTTCCGTGTATCATCCTCTATGAGATAGCCTTTTAAGGCATCTACAACCATCTTGCCCATATAGGCATGATTATCTATATCCATTCGGTCATTCCAGTAAAATGTGATAGCTACAGGGGATTGAAATAGTCCCCTGCGTATCCCTTGTGACCGTAGTTCATTCATTACCGCCATATGCCAGTACTCCGCATCCTTCTTGCGTTTCGTCCAATGCTTTCCTGCATAAATTGCATTCATGCCATACTGGGATATCTTAGGCGGGTAGTCTATGTAAAATATCAACGTATCACCACCCATCAGAAAGGCAAGTCGCTATCGTCCACACTTTCATCTATCGGATAAAATCCATCCGTAGAATCCTGTTGTTTTGGGGCGGAATTAGCCTTGTGGCTGTCCGTTGAAGCCTTGCTCTCTGCAAAGTATTGTTCTTCTACGATGACGTCTGTAGACCAGCGTTTTTGCCCGCTCTGGTCATCCCATGACCTCACTTGCAGCCTTCCGACTATACTTACCATCTGACCTTTTTTGAAATATTGATTTGCAAACTCTCCCGACTTTCCGAAGGCAACACAATTTATGAAGTCTGCATCTGGTTCGCCTTGGCGTTTGAATCGACGATTTACCGCCAATGTATATCTAACGACAGCCAAAGATTCAGAAGATTGCGTGTATCTTATTTCGGGGTCTTTTGCTAGACGCCCCATTAAAATCACTTTATTCATATTTTCCCCCTTCATGTTGATGCATATAGATATATTGACTGTTAGAACCCATATTCTGATAGAGCCAATTATCAGCCTTTTCTTTGCTCAAATGATTCTTTAGCACATCATACTCATAACAGTGTACTCCTTGGCTCTCTTTGGCTTTTATACGCTCTAAAATGTCATTATCGGTATAATTTGCTTCTACCATGTACAAATCATAATTTTTAGCTTCTACGCCGTTTAGCGTGTTGGTGTCTGTAGCATAAAATAATGCTTTATTTCCTAACCAAATATGATAACCACAGTTTGGAACATTGTGCATTAATATACAAGGTTTTATTGTAAATATACCAGTATAAACAAAGCAATAATTGGGAGTGTAA
>JAAYQI010000068.1 GCA_012519385.1 Candidatus Epulonipiscium sp.
CACTTAGGGTCATTAGGGATGGAAAAACTAAAGATTATATTGTTGGTGGGAAATATAGTGGCAGTAACTTAGAGGTGTCAGAAAAGGACGAAACAGGTGTTACCACCACATGGTCAGTTGACGGGTTTACAGTAACACAGCGGCTGGAATTAGTGGCTGAGAAAACTCCCAACCACGGTATGGTACAAGTTGCCTATAATGTAGAGAACGAAGGTGATCCTGCCGAGGATGTGCAGCTTCGTATTTTAATGGATACCGCCTTGGACAAGCAGGACTATGCCTACTATGAGGTTCTAAGGGCGGGAGATACAGGCTTTGATTTGGTTACAAAGGAAACAGAGATAGAGAGTAAAAGCTATGGGAATGCTTTCTTTGCCTATAATGACCTCAGCGCACCAACCATTACAGCCTATAGCTTAAAAATTGGTTCAGATAAAATTAAGGATCATGAAAAAGTAGTATTCGGCCATTGGAACAATTTAGCTTCTACTGCTTTTGATTACGAACCGGATGAGAATATGAACTTTACCAATACACAAAACACCAAATATCTAACGGCAGACAGTGCCTATGCCCTTTATTATGATTTGGGGAATATGGCTAAGGATAGTAGTGTCGTAGCAGGTACTATATACGGTGTATATTCCCATGCGGAAATAAACCCTCAGGATGAAAAAGTCACAGTAGATGGCAGCGGTCCGGAGCGCTTAACTTTAAGCGAGGATAAAAAAGAATACACTGATGGTTCTTTTAATATCGCTGCTTTACTAAATAATTTTGATTCAAATACTTTGAGTCATATTGCCTTAGCTGTCCGTATTCCTGATGGTATCAAACCGGTGGTAAACGGAGAAGCAAAGAGTGGCTATAGCCATGCCAATCCGTATATGATTAAATATGAAAATTTTCTTGCGAAGCAAACCCGTACAGCGGTGATAAACTTTAAAGCTGAGGTTCGGCCTGAAAGCCAATACAGAAAGATTATTTTGGATGTATATGATATTTCAGGTATTGAGGCGAGAGGAGACAAGCTGCTTTCTCAAAATCTTATAGGGACAGCAGAGCATTATATTTACTGTCCCGGTGGTGTTATGGATTTGCCGGAAATAAGTATTTTATCCGGGTCGCCGGATATGATTTACCATGAAGGAACCCGATATTTTTACTTATCAGGGACAGGCTTTAGTGCTTTAAAAATGTATTTGAATGTTGGCAATTACACAATGCATTTACAGAGAGCAGACGGCTTTAAAAACTATGATATTGATAAGGATAATCTTAATATCAATGAAGATGACAATACTGCGATTCTTTTATTAAACGAAAAGCTGCCGACGGGACAATATCAACTGTTGTTTAAGGCGAAAAGCGGTTCGGAATTGAAGGATATTGCCAGCCCTGCTATGGGCTTTGTAGTCACTGATGACCCGGGCCAAAAAAATACTACCTATGGTTTAGTAGCAGTGACTAAGACAGGTGCTACACCGGAATACAATATTGAAGCATTTGAAAGCGAAACTGAGTTTAAAAAGGAATATGGTTTAAGACCTCAAGAAGCATTATTGGTATTTAGAGGGGTGTTTACTACTGAAGAAGGTAATTCACCATACGGGAATAGATTAACTCAGGTAGAAGGGGCATCCATCTCTAAAGATGATAATGTAATGACTCTAAATAACTGCATTGATATTCAAGAAGGTACAGTTGTCATTCGAAAAGATGATGATACTGTAAAGGTGGATTTCGATGGCAAGCTATATACTACCGGTGCCCGCTCCTTGATTTGGAATGGTACCGCCGGTCTTACCGGTATAAAGGATGGAGAAAAGTTTGGCCTTATTCCCTATGATAAAAATGGCGTAAGATTGGTAGGAGAAGA
>JAAYQI010000069.1 GCA_012519385.1 Candidatus Epulonipiscium sp.
ACGTTGATTAATAACAAAATTAAGAACTTATTGCTTGTTAAAGCGGTTAAACCATTTGCAACAGCAATAGGAATACGACCTAATGTTAATACCTTAGAGAATGCAGCTGCACATCCAATAACGATTAAGATAGCTGCTGTTGTTTCGCAGGCATTTTTTGTAATATCAAGAAGTCCTTTTAAATCAATTTCTTTGTAGATAAAGATACCAACAATCATACTATAAATAACGGATACAGCAGCCGCCTCTGTCGGTGTGAAAATACCGCCGTAGATACCGCCAAGGATAATAACGGGTGCAATCAAAGCCCATTTTGCATCCCAAACAATGTGAGCAATTTCTTTACCTGTATACTTGGTTTCATCACCTTTGTAGCCATTTTTCTTTGCAAAAAGGTAGCAATATGCGATTAAACCAAGACCAATTACGATACCAGGGATGAAGCCCGCCATAAACAGCTTACTTACAGAGCTATTTGTGGTAACACTATATACAACCATAGGAATACTTGGAGGAATAATAACACCAATACTTCCTGCTGCGGCAATCAATGCCAAAACAAACTTTCTATCATATCCTTTTTGTAACATGGTAGGTACAACCATACCACCAACCGCTGCTACTGTAGCAGGGCCAGAAGCGGAAATCGCTGCGAAGAACATACAAACAACTACCGTTACAATGGCAAGACCACCAGATATTTTACCGAAAAATACGTTGGCAACGTCAAGTAATCTCTTGGAGATACCGCCGCCACCCATCAGCTCTCCGGCGAATACGAAAAATGGAATCGCCATAATAGGGAAGGAGTCTGCTGCTGTAACCATGTTTTGTGCGATAAATCCAAATGTTAATTGCTTTGTGTATAATATGGATGCCAAGGAAGCTACTGCCAAGGAAAAACCAACAGGTATTGTTAAAATTAATGATACAACTAATGTTCCGAAAACGACTAACGCTATCATGCTTCCTCCACCTCACCATTCAAATTTTTTACTTTTTTTGCAATAGTCTGCAGTGTTCTAAAACTGGTTAAAATGAAACCAATCAACGGCGCAGAATATACCAAGTACATAGGTAAGCCCAATGCAGGAGAATGCTGTCCGCTCAACTGAATTTTATGAACAACTGTAACAGAAGTCACTACGATAAAGATGGAAAGAAGGAAAATTAAAATTTCACTCAATAATTCTACATAGGGACGTGTTTTCTTAGGAAACAGCATCAATGCAGCATCAATACGTATATGTTTTTCTCTTTTGGCTGTATAGCTTACAGAGAAGTATACCAACCAAATGAATAAATATCTTGCCAATTCTTCAGACCAGGTAAGGGAAGCACTAAATACATAACGCATTACTACCTGAACAAAAATAAGTACACTCATTCCAATAATCAATGGGATAATAAAAATATCCTCTAGATGTTTATTTAGGAACTTTATCATATTCATCCTCCATTCTAATAACAGATAATCTTCGAGATTCCATTACTGTTCTTGTTCTTGGAAACCCGCTACCTGCTCTAATAACATATCAAGTATCTCAGGATGAGATATTCTGCTTCTTGCTAAATCAACCATAGGTTCAGCTTTTGCCTTAAATCCTTCTCTTGCTTCATCAGAAAGCTGAAGGAATTCTGTTTTTGGAGCATTCTTAATATTTTCTAATGCTACTTCTTCGTACTCAGAAGCACGTTTTCTTTCATACTCATTTGCTTC
>JAAYQI010000070.1 GCA_012519385.1 Candidatus Epulonipiscium sp.
AAATAAGTATCATACAAATGTATCTTTTGAAAAATAAGGAACACTGGAAGAATAACCATAATTTCCGGAGCAAATTTAAAGGAAAGAATTTGGAATGCAATATCCTCTTTTTTCTTAAAATCATATCTTGCCAAAGCATATGCCGCTGGTACACCTGCAATGACGGTTAGCAAAACTGCACCTCCCGAAACAATGAGGTTTTGGAAAAATGCCTTAAAATAATCTGTACCAATTAATACTGCTCTATAGTTATCCAGCACAGGTGTAAATTTAAAAATTGTATTATACATCTGAGCATCGGATTTGAAAGAACACATAACCATCCATATCAAAGGGAATAAAGCAAACAGGGCATATAATGTCAGTCCCAAGTTTCTTCCAAAGGATTCTAAGGCATTAGATACCATTTTATTTTTATTGCTGTCTATCAAAATTTGATCTGCTGTAATTTCTTTTCCATTCATATTACCTTACCTCCTTCTCATTTAGTATCCCTGCGCCTGCTTTGCAAGCTTTCTCTGACGTTTTACCAACCATCCTGCGGTTAAGTTTACAATGGTCCACAGTACCAATAGGTATGGTAACGCCTGTCCTAATCTTTGGTATTGGAAGGCTGTCATATATCCTGTCAGAGAAATATTCATCAAGGTATCGCCAGGGCCTCCTTTTGTTAATGCATAAATAATACCAAATTCTTGCAACGCAGCCATTAAGCGGAACAACAATGCAATATACATAAATGGCTTTAACATCGGAAAGGTAAGAGTCTTAAATGTAAACCAAGCATCCGCACCATCTACTTGTGCCGCCTCAAAAGGAGATTTTGGTAAAGACTGAATACCAGCCAGCACCAAAAGTAAAATGAACGGAGTATTTACCCATGTATCAATTAAAATTGCCGTAAACATAGCCGTGCTATGGCTTGATGCCCACGGAAAATTGAATATCCCTATCACATTTAAAAACTTTTCTAAAACTCCAACAGAGTTGGATGTCATTAACTGCCAAATTAAAACTGCAATCGCTGGAGCAACCATCAGCGGAAATGTAAATAAGACCTTTAAAATTCTACTATAACGAGTATCTTTTTTCAGTAAGAGTGCAATAATTGTACCCAAAATCATCTGTGTGCCTGTAGCATAAAGAGCATAACGTAATGTAACACCTAACGCATGATAAAAAGAAGCATCCGTAAACATAGCAATCCAGTTCTTAAACATAACAACATTCCACTTCGGCAAACGGAATGAGTAGTTTGTAAGAGACAGCAATATTGCTGTTATAAAAGGTATCATAATCCCAATTAAGATCAAAAGCCCAGGGGCAATAATTAAATAAGGACGCATTCTAATATTTTTTGGTATTTCATTATAATTCACGGCAGTATTATTTTGCGTATTTTGATTCGCTTTTTGCATCATAATTCCTCCTCCTTGTTTCTAAGTAAATCCCACATCAAAATTTTCCAGTGAAAAAAATTCCGCACCCAAACCATGTCAGGTGCGGAAACAATTCAGCTATTATGATGCGAAACACATAAGCTC
This sequence comes from Candidatus Epulonipiscium sp., assembly GCA_012519385.1. Lineage (GTDB taxonomy): Bacteria > Bacillota > Clostridia > Lachnospirales > Anaerotignaceae > JAAYQI01. Next base: position 1,545 of record JAAYQI010000070.1, read on the forward strand.
TTAATATTGAGATAAATCAATCTCGGAAACAGCTTTGTCCATCTTCGCCTTCAATGCATCCATACCTTCCTGAACAGAACCGTACTTACCTGCAACGATATCCTGTAATGTTGCAGCCCATTCCGTAGTTGTTTCAAAGAAGTAAGGCTGTGGTGTAAAGAGAATTGTAGTGCTATCAATTGTTTTTTCGTATGTTTCAATGTAGCCTTCTTGTTTTGCCATTTTTTCTTTAAATCCTTCATCTTCCCATACGGAAGTACGAGCAGGGTCAAGACTGTTGCGTTCTACAGAAGCATATCTTGCAAAGTCTTTGCTTGTGAAGTACATTAAGAAATACCAAGCTGCTTCTTTGTTTTTAGATGCAGAGTTCATAGCCATAGACCATGTCCAGTAGTTGGAGTGTGGTGTATCTCCCTCTTTTGCTAAAGGCATAACTGTCCAAGCAATGTTTCCTGCTTCTTGAGAAGAACCTTCCCAGTTCTGGTGAACACCGTTGTTGTCAGCATCAAACATCATAGCAGCTTTACCAGCACCTAAGTCAGCACCTGCTTCATACCAAGTATATTTAGACCAAGATGGTGCACCGCCACGTTTGATTAAGTCAACCCAGAATTCTGTCATTTTTACAGCTTCAGGAGAGTTTACTTTAGAAACAAGTTTGTTGTCTTCGATTTCAAAGTCTTTTGCACCAAAGTTTGCATATGTGCTCATGTATCCAGGATGGATAGTACCCCAGTCACGTGCACCACGGATTGCAAGTGCATAAGAACCAGAGCCGTTCCATTCTTTTAACTTATCACACGCTTCTAATAATTGGTCATAGGTTTTTGGCACTTCGATTCCAGCTTGTTCAAAAGCACGTTTGTTATATGCCAAAGAGTAAATTTCAAAACCTAAAGGTAAACCAAGCTGTGCGCCTTCGCCTACTGCATGGCCAGGAACGCCATCCCATTTCAGTGCGGAAACTGCACTTCCAACCATGTCTTCAAAGTCATAATCAGCTGTTGTCATGTTTTCGATGTATGGAGTTAAGTCTTCAACAAAACCTGCGGAAGAGTAATCCCATAATTGATATGCACCAGACATGAACAAATCAGGATCTCCGGAACGGCTGGATAAAGAAGTGGAAACTTTGTCAAAGTAGTTTGCCTCAGGTGTAATAGAGTAATCTACTTTGATACCTGTTGCTTCTTCAAATTCCGGAATTTTTGATACGATGGCATCTGCAATGGTGTGTTGAACAAAGCTTACTTGAATAGAAGAGCCCTCATATTTCTTCCAGTCAAACTCACCAGCTTCAGTAGCATCTGCTGTCTTGTCTTCGGTTGCTTCAGGTTCTGCAGGTTTAGAGCATCCTGCCAAAACACCACCAACCATTACGCAAGCAATACCTGCTGCCATACACTTCTTAAAGAATTGTGCCTTCATTGGTTATTCCTCCCTTATTGTTTATTCGTACTTTACTTGACGATTTTATTATACTGGCACTCAAAAAAAAAAGAAATGAATGTTATTGTGATTATTGCAAAAATATTTCAAATCATTGTTTTTTTTATAACATTTTGACAAATCAATTTCATTTTTAAAAAAATATTTAAGTTTTCTTAAAAATTTTACACATGATTTAGTCAATAAACATACGGATACAAGCTCTTTTTTTGGCAAAAGCCTACAGTAATAGGGCAAATCCTTATATATTCGCTATTTTTCAAAATACTTATCTTTATATTCCTTGCAATTAAGACCCGTTTGTTCTTTAAATATTTTGCTGAAATAATATGGGCTGCAAAAACCAACTTTCTCTGCCACCTCATATATTTTCAAATTTGTTTTACCCAGAAGAATCTTCGCTTGCCGTATACGATATTCATTTAAATATGCCACAAAATTTGTTCCTGTTTCCTGCTTAAAGAGCATTGATAAATAGCTTTTGCTAACATTCACAGCTTTGGCAGCATCATCCAATGAAATGTTGGAAGCAAAGTTTTCTTCTATATAAAAAATGCAATTTTTTACCGTAGAGCTGTACCCTCTCACTCCTTGATTGCTGTCCAATTCAAAAACTGTCTTGTAAAGCTCAATAATATACCCTCTTACGCTTTGCAGTGTGGGTAATTGTGCCAAATTATCGTAATCAAATTTCACCTCCTCCAAACTTTGAGGATATTTTTCGCCTAAACCTTCACATAGGGCTTTTGCAATAGCCAAAAAATCAATAAATATATTTTTGATTCCTTGAAATTGCCTTACGGCTTGTAGTCTTTCAAATATTGCATTAATATATTCAATAATTCCTTCTTTATCTTTATTTTGAAAAAGCTGATTAATTTTTTTATGACTGACATGAGGAATCAGCACAGAGTTTTCTTTTGGTTTATCATAATACACGCAAAAATTTTCCTTTTCAAAAAAACAATTCTCCCTTGCTATTTCTGCCTGTTTCATCATTTGAGGGAACTGTTCAGGGCTACCCACCAAACTAATTCCTCCTTGCAAGGAAACATCAAAATAATGCCTTGCATTTCTTGCTAAAATCCCACACTGTTCTATTAATTTGGGGTATAGCTTTTCTTCTTCGCCCTTGGCTTGTGCAATCACTGTAAAAAAAATCTGCTGTTTGTAAATCTTCGTGCAGTAAGCGGGATTATCATAAGTGCTGTCAATCAATGCACAGATTGCCTTATTCATCATATCTGTCGCACTGCTTTTTAAAGAAGATATATCGGCATATAGTACCATAATCACATATGTGGCTTTGGGAAAAATGCCTTCCATAGGCGGTTCCAAAGAAGTTTCTGGATTTTTATCTCCAAAAGGAAAACTTAAAAGCTGAGATTTGATATAATTTTCTTTTTGAACCTGTGCAAACTCTTTTTCCTGCCCTTCTGTATGACGTTCCACATTCAAGTTTTTTAATAATTCTATCAGGTTTTCTGAAGTAATTTCAGATTTTAGCATATATTGAAATACCCCAAGCTCCACAGCTTGTCTGGCAAAACTAAACTCTGCATAGTTACTTAAAATGACAACTTGAATATTTTTTTTCAGTTTTTTCACTTTTTTAATTAGTTCCATGCCATCCATAAAAGGCATTTTAATATCCGTTATCAAAATATCGGGATTCGTTTCATCAAAAATCTCTAATGCCTCTTTGCCATTAGAAGCCTCCCCCACAATCATATATCCATGTGCCGTCCAATCAATGGTAGTCTTTAACCCCAGACGCACCAAAAACTCATCATCAACAATCAAAACTTTCTTCATTGGTTTCCCTCCATTCGTGCAGACAGGGTATTCTCTAGGTGTGTTATCTCAGCAATACTATTTTTTACATTTTGCATAATTGTTCTTGATTTTTCTCCCTACAATACCGTACAATTTAAACTATACTATATACTATATCGCATCAATCCATGCACTCCACTTATGCTTATATTATATCATACAAGTGTGCCTAAAGCGGCATATTTGCGTGACAAATGACTGAGAACCCTTGGGGTTCAAGGCTCTCTGTTTTCAACTGATGTTATTATATCACATTGTTTTTTATTTTAGGAGGCAATCATGAAAGTCATATCCATTGCATATAAAATATTTTTCGGTATATTATTGCTATCTGGTTTTTTTCTTACTTTAATGTGGATAACTGTAGATAGAATGTATGCTGATGTATTAAAAGAAAAGGAAATTCAGTATAACATTACGGTTTCCAATAAAACCAAAGAGCAATTCGATTTTATCATTGACTTAATGAACCGTACATTAAACTCTTTTATAGAAAACGATAGCCTGCAGAATTTATTGTATTCAGAAGCTCCCAATCAAGGAGATAGAGATACCGAAGAAGAAAAACAATCTGTAACTACCCTTTTAAATAATACTTTAGAACTTCAATCCTTTATCCATAGCATCCATGTTCTTGGAGTAAATGATTTAACTCTTTCCACGCATAATGCAGTATTAGATGCAGAAGGCTTGGCCTTTTATCGAGAATATCTAAGCCATGCAAGGAGCAACTATTCCAGAAAAGGCACTTGGAGCACATTGCATAATGCCAATACCGGCCCAAGCTATACCGTAAAGGTACTTTCCTATACCCATCCTGTTTATGATAAAAATTCTCATCGTTTTTTGGGGGTTATTATCATTAATTTGGACTACGAAGTACTGCAAAAAATGTTCTTTGCAACTTCCATTCAGCTAAATGATAGAGCAATTATTGTCAATTCGGAAGGAGAAATTTTGTTTAACTACCCCCACTTTATTGATTTTCATTCTATCTTTACTGACTATCCAGAACTTCTTGAAAACCGTACCATGCAATTTAACGCAAAAATTTTTGGGAAAGAAAATCTTATTGTATCCGAAACCATTGACCTTGCCGATTTAAAAGTAGTTCGTATCATTCCTGCCGACACCATGACAAAGGACTTAAATAATATTGTAACCTCCACCAAAAGCATTTTAATACTGTGTATTATGATTTGTATTTTCTATGCTATTTGGCTCACCACTACCATCACAAGGCCCCTTAGAGTATTAACTGAGGCTTGTAACCGCATCGAACAATCAGACTTATCCGCTAGAGTACAAATTCGTACAAAGGATGAATTTGGACTTCTGGGAAAAACCTTTAACCTTATGGTGGAGCAGTTAAGCCGAAACTTTGAGCGAGAACTGACAGACCAAAAAAGGAAATCCGAAATACAGTTCCAGCTTTTACAAGCACAGATTAATCCCCACTTTCTTTATAATACATTGGATTCCATTAAATGGATGGCTGTTATGCAGGATGTCAATAACATTGCGGAAATGAGCACAGCGTTGATTCATCTACTAAAATATAACCTACAGCAATCCGATGCTTCTGCCACCTTAAAAGAAGAACTGGAAAGTGTTAAAAATTACATCACCATACAAAAATTCCGCTATGGCGATACCTTTACGTATACCACAGATATTAGTGATGATACCTTAGATTGCTGTGTACTTCGTTTTGTATTGCAGCCTTTGGTTGAAAACTGTATTATTCATGGCTTTGATGATATTGATAGCAGTTACCGTATCCACATTGCCGCTTTTATTCAAAATGACTGCCTCCATATTCGTGTAATTGATAATGGAAATGGCATGAATCAAGAAGAACGCAGTAGAGTTAACTTAGGTGTTAGCAAACAAAAGGGACGCTTCAGCAATATCGGAACACAGAATATACGAGAACGAATTAAGCTGTATTTTGGAGATGATTATAATCTGATTTATGATAGTGAACCCAATGTGGTCACTGTTGCTGAGTTGATACTACCTGTAATATATGCAACTCCCGATGAAAAAAATTAGCATTTCACCCATCCTCCGCGGCCAACTCATCACTATAATAAATTGCACCAGATTGCTTCACATGGTAAGAATACTATACTAAAAAACAAAGGAGAACTTCATATGATTTATTCTGATTATCATTTGCATACTAATTTTTCCTCTGATAGTGATACGGATATGGAAAAAATGATTCTGCAAGCAATACAGTTAGGTTTGAAGGAAATTGCCATTACAGACCATATAGATTTTGACTATCCCGACCCCGAATTTCCTTTTCTCTTTGACTATACGGACTATGCGAAAAAAATACAGCAATATCAACAACTCTATGGAGACACCATACAGATTCGTATCGGTGTAGAACTAGGACTACAGGCGCATATCAAAGAATCAATAAACGAATTTTGCCAAAAAAATACCTTTGATTTTGTCATTGGCTCCACTCATTGTATCAAAAGATTAGAGTTATATCATAATT
>JAAYQI010000007.1 GCA_012519385.1 Candidatus Epulonipiscium sp.
CCTTCTCGTATGCAATTTCCCTTAAAATATACTGTACTAAAACTTCCTCTCGGGGCATTTTCCCATCCCCTACATCTCCGCAAGCCAATAACCCCTGCTCCGGCGCAATAACCTCAAATTGATGCCGACGCAGTAGATTTAAGTTCTCCTGAGTTATGGCATTATGATACATATTCGTATTCATAGCAGGAGCAACGATTTTTTTGCAGGTACAAGCCAAAGCTGTTGTTGTAAGCATATCATCCGCCAATCCATGAGCCAGCTTTGCTATCACATTTGCAGATGCTGGTGCTACCAATAATACATCTGCTTTTTTTGCCAAAGAAATATGTGCAACGTTAAATTGAAAATTTCTGTCGAAAGTATCTACCATACACTTGTTGCCTGTTAATGTTTCAAAGGTAATGGGTGTAATAAAATGCGTTGCATTTTGTGTCATGATTACATGAACATCACAATTCATTTTTACCAGCATACTTGCCACATTTGCCATTTTATAGGCGGCAATACTACCTGTTACTCCCAAGAGTACAGTTTTTCCCTTTAGCATCTTCAACATCCTTTTCTGACATATATTTATATCGTAGTATCTGATATTATTTTATAATTATAACAAACTTTGTCAATTTCGTATACATTTTTTGCAGAAAAAACCATATTCCACCGCAAATGCGTATAAACTTATGCCAAATTATGATGATAGAAAAATATATTAAAAAATACCTTTCTATTCTGCCAAAAATGTATTATAATTATTAAAAAATAACAATTATTAAGTAAGGAGAGGATTGTATGAAAATATCATTAAGAGACAAATTTCCTTCTATGACTGTAGAAACCACAAAGGGCACCATACATCTTCCGGAGGACTATAGCGGCAAATGGTTTATACTTTTTAGCCATCCGGCAGATTTTACTCCTGTATGTACCACTGAATTTGTTGCATTCCAAAAAAAGAAAAAACGTTTTGAAGAACTAGGCATTGAATTGATTGGATTAAGTGTAGATAGTGTAGAATCCCATCATCAGTGGATTAAATGGATTAAAGAAAATCTGTATGTGCAAGTTGATTTTCCTGTTATTGATGATGAAAAAAGAATTGTTGCGCAAACTTTGGGGTTAATTCATCCTAACGAAGATGATACATACACCGTAAGGGCAGTAATTATTGTAGACCATAACGGAAAGGTACGTACTATATTAGAATATCCAAAAGAAATTGGAAGAAACATTGATGAAATCCTTAGAACTGCAAAGGCTTTAAAAATGGCTTCTATTAAGAAGGTTTTTGCTCCTGCAAACTGGCCCCACAGCGAGCTGATTGGAGATAAAGTTTTATTCCATAGAGGTAAAGAGGATGACCCCGCTTTAGATAAAGAAAGAGGTATCTTTGCTCTTTCCGATTGGTTTATCTATAAAAACATGGATGAAGATTTATAATTTCTCTCCTTAATAAGAGGTATTTTAATTAACTTAAATATTCCATAAATATTCCATAAAAAAAAGAGCAGGCTGATGGTAAAAATACCAATCAGCCTGTTTTTGTTTTCCTATTAAATTTCAAGAAGAATTCCTTCTCAAATTTTATTCTTATTTATCTTTGATAACAATCATTTCATCTGTGCTGAATCCATCAATGTTATCATCCCAGAGGTATTTCTTTGTTTCAGAAACGATAACACCACTTAAACCTAATAATGCAATTAAGTTAGGGAATGCCATGAATGCATTCATCATGTCAGCAACGTTCCATACAACTTCAAGAGCTACAACGGAACCAACAAATACTACTAATGTCCAAGCTACACGGAAAGGCATAATTGCTTTCTTTCCAACTAAGTATTCCCAGCATCTCTCGCCGTAGTAAGACCAACCAAGAATTGTAGACCAAGCAAATGTAATTAAACCAATTGTTAAAACGATAGGTCCAATTACTGGAATGGTATCAAATGCTTGAGTAGTTAACATACCACCTGTTAAAGATTTTCCATCAACGAAGAATTTATCTGGGTTTTTCATAATGGAAGATACCAATACAAGACCTGTCATAGCACAGATAACGATTGTATCCCAGAATACACCAGACATAGA
>JAAYQI010000071.1 GCA_012519385.1 Candidatus Epulonipiscium sp.
AAAGCGGCATTATCACCATAAAACGAATTTCAAGGCAATATTCTCCTTGGAGTTCAAAAATCTATTCGACAAATTCATTTTTTAGATCAGGCATATTATGAAAAAGTTTACATTCTCGATAGAAGGCCATGATTACGATATAGAAATCATGGATTTCGAAGACCAAATAGCAAAAGTGGAAGTTAATGGTACAGTGTACTCCGTAAAACTTCACCAGGAAATTAAACAAAGCAAAACTCCCAAGCTTGTTCGAAAGGAGGTAGAGATAAAACGTCAGGATCATAAAATTAAGAAAACTATTGTTAAAACGGTAGGGTTTGAAGTAAAAAGCCCTCTACCAGGTGATATCATTCAGATTTTTGTAAAAGAAGGAGATGTTGTAAAATTGGGAGATAAGCTGTTGGTGTACGAGGCAATGAAAATGGAAAATACAATACTTGCCGAGAAAGACGGGACAATAAAAAATCTGAGAGTCCAACAAGGAGACACCGTATTGCAAGAAGAAACACTTATGGAAATTGAAGCAAAAGTTACTGCTTAATTCGTTGGGTACTTTTTACCTTCAAAACAGGAAATCAAAATGAAAAGATTCTTAACAATCACTGGCATAATAATTTTTCTGACACTAATCAGCATTACCTTCGTAAATAATGGTAAAAGCCAACCCATTGTTGACTCAGTACAGCTTTCCCAGGATGGAGAAATCGTACAAAATGAAGGGGAGGAAGGTCAATTGGATAAATCTAAGGGAACCCAAGAAGTTGCCTCACAAGGGATATTTAAATTTTTAGAATATACCGGTTTTGCGAATGTTACAAGAGGCCACTTAATCATGATCTGCTTTGGGTTGTTTTTTATTTTCCTTGGAATTCGCTATGAGTATGAGCCGCTTTTGCTTATTCCGATAGGTACTGGTATTTTAATTGGCAATGTACCTTTCCTGCTTGATGCAGGACTTCAAGTAGGCATATATGAAGAGGGGAGTGTGCTTAATTATCTTTATTTTGGTGTTACCGCTGGTATCTATCCCCCTTTGGTATTTTTGGGTATTGGCGCAATGACCGACTTCTCATCGCTTATTTCTAATCCTAAATTAATTCTTTTAGGAGCAGCCGCACAATTAGGGATTTTCGCCACATTTTTGGGAGCATTGGCATTAGGTTTCCATCCCGCCGAAGCCGGCGCAATAGGCATTATTGGTGGTGCCGACGGTCCAACAGCCATCTTTTTATCATCCAAGCTCGCCAACGGTATTAACATACTGCCTGATGGAACTACTGTGAAAAACCTAATCGGCCCCATTGCCATTGCAGCGTATTCGTATATGGCATTAGTACCCGTTATTCAGCCGCCTATTATGCGCCTTATGACTTCTAACAAGGAGCGCCTTATCCGAATGAAACCACCAAGAGCCGTTGCCAAACTCGAAAAAATTCTTTTCCCCATCATCGGCTTACTTATCACAACCTTTATCTCACCAAGTGCGTTGCCTTTATTGGGAATGCTGTTTTTTGGGAACCTTTTGAAAGAGAGTGGAGTAACAAAACGACTTGCAGATACTGCACGCACTTCTATGGTTGACATTGTTACTATAATCCTTGGATTAACAGTAGGTGCATCTACGCAAGCAGATGTATTCCTGACCGGTGAATCCATATTGATTTTCGTGTTAGGCGCTATATCATTTATGATAGCAACAGCCGGAGGTG
>JAAYQI010000072.1 GCA_012519385.1 Candidatus Epulonipiscium sp.
GATATGAAAAGGGAGTCTGTCCCGCTCAAATTCATACTTTTGGATGAGGGCAAAATAGCGTGAGAACTTGTATAGAATATGTGGAATAACACAGAGTCTGTTAAGTTTTTTGGAGAAGTTGCCGATAAAAATAATAATATATATAGTAAATGGTGTGAAGAAATTATGTTATTTGTGATGATTAAGAGTTTCTTACCAAGGGGTATGGAGCTTTTTTAATGGAGGTTTATATATGAAGACAGTAGCGGTTGTGCCAATGAAGTTGAATAATACTAGACTACCCCAAAAGAATATTAGATTGTTTAAAAATGGACATCCGTTGTGTTGGTATATTTTGGATACCTTGCTACAATGCCAAGGAATTGATGATGTATATGTATATTGTAGCAATGATGATATATGCCAGTATATACCCCCAACTGTTCAGTATTTAAAGAGAGACATTTCGCTAGATCAAGATACAACTAAAATGAATGAGGTTCTTACGGCTTTTGCGAAAGATGTTTTTGCAGATGTTTATATTATGGCGCATGCTACGGCGCCATTTGTTAGTGTTGAGTCATTCCAAAAAGGTATGGAAGCAGTTATTCATGGAGGATATGATTCAGCGTTTACTGTTAAAAAAATGCAAGATTTTATATGGAAAGATAACCGTCCCTTTAATTATAAATTAGATTCTATTCCAAGAACACAAGACTTGGAGCCATTATATGTTGAAACAAGCGGATATTATATTTATAAAAGAAATATAATTTTAGAACACAATAGAAGAATTGGATTTAAGCCATATTTGGTAGAGGTGGATGAAATAGAGGGTTGCGATATTGATGAATATAATGATTTTTTGATTGCTGATGCTATACAGTATTACAAACAGTGCGAGGATAAAGCAAATGAATGATAGAATTTATGTTTTAGATAGTACGCTAAGAGATGGTGGATATTGTAATAATTGGCGATTTGGACAGGAAAATATAAAAAGAATCATATCGGGGCTTATAGATTCTAATGTTGATGTGATAGAATGCGGAATGTTATCAGAAGGTTTTTTTTCGGCTGATGAATCAAAATATTCTAGTATTCATGATGCGACAGAAATACTGCCGAAGAAGAAAGATAAGAAATTATTTGTTCTTTTGATGAACTATGGTGATTATGATGTTGACAAATTGCCAGAGTATGAAAACGGCGGGATGAATGGTATTAGAGTAGCTTTTCATAAAAAGGATATGGTACAAGCCCTTGAAGCAGCAAAGAAAATAAAAGAAAAGAATTATAAAGTATTTCTTCAACCCATGGTAACGGCTACATATTCGGTTGATGAATATATTGATTTGTTAAAGTCTGCAAATGAAATAGATCCGTATGCTTTTTATATTGTAGATAGCTTTGGAAGCATGAGCACAAACGAAGTGAGAAAGTATTGCTCTCTGGCTACACATATACTAAAGAGCAACATTATATTAGGGTTTCACTCCCACAATAATCTACAGTTGGCATTTTCTAATTCGCAATCATTCGTAGAGGAGGCCAAGGGGAGAAAAATCATTGTAGACAGTTGTATTATGGGCATGGGAAGAGGTGCAGGCAATTTAAATACCGAATTGTTTTTGGATTTTATGAACTCTATGCAGGAAGGGGAATACAAAGTTACACCTCTTTTAGTTATTATTGATGAAATTTTAAATTTGTTTTATGAGAAAAAGTATTGGGGATATTCTTTACCAAATTACCTTTCCGCAACATACAATATGCACCCCAATTATGCAACATATTTAGCGGATAAAAACACATTAACCATATCTATGATGGGAGAGTTATTATCTCTTGTTGATA
>JAAYQI010000073.1 GCA_012519385.1 Candidatus Epulonipiscium sp.
CTCATATAGTGAGCAATTGTTTCAACCATGCCTGAATCAAGATGAAAAGCCTTTTTGATTAAATCTTCACCATACCCGGTTACACAACTTCCGAGTACATTCATTTCTATTCCGGCTTCCCGCGTTTGCTCATACAGTTTTTTCAGCCCGATGGTTACAGCTTGCAGGGAAAATCCCTTATTCTTAGTGTAATAGTGATAAAAAACCTTGCCATTCTCGTCAGTGGCAATGATTTTTGTCGTGGTTGAGCCACTGTCGATACCGATAAAACAGTTCGGATTTTTAATCTCTTTTATGTCGATCCCCGGAAATTGATATTCTTCTTTGGATTTTAGCCATTCGGCGTACTCATTTTTATCTTTGAAAAGCGGTTTTAATTGATTATGAGTGTCTTTCAGAGCTCTTTTAACTTCTTTATTAAAAATGGAAATGTACTCGGACAGTAATTTGCTCTCCTGCCGGTCGCTTGCAATGATAGCTGCACCCCAGGCCGGGGTTACTTCGGGATTTTCAGAAATCACAACTTCCGAATTGTCCATTTTTAATTCATCGATAAATGCCTTTCGCAAATATGGAAGAAATGTGAATGGACCGCCACAAAGAAAAACCTTCCCCTCCGGCTCGTGTCCTCTTGCTAATGACGTGATTACCTGCATGCTTACTGCCCGGAAAACCGATGCGGCTATGTCAGCTTTGCCGGCGTTTCGGGCTAGCAGATTTTGTACGTCTGTTTTCGAAAAAACACCGCAACGGGAAGCTATCGGATAGATTGTTTCTGCTTGTTCGGCCAATGAATTAAACTCATTCATATCTACATTGAGCAATGTTGCCATTTGGTCGATAAATGAGCCCGTACCGCCTGCGCAGCTTCCGTTCATCCGAATATCAGGCGTTTTACCCGACTCGAAAAAAATCATTTTGGAGTCTTCACCGCCAATATCTACAAATGTCTTTATCTCAGGAAATTGGCGTGAGACAACTTCGCAGGAAGCTACTACTTCCTGAACAAATGGGACTTTATACCGTTCGGCTATTCCCATTCCGGCTGAACCGGTCATACACAGTTTGACGGGGCAATCGCCGGTTTTATCCAGTATATCAGATAAAATTTCTTTCAGATTGCCTAAAATATCAGCATAATGCCGGCGGTAATCCTTGTAAATGATTTTATTCTGAGGATCGGACACTACTACCTTGATGGTTGTTGAGCCGGCATCCAATCCTATGTTGATAAAGGGATTTTCAGGATTATGAGCTGAATTATTTATATGTGAAGGTGGTGAGTTCATGTAGTTTATCGAGGGTAAATAACGCGTTTTTCAAGTAATTAATTCAATTTACAGTTTGGTCCATGGATTTCGCACTTAAAAACAGGAGTAAAGCCTGTTTCATATTTTTCAGATGATTCCTATGATAGGCTTCTATTTTGCTTTCTTCGTTGAAAAAGTATTCTTTTATAAAGGGATCTATCAGATACGGAACAAAGAGCAGCCCGTAGAAAAGAGTAACCAATTCCTCCATTGGTAGTTGTTTGATGCTCTTTTCTTCTGCTTCGCGCTTGAGCATTGCACGTATAAGCTGCAGGTATTTTTTTACTTTATAATTTGTATTGACAAAATCGAAAAGTGTCTGCGGATGCCGTTGCATCTCCATTATAACAAAGCGCGGCACTACATTGTTACGGCTTAAGAAATCGGCATATACGTCAATAATACCCAGGAAACGCTCCTGGAAACTTAGAGTGTCTTTGCTTAAAAGGTTCTCAAAGTGAGGAATAATACCTTCTAAGATTTCCTCAATGATCTTGTAAAACAGATTCTCTTTGGTGCGATAATAATAATTCAAAGCTGTTCTGCTAATTCCGGCAGTATCTGCAATATCCTGCATTTTTGCATTTTCAAGTCCTTTCTCCAGAAAGACTTGTTTGGCAGCTTCTATTATCTTTACTTCCGATTCTCCTAACTGGCTCATTTTACTTTATTTAATTGTCCTGACATTCAAGTTTGACATTAATGTCAAAATTACTTATTTTCTTTGAATTAGACAAAGAAAATAAGGCTGTCTCAAGAGAGCAGCATCGGTATGACATCGGGCACAGGGCGCAGAGCACAGGGCTCAGGGCACAGGGCACAGGGCGCAGAGCACAGGGCTCAGGGCGGAAGAACGGCTAGCGGCTAGCGGCTAGCGGCAAGCGGCTAGCAGCACATCGCCTATAATCTATCGCCTATAATACATAAAACATTGTCTTGCAGTCTTGCGGTCTTGCGGTCTCTTCTAACGCGGCACATCGCCTATAATCTATCGCCTATAATACATAAAACATTGTCTTGCAGTCTTGCGGTCTTGCGGTCTCTTCTAACGCGGCACATCGCCTATAATCTATCGCCTATAATCTATCGCC
>JAAYQI010000074.1 GCA_012519385.1 Candidatus Epulonipiscium sp.
ATGGAGTTGGCCTCCGCCATGCCTCCGTCATTATGACAATGGATGCCTATGGATAGTTTGAATCTCCTCGCCACATCCCTTGTTATCTCCGCTATCTCAGAAGGAAAACAACCTCCGTTGGTATCACAGAGAGCCAAGGAATCGGCTCCCGCTTCTTTAGCCGCTTCCAGGGTTCTTAGGGCGTATTCCCTGTTGGCTTTATAACCGTCGAAGAAATGCTCCGCATCAAAGATTACCTCTTTGCCCTCGGCTTTTAAGAAGGATACGGTATCCCGAATCATATCGAGGTTTTCCTCCGGTGTGGTCCTTATGATATCCGTGACATGAAAATCCCAACTTTTTCCGAATATGGCCACCGCCTCGGTATTGGCCGTAAGCAACGCCTTCACATTGGCATCGTCCGCCGCCTTTATTCCCGGCCTTCGTGTGCTTCCAAAAGCCACCGGTTTCGCATGACTCAAAGGCTCTTCCTTTATCCTGTCGAAGAACTCCATGTCCTTCGGATTAGAACCGGGATTTCCCGCTTCTATATAATCCACGCCAAGAGAATCCAGCCTTCTGGCTATCCTTATTTTATCGTTTACCGTAAAAGATATGCCCTCGGCTTGGGCACCGTCCCTCAAAGTCGTATCATAAATAAACACTTTTTTCTTAACTAAATCCCCAACTAAATCCCCCCTTTCCTATTTCACACAACGTTTTATTTATTAAGTTATATAGGCCTTACTTTAATACATTATTTTATTTATTGCAAGATAAAAATGCCGAAAGTTGAAAATTTAAATTTCATTTCGACAAACTATTTATTTTCCCTTTATTTTTTTATATAAGGCAATAAAAATGCCGCGGGGGGCGATATAATGGTTTTAACAGCACAAACCACCGCACCGGTTCCCATGGCTTGGTTCCGATTTTTCCGGTTCATATTTTCCGTGTATTGTAAAAACAAGACAGTCAAAACGACGGGCTATGCAAGAATTGTCACCCTGAACAAAACGAGATTCTTCACTTGCATTCAGAACGACACTTTCGGTTTTGTTATTCTAAGACGGACAGTTCTATATTTCATTGATAGTCCCCTTCACCCACAGTCTTCTATAAATTCCTGGAGAAGTGAATTCAATTAATATAAACATCTACCATACATTTACAATCCAAACCAAGCATTGCCAACACATTTATTAATTGTTGTGGCGTTCTCATATCCTCTCCTCGCTTCCGATTATTGCCATAATGCACTTTTATTTTTTATCTAGTTCGCCTAGTAATTTCATTTCCATATCTTCTAATGCCTTAATATAATCTTCTTCAACTTTAGAAACATCTTCCATATGTAAAACTTTATATTTCTTATATTCTTCTTTTGCCTTAAGCTCAGCTGTCTTAGCACTAATTTTTCCAGCATGGGTTAGAATTTCATGCTTGGACAATTTCAAAAATCCATCCAAGGTCTCAATCCAATCTGGCATATACATTGGTATTCTTCTTCTTGCTTGCATTTCAGCAAATTCAAGATAAGCAGAAACTATACTGTTTAATGCAACCAACTCCTCTTCAGTACAATAGTTTTTTGCTACTAATGCATCCGCTTGTTTAGGTTGTTCTCCTTTAAAACTAAGCATTCCCATATAAGGCTTGTCTGCATCTGCGGAGTAATAAATCTTTTCTGCTGCAGTATGCCCATGAGCTGCCCAATGCATTTTATTCTGTACTGTTTTAAAAAACAAAGTAGATACTTCTGTTCTTGGATCATAGTCTACGCTTGTTGCATAGATATCCAATACTTTCCTCCAGAATACCTTTTCTGATGAACGGATATCACGAATACGCTCCAATAATTCATCAAAATAAATTCCACCGCCATTATTTTTTAGAAGGTCATCATTCATGGCAAATCCTTTTTTCATATATTCCTTTAAAACATTGCTTGCCCAAATTCTAAACTGAGTACCTCGTAAAGATTTTACACGATAGCCCACAGAAATAATTACATCTAAATTATAGTAGTCTACTTGATATGTTTTACCATCAGCTGCAGTTGTTGCAAAATTTGCAACAACTGAATTGCGTGTCAATTCTCCTTCATTAAATATGTTTTTTATGTGACGAGAGATTGTAGACTTATCACGCTGAAATAATTCTGCCATTTGGTCAATAGATAACCAAACGGTATCACCGTCAAAAGTAGTTTCTATTTTAGTCAAACCATCGTCTGTTTGATACATTATAATTTCAGAACCCATATTCATTCCCCTCATCCACTTTTCCTTTATTATACATGTTTCATCAAAACATTTCCATTATGTTACTTTTTTATTATATCTACCTTCTTCGGCTTTTCTCGCTATCGTATCAATAGAAATCTGTCCTTTATCATCACCAAACTCTACATTTATGTTAATATGAGTGTCTGCTTTTTTGTGGGACAATGAAACAACCGTCTCAACATGCCTTGAGGATACAATAATGATATCGTGAATATCTAGCACCCCTTGGCGGCAGATAGTGTATTTCCGAAAGCTTTATCAATATTTTCTCAGTTAACTATATAAATTCTCTTACATCACCATCCTCATTTACAAAAAATACTTTTATACATAGCTTTCTTAAC
>JAAYQI010000075.1 GCA_012519385.1 Candidatus Epulonipiscium sp.
AGGATACAGTTGCAACAGAGATTTCTCAATACCAATCGAGCATGGCAAGTGACTGGAATTGACAGGACACAAAATGGATTGATGCGACTTTTTTGTGAACTTACGGAAATGAGTTCTGAGGATAACTTTGAACTAGGCATTGCCAATTATAACAAATATTTTCATCAATATACCATTAGTTTTTCCAATCCACAGCCAATAAAAATGACAGAAGGGAATACCACTCAGTTAGATACAGTGGTGAAGGATAACGGAAGTACAGTCACACCGATTCCTCCTATTACTTATACAACTTTGGATGAAACTATTGCTACGGTCAATGAAAAAGGAGAAGTAACTGCCATTGGAGAAGGTACAGTTATGGTAACTGCAAAACTTACAAACAACTCAGAAGCGACTGCCAGTATCGAAATACAGGTTGCAAAGGCAACTCCTGAACCAACTGGATATTCTATTACACTTTTCTATGGAAAATCACCTACCATACGAATTGGTGGGTTCGGCACAACGATTACTGCAACAGTTTCAGCCAATGGGGAAACAATTAGCGATAAACCGGTAGATTGGTCTGCTCGAAATGAAGATGGAAGTGAAACACCAAAGGTACAATTTTTGGATGTTACGGATACCAGTTGTAGAATGCAAGGATTAGATGATATGGATAGCGTGGGTACGTTTGTTATTGTGAAAGCAACATTGCGTGAGGATAGTACGATATTTGCGGAACAATCGTTTCAGCTACGGTCACTATTTTAAGAAGGAGGAAGGTTATGAATTCTATTTGTAATTGGATAAAAGTGATTTTTACAGTCATTGGTGGTAGCTTAGGGTTTTTCCTTGGTGGCTGGGATGGCTTTTTATATGCCCTGACTGCATTTGTCATTGTAGATTATATTACTGGGGTGATGTTGGCAATTTTAGAAAAGAAAGTATCCAGTGATGTTGGGGCAAGAGGTATTTTTAAGAAGGTGCTGATTTTTACATTGGTTGGAGTGGGGCATATTTTAGACACCTATATTTTAGGAGAAGGTGGGGTCATCAGAACTGCGGTGATATTTTTCTATCTGTCTAATGAGGGGATTAGTATTTTGGAAAACACTGCGAAAATTGGATTGCCTATTCCTGAGAAATTAAAAGAGGTATTGGTGCAGTTAAAGGACGAGAAAAAATAGCAAATACGCTTGAGAAAAAAGGAGGTTTTTCATGTCAGAACAGCAATTACAGAATGAAATAAATTATAACCAGTCGGTGAAAATCATCACGCATTTACTGGAAAAAGGCTTGATTTCACCAGAAGAATATCACAAAATAGACCGATTAAATCGGAAATCTTTCTCTCCCCAGTTGGCAGAGTTAATGCCATAATGCCTTGATGTAGTAGGTACTTCGAGGTAACATCACAATAGATGGGGTGAGAGGATGAAAAAGATTACAGAAATCAAACCAATACAACAGGATTTCATGGTTGGGTTGCGGAAACAAAAAACAGCAGCCTATGCCAGAGTATCCACAGGACAGGCAGACCAGTTGGAAAGTTTGTCTGCCCAAGTGGAGCATTATACGGATTACATTAAAAATAATCCAGAGTGGGAATTTGCAGGCATTTATATTGACGCAGGGATTTCAGGAACTAAGGCTGAGAAACGGTTGGAATGGTTAAGGCTAATAAAGGATTGTGAAAACCATAAGGTTGATTTTATTATTACCAAGTCCATTAGCCGATTTGCCAGAAACACCTTAGAGTGTTTGGAAACCATTCGAAAACTTCTTAACCTTGGTGTAGGAGTTTATTTTGAAAAGGAAAATCTGAACACCTTACATATGGATGGGGAATTGATGCTATCCTTACTTAGTTCCATTGCTGCTGATGAGTCAAGGTCAATTTCCCTCAATAATAAATGGGCAATCAAAAAACGGTTTCAAAATGGTACGTTTAAACTTTCTTCTCCACCTTATGGATATGATTATGATGGTCAAGGATTGGTGATTAATGAAGAACAAGCAGAAGTTGTAAAACGTATTTTTGCGGAAACTTTACAAGGAAAAGGTTCAAGGGCAATTGCTATGGAACTCAATGCAGAAGGGATACCACCACAAAGAGGAACAACATGGCACTCGGCTAGGGTAAGGGCAATTTTAGGTAATGAACGGTATATTGGCGATGTCCTTTTGCAGAAAACTTATACCGATGAAAACTTTCACCGATTTATCAATGATGGGGAAGAAGAACGGTATTATATTGTAGATAACCATGAAGCCATTGTCAGCAGAGAGGATTTTGAAGCTGTAGGAAATATCATAAAACAGCGAGGAATGGAAAAAGGAAACACTGGTGAAAGCAATAAGTACCAGAAACGGTATGCTTTCTCTGGAAAAATTATTTGTGGAGAGTGTGGGAATACGTTTCAACGTAAAATCAATACCAAGGCAAAAGATACGAAATATGTGGCTTGGGTTTGTAATACCCATATCCAAACCAATGGACAGGATTGCTCTATGCTTTTCATTCCAGAGCAAAAAATACAATCTGCCTTTGTGGTCATGATGAATAAGCTCTTTACCAATCGAAGTAGGATATTACATCCATTATTAGAGAACTTAAAAAAACAAGAACAACATGGACAATGTGTAGAAATGTTAGAATGGAATCAAAAAATACAGGAACTATTGGAGCAGGTACAACACCTTACGAGTTTGATGACTCAGGGGTATGTAGAACCTGCTCTTTTTTATGAGGAAAATAATCGCTTACAGATGGAACTTATGGAAGCAAAAGAAGAAAGAGC
>JAAYQI010000076.1 GCA_012519385.1 Candidatus Epulonipiscium sp.
GGTATGAGTGTTTACAAAAAAGGTAATGGACAGAGCAATGAGATTGTTGGGAAATATTTTGTTTCCTTGGATAAATCCAAAATTTACCAGTATGATATTTATGACAGTACTTACCGGATAGTCTATGAAGAAGTCATACCAAAGGCAGGGGAATCTTTGACGGATGAGCAAAAAGCTCGCATGGCTATCATTCAAGAATCATTTAAAACGGCAGTTGGTCAAGGCTTAAACTTAATGTTTCCGTAAAAAAACCATAAACCAGGAAAGAGGGAATCTTCTTTCTTGGTTTTTTTATGTCTCAAGATTTGATGTTACTATGAAAACTATGAAATAAGCTGAAAATAATGAAAAATATTTGCTGAAAGAATGGATTTGTGACTGAATTGTGACCATTTGCGGGTAAACTTGAAGCACAATAAAAAGGTGGGACCAAAAATGTGGCTAGGAAACAATCGAATGGAAATTACAGATATCAAATACTACATCTGTATTGATAGAATTGAAAATAATGATATGGCAGGCAGGATATATCACTGCTTCAGAAAAGAACAGCTTTGTTTTGATTCATTATTAGAGCTGGTGTTTCAATTGGAAAATGAAATGAATGGCATGGGGTATCCTCAAGAAACTACCGAGAATCGGTATTTTCAGGGACAAGAACCCAAACTGCAGAAAATAAAACAAAAGGAGTGGCAGATCGCTATGAAAGAGTCAGAAATTAGGGCGCACAAGGGGGGCAAGGCTACATTTGTTATTGAAGTGACCCATAGAGAAAATGCTACCTGGCAAGGAAATGTATGCTGGGTGGAAGGAAACCAAAAGCTAAATTTTAGAAGTGCATTGGAATTAATTCGGCTTATGGATAGCATCAATTCTATCATGGCAAATAAAATGTAACAGTAGTTACGGTATGTATAATAGGATAACTATATTGTGACAAACTCTCCCAAAAAAGCTTTATTTTCTGGGAGAGTTTTTTTTGTACTTATTAACCAATATAGGGAATAAATGGTTGACAAACATAAGGAATATGTTAGAGTATAAATAGGGAAAAATGACATTTTTAGGAGGAATATGCTTGATAAACGAAATAATTGACAAAAAAGATACAATGCTGTGGATTGAATTATTAGGCGGATTTACCATTTCTTATAATGGTAAGGTTTATCTCAAAGATACAGGGTCTTCTAAAAAAGTCATAAATTTAATACAATATTTAATTGTGCATCGAAATGATAAAATTACATATGACCATATGATACAAGCGCTAAAAATTGATTATGACAGCAAAAATCCTGCTTCTGTATTAAAAAACTTAATTTATAGAGCCAGAATGCTTTTAAAAAGTACTGGGCTTCCAGATTTGAATTATATCATTCAGGCTTCAGGAGGCTATGCTTGGAATAATGAAATCCCTTGCATGGTAGATACGCAGCTATTCGAGGAGTATTATAAAAATGCACATTTTGATACCGAACTCTCTGCGAAAGAAAAAATGGAGTATTATGCCAAGGCAATCCAGCTTTATGGCGGGAAGTTTCTTCCCCGAAATACAGCGGAGCTTTGGGTTGTTCCTATTTCTGCTTATTATGAAGGGTTGGTAAAGGAATGCTTGGAAAGCTATTTTCGCCTGATGGGGGAAGAAAAGAATGACCCTCATATCATACAGCTTTGTAAAAAAGTGATTGAAATAGACCCTTTTGATGAAAGAGCATATGCAATTATGATAGAATGCTATTGCAGGCTGGAAAAGTATAATGAGGCATTAATAGCATATGAAAAAATAACAGATTTACTCTATGATGAGCTAGGGGTGAAGCCCTCGGAAGAACTGATGCAGCTTTATGAAGAAGCCCTTGGCCAAGTGAATTATGTAGAAAAAAATTTAATGAAAATAGATGATAGCCTGAGGGAAATTACAGAAGAAATACAAGGAGCATACTATTGCACCTTTGGTTTATTTAAGGCAATTTCACGCTTTACCCTTAGAATGATGGATAGAACAGGGCAAAGTTTATGTATTGTTCTTTTTACCGTATCAGA
>JAAYQI010000077.1 GCA_012519385.1 Candidatus Epulonipiscium sp.
AAAAGAAGAAGAACAAATGGTTCGTTTTACACAAATGAACCAAGACCTACTGCAATCGGGAATGAAGGCGGAGATATTCTCTGGTATATTGGCGCCTGTTTCTACGGCACTGAATAACTTATCCTATACCATTATTGTTGGTGTGGGAGCGGTTCTTATTTTAACGGGGGGCAATATGAGTCTTGGTATTATTTCTAACTTTATGATTTATTCCAAGCAGTTTAGCCGCCCGATACAGGAGCTTGCCAACCAAATGAGTACGTTGCTCTCTGCTGTGGCTGGAGCCGAGAGGGTATTTGAAGTGCTGGATGCAGAAGAAGAAGTTCAAGATGAAAAGGATGCTATGGAACTTACTGAAGTGAAGGGAAATGTTCACTTTTCAAATGTAAGTTTTTCCTATATTGAAGGGAAACCTGTTTTAAAAAATATCGAAATACAGGCAAAGCAAGGTCAAACCATTGCCTTAGTAGGCCCAACAGGAGCAGGAAAAACAACCATTATGAATTTACTCATGAGGTTTTACGATACGGAGGAAGGTACTGTTTTTGTGGAAGGAAAAAATATCCGCAATTTAAAACGCAGTAATCTTCGGGAGCAGATGGGGATGGTGTTGCAAGATACCTATTTATTTTCAGGCACTGTTGAGGAGAATATAAAATACGGAAAGCAAGACGCTACCCAAGAAGAAGTGGAATATGCGGCAAGATTAGCAAATGCACATGATTTTATCTCTCGCCTTCCCCAAGGCTATCAAACACCCTTGGGGGATGGCGGAGGAAATTTAAGCCAAGGTCAGCGGCAGATGATTTCTATTGCCAGAGTGATGCTGAATAACCCTAAGATTTTAATATTGGATGAGGCTACCAGCAGCATTGATACTCAGACAGAGCAAAAAATTCAAGAAGCGATGAATGTTTTAATGCAGGGCAGAACAAACTTTGTCATTGCACACAGACTTAGCACCATTCGTAATGCAGACAAAATAGCAGTTATTCAACATGGTGAATTAAAAGAAATGGGAACCCACCAAGAGCTTCTTGCAAAAAAAGGTTTTTATTATCAAATGTATTTCAGCCAATTTCAAGATGTTTCGGGAAGTATATAATTATTTGATGTAAAAAGGTTTAAAAAAGAGGGCGAAGTATAATAATGGTTTCCGGGGTGGTTTGTGCCGGAATGCTTCTGGTGGAGGAGGTATAAAGCACAATTAGGTTTTGGTTGCCCAAGGTGCCGATAAAACTTTGCCCGTTTTGCAGTATCACATTGGTTTCTCGGGAAAGATTCAGATGGAGGGAACCATCTTGGCTTAATAAATTTTCATCAAAATAGTCTATTTTTACATTGTAAGGCACGTTTCCAACGACAGCTGCTATAGCTGCATAGCGAGGAGGATAAATTAGCGGCACAGGCAAGGTGGTATCATAGTAAAAGGTGGCAGTCATGCCTACCTCTGCTTTTTTTCCGTTAATAAAGTAGGTTTGAGGAAAAACAGTAAAAGTGGTTGTTTGTCCATTGGTTTGTTTTAACTCAAATAATTGTACGCATCCATTTTGGCTTACAGAAGAAATATTGGTAATGGTTCCTTGTACAGAGGCATAAATTGCCTCAAAAGGGATATTTTGAAATTCCATAGCTCTAATCATGTAATCACCTAAATTGTTATGATTTATCCTCATAATATGCTACTCAAAATAATTAGTGCTTTTTCTAAAAATTTTATTATACTAAACTACCTCATATTGATAAAAATCAGTTGACATTTGCAAAATATAGACGTATAATCATAAAATAATATTGATAAAACCAGTTGAAGCGAATGGGAGATTTTTGTTGTATTTATATCAGCAAAAAGCCGATGAGGCAATCTGTATTATGCCAAAATACAGAGAATCTTTCAGGCAAAGATACCTTTCGTGGATGGTACTCTGGAAAGTGTCTTTCATAGGATCACCGTAGGAGCAAAGCTTTCAGGTAAAGATACAGAGGATATATAGGCAGACTTTTTTTGGTATGCTTATATATCCTCTTTTTTTGTATCAAAAAAATAAGGTGTTGTACAATATAATAAACATCTGACGCTGATACTGGGATATCAATAGAAATACATAGTTAAAAAATTATGTTAGGAGGAATTTCAATGGAAAACAATGAAAAAGAATTGAAAAAGAATTTAGGGATGTCTACAGCCATGGCAACGGTTGTAGGATGTGTTATTGGCTCGGGTGTATTTTTTAAGCCTCAAGCCATTTATACTGCAACAGGAGGGGCACCTGGTTTAGGTATGATAGCCTGGCTTATTACGGGGATTGTAAGTATTATGGCTGCCTTAACTTTTGCAGAGGTGGCAATACTGATTCCCAAAACTGGTGGTATGGTTGCCTATCTGGATGAAATTTATGGACCTAAGGTGGGATTTTTAACAGGTTGGATGCAAACGATTTTATTTTATCCTGCTATGATTGCTGCTCTGGCAGTTATCTGTGCACAGCAGGCGGCTACTTTTATCGGAGATGGTTTTACGGTTCCTGTAGCTATCGCTATTATTATTATTATTATGTTAATGAATGGAATGGGTTCCAAAGTCGGTGGTGCTGTTCAGGTTATATCTACTGTATGTAAACTGATACCATTGGTGCTGCTTATGGTGTTTGGATTTATAAAAGGTGGAAATACATCTCCTGTTTTTACTCCTTTGGTTGGGGAAGGATTAAGCGCACCAAGTGTATTGGGTCAATTAATGATTGCAATTTTATTCGCATTTGAAGGTTGGACGAATGTTGGTGCCATCGCAGGTGAGATGAAAAACCCTGGTAAGGATTTGCCTAAGGCTATTGTAGGTGGAGTTTCTATTATTATGGCAGTTTACTTTATTGTAAACTGGGCATATCTTCGTGTGTTGCCCGCACATGAAATGGCACAGCTTACTGCCCCTGCTTCCGCTGTAGCTATGGCGATATTTGGGGATTTTGGTGGTAAATTAATTACAATAGGTATTATGATTTCTGTGTTTGGTGCGTGCAACGGCTTCGTTTTATCAGGTTCTCGTGTTACATATTCTTTGGCGGCAGCAGATGCTTTACCTGGCAGCAAATCTTTAGCAAAGCTGAATAAGGCACAGGTTCCTTTTAATTCTATATTAACGGTAGGTGGGTTAGGATGTATTTATGCAATTTCTGGTCAATTTAACTTATTAACAGACTTGGCGGTATTTTCTTGCTGGATTTTCTATACCTTAACCTTCTTAGGAGTAATGAAGTTAAGAAAAACTCAACCAAATTTGGAAAGAACTTATAAGGTTCCCCTCTATCCAGTGGTGCCTATTATTGCAATCATCAGTGGAGTTTATGTGGTATTTAACCAGTTATTATTCTCTGGTTCTCGTGCGACAATGCTTTCTGTGGGAAGTATTGTTCTTACTTTAATTGGATTGCCAGTTTATGCAGCAATGCAGAAGAAAAAATAAAAAATAGCTGAAAAAACACATAAAATGAATAAAGCCTTCTAAAAATAAAAAACCCCTCTTTTCTATAATTGATTGGAAAAGAGGGGTTTTTAGGTTTTAAGGATTTTAAAAATAACTATCCAACAACTTCTCTGCCAAACGTTTTTCTGTATTGGCTTGAATAGATAGAAGTAGCACCAGAAGAATGAGTTGCATACGGTTATCGGAGAAATCCTCAATATGTTCTTTGCAGTTTTGTAGCATTTCATAGTTACCCGATAAAACAGACTGAAGATTTTCCTTATTCATTTTCTGCATTGCCACAAAATTTACATAAATTTTATCCAAAAGCTTTGTCTTATTATTGGTAAGCAGCTCATCTGTAACTGGTTTTAGCAAAATACTAATATCGTGGATAGAAAGAACTGTTTTCAAATGATAAATAATAATAAGAAGTATCAGATGATTTTTTGTGTACTTTTTTTTGACAGGAGGAGGGAAAATCCTTGCTTTTGCGTAGTTATTAATCATGGTTTTTGTAAGAATTTTATCATCGGGATAGCGCTTATATTCCGCTAAAACGCTATCCATAAATGTAGTGACTTGATCCATATATAAGTCAATATTAGGAATGTCTTTTAATTCTACGGTTTGTGTATCCTGCATTTCGTTAATAAATTTTTGAAGAATTGCATCTAAATTTTCCATTACCATCACCCAAGTCTTTTATTAATGCATATTTGCTTTCCATTATATAGTATAGCATCAGAGGTATCAACAATTAAATTTCTTAATTTTTTTTGGGTATTGTAATTTTAAGAATAAAGTGATATGATATTGACATAATATAACATAGTAATAAAAACTACATCTAGGAGATGAATCTATGGAAATCATTCAAAAAAAAATAAAAGATCCCATTAGTGCTTTCACACATTTTTTGGGATTTTTGGCGGCGATACCTATTTTAATTATATTGGTACAAAAAGCAAGTCAGCAGGCATCTGCAGTGCATATTGTTGCTTTTGCACTATTTGGGGCTTCTTTATTACTCCTGTACGGAGCAAGCACCGTATATCATACTCTGAAATTGCCTGCAAAATATCAGGCAGTTATGAGAAGGATAGACCATATGATGATTTTTGTATTGATTGCAGGAACCTATACACCAGTATGCTTGATTCCACTAAGAGGGAAATGGGGTTGGTCATTATTAATACTAGTATGGTTTTTTGCCATATCGGGTATTATTTTAAAAGCACTTTGGCTGGAAGCACCCAGATGGCTTTCTACACTGATTTACGTTGTGATGGGTTGGTTAATTGTGGTTGCTTTTGTGCCGTTAGAGAAAGCTATGCCATGGCAGGGATTGGCACTTTTGGTTGCAGGCGGCGTAACCTATACCTTGGGGGCAGTCATTTATGCACTAAAGTGGCCTAAAATTACTTTGCCAAACTTTGGTTTTCATGAGATTTTCCATTTATTTGTGATGGCGGGCAGTGCGTTTCATGTAATATTTATGTTTCAATATGTATTGTAAAAAAGAGTTATGGAAAAGCCTGATGAGAAAGAGCTTCTTAGTCAGGCTTTTTTATAAGGCAATTTAGAAATAATTTACCTCCTGTTCATATTTTGTTCAAAATAATGCGGTATAGTAATAGTATAAAAAGCACTGCTATTAAGTTTGTGCGATAAGGAGGTATCAATATGTTTGAAGATAAAAGAAATAATGATGAAATTATTCCGGGAGCAGATTATCCTGAAACGGAAGAAAGGATTTCTGCTACAACTCTAGATAAGGAAAACGAGAAAGAGCATGATTGCCAACAAGAAACCTTTGTGGATGAAACCAATACAGAGGAAAATCCTCAAAAGTCGTCGGAGCTATATTATGAGGAGAGAATTAAAGAAAGTAAAAAGAAATCATCTCATAGCCGTTGGAGAAGATTTTTAGCAGCCTGCCTTGTAGTTAGTATTGCAGGAGGAGGTAGTATGGGAGTTGGACTTGGTGTAACACAGCATTATTTTGATAAAAGACAGGCGATGGAAAATGTTGAAAGCGATATTGCTACATTTTCTGCAACTGCTGTATCACAAAATGGTGAGGCCAAGTCATTGGTAGAAATCATACGGTACGTTACCCCTTCTGTTGTCAGCATTTCCACAAAGGCAAAAACTATGGCCACATATTTTGGAGGGTTTTCTGTTCCTTATGAATCTTCGGGTGCAGGGTCGGGCGTTATTTTTTATGCCGATAAAGAAAAAGTTGGTATTGTTACCAATGAACACGTGATTGATAATGCCACCAATATTCAGGTAACTTTTGCAGGAGATAAAACGGTTAGTGCCAAGGTGATTGGTAAGGATACTACTTCTGATTTAGCTGTGCTATCGGTGAGCCGCAGTGCATTAGAGCAAAGTGGTATTAAAGATATTAAAGTGGCAAGCTTTGGTGACTCTTCCGCTTTGGAAGTGGGCGAAAGTGTTGTGGCAATCGGCAATGCATTAGGTGAAGGATTGACAGCAACCGATGGAATTATCAGTGCTACAGGAAAGCAAATTAATATAGACGGAAAGCAATTAAAAGTAATACAGACCAATGCCGCTATTAATCCTGGTAACAGCGGTGGTGCCTTGGTAAACAACAAGGGTCAAGTAATTGGTATTAATACCGCAAAATCCTTTGAATCTGCCGTAGAGGGCATGGGTTACGCCATCCCTAGCAATATCATTCAGCCTATTATGGAAAAACTTTTGACAGATGGGTCTATCCCGAAACCTTATATTGGTATTCGGGGCAGTGATATTTCCAATGATGTGGCACAGCTATATCAACTGCCTGTAGGTGTATTGATTCGTGAGGTAATTCCTGGAGGAAGTGCAGAACAAGCAGGGCTGAAAGCGGGGGATATTATTACAAAGTTTGCAGGAAAGCCTGTGCTTACCATGGATAGTTTGGTGGCCGCACTGGGAGAGGTAAAGGTAGGAAGTTCTGTTTCAGTTCATGTGATTCGAGATGGAAATACTCCGTTAGATGTAACGTTAAAAATATTAGATGCTAATGAATATGGTCAGTAATGGTAAGGGCTGTCGAGTGAATCGGCGGCCTTTCTTTTTATTTTATTCTGCATCAAATATTTGAGCGAAAGTCGGCTGTCGAATGTTTATCATATGAGCGAAATGTAGGAATATAGTTGTTTGGATAGTTTTATTTACATGACAAATGGTGTATAATATGGTAGAAAGAATCAAAATCAGCAAGGCTTGGATAAAAACCATGGAGGATACTATGCAAAAAAAATTAATGCTTATCGACGGAAACAGTATCATAAATCGTGCTTTTTATGGAATTCCCCTTTTGACCAATGCACAAGGGAAATATACCAATGCGGTCTATGGTTTTTTAAATATTTTATTTCGATTATTAGAGGAGGATGAGCCAGATTATTTGGCGGTTGCCTTTGACCTTTCGACACCAACCTTTCGGCACAAGGTATTTGATGCCTATAAAGGAACCAGAAAATCCATGCCAGAGGAGCTTAGGGAACAGATTCCTCTGCTGAAAGAAGTATTAAAGTCCATGCATATTATGATGTACGAAATGGAAGGCTACGAGGCAGATGACGTTTTGGGTACATTATCCAAAAAGGCGGAGGATGCTGATATACTTCCTATCATTGTTTCGGGCGACCGTGATATGCTACAACTGGCGGGAGAACGCTTAAAAATACGTATTCCAAAAACCAAGGGCGGAAAAACTGAGATTGAAGATTATTATGCTAAAGATGTGCTGGAAACCTACGGTGTTACGCCAGAAGAATTTATTGATGTGAAGGCTTTGATGGGAGATGCTTCCGACAATGTACCAGGTGTGCCTGGAATTGGGGAGAAAACTGCCATCAAAATTATTCAGCAATATCATGATATTGAAAATGCCATTGCCCACAGCGGGGAAGTAAAACCCAAAAAGGCCTCGGAAAATCTATTTGAATTTCAAGAGCAAGCCAGACAAAGTAAGTTTTTGGTAAAAATCATACGGGACATCCCTATGGAGTTGGAGCTTGAACGTATGGAAGCAAAGGAATTTTTAACAGAGGAAGCATATTACTTATTAAAACAGTTAGAATTTAAAAGCATTCTTTCTCGTTTTCCCCAAGATAGACCTCAAATGCCCCAAACAGAGGAAAATACAAAGGTACTTTTGGCAGAAGAGGAGATAGCAGACTTTTTTGCTTCGGTGCTAAAGGAAGAAGAAGTTGCGTATAGTTGCATAGAGGAAGAAGGAAAATTTTTGGGGCTTGCAATATACCAAGAAGGCTTAGGTGGCGTGTGGATTGATACTGCTGAGGGGATTTCAGCTGAAAATGTACTGAAGATTGGCAAAGATTTTTTTGAACAGAAGACATACAAAAAAATTGCTTCGGATGCAAAAAAAGACTGTAATCTTTTGCGTAGATATCAGGTGGAATTGGCAGGAGTGATATTTGATACAGCTTTGGCAGGGTATATTTTAAATCCTACTAGGGATTCCTACTTTTATGATGATATCGCAGGGGAATTTTTAAACGAAACCTATCCTTCCGAAGAAGAAGTGTTGGGAAAAGGAAAATCAAAAAAATCTTTTTTGGAGTTATCTCTTGCTGAACGGATGCAATATGCCATTAGACAGGCTGATGTCAGCTATCGAGCCAAAAAAGTAATGGAGAAAAAAATAAAGGAAAATAATCAGGAATTTTTATATTATAATATAGAATTGCCCTTGGTAATGGTACTGGCAGATATGGAACGCTATGGCATGAAGGTGGACCAAGAGGCATTGCAGGAATATGGTGCTAAGCTACAAGAAAGTATTGATAATATTTCCCAAGAAATTTTTGCGGAAGCTGGAGAGGAATTTAATTTGAACTCGCCTAAGCAGCTTGGTGTTATATTATTTGAAAAAATGGGCTTAAAAGGCGGAAAAAAAACAAAAACAGGATATTCTACTGCGGCAGATGTGTTGGACAAATTAAAAGTAGAGCATCCTTTTGTGGAAAAGATATTATATTACCGCCAGCTTGCAAAATTAAAAAGTACTTATGTTGACGGCCTTTTGGCGGTAATGGATAAAGATACCCATAAAATTTATTCGACTTTTAATCAGATGGTAACGGCTACAGGCCGTATTAGTTCTACAGAGCCTAACCTGCAGAATATTCCCATACGGTTGGAGCTTGGCAGGCAATTACGCAAGGTATTTATCCCTAGTGATGAAAGCTATTGTTTTTTGGATGCGGATTATTCCCAGATTGAATTGAGGGTATTGGCACACATCTCTCGAGATGAAACATTAATCAATGCGTTTCATCAAAATCAAGACATTCACCGCTTAACAGCTTCTCAGGTGTTTAATGTGCCATTTGATGAGGTGACTTCACTGCAAAGAAGCAATGCAAAGGCAGTGAATTTTGGAATTGTATATGGAATCGGTGCATTTAGTTTAAGCCAAGATTTGAATATTACTCGAAAAGAAGCCGAGCAATATATTGAAGGGTATTTCCAAAAATATCCAAAAATTAAAACCTATATGGATAAAACCATTGCTGACGCTACGGAAAAAGGATATGTATCTACATTATGGGGCAGACGCAGGGCAATGCCTGAATTACAATCCAACCAATTTATGCAGCGAGCTTTTGGTGAAAGAGTAGCTATGAATATGCCGATTCAAGGAAGTGCTGCGGATATTATTAAAATGGCTATGATACGGGTGCATAAAGCATTGAAGGAGAAGGGTCTTGCTTCTCGATTGATATTACAGGTGCATGACGAACTTTTAATTGAAACAAAGATTGAGGAAAAAGAACAGGTGGCTGCACTTTTGAAAGAAAATATGGAGGCAGCAGCAGACCTTTTGGTTCCATTGGAAGTAGATGTACATGAAGGGAAAAATTGGTTTGAAACAAAGTAAAGGTGGAAAAGCATGAAAGTAATAGGTTTAACCGGTGGAACGGGGAGCGGAAAAAGTGTAGTTTCCGCATGGCTAAAAGATAAGGGAGCAGTCGTTATTGATGCTGATGCAGTTGCTCACGGCATTATCGAAAAGGGAAAGCCTGCTTATTTGGAAATTGTGGACTACTATGGAAAAGAAATTTTGGATACCTCAGGCCATATTGTGAGAAAATCTTTGGGGAATATTGTATTTAAAGATAAAAACAAGCTGGAATTTTTAAATCGCTGTACCCATAAATACATTAACCATGAAATCAATTCTCAAATGGAGCAGGCAAAGGCAGAAAAAAGTGGAAGGTGTATTATTTTGGATGCTCCGCTTTTATTTGAGGCAGGACTGCAAGAAAAATGCGATACCATTTGGGCGGTAGTGGCGGAAGAACAGGTACGAATACAGCGTATTATGAATCGGGACGGACTTTCCTATCAACAGGCATTGGAGAGAATTTCTGCTCAAAAAAGCAGGGCGGAGTATGAAGCATTGGCAAATGTAGTGATTGATAACAGCGGAGACTTAGCATCCTTAGAGAAAAAGCTGAAGGGATTACTGCCTTGTATCAAAAATTGATGTATGGTACATTCGAAATACTTTAAATAAGTGTACCTAGTAACGGAGAAAATATGGCGGCAAGGATAAAGCAGAAAACATATATTATAGCTTGTACTTGAAAGACATATTAGTACAGCAAAAGACCGAAAACCATTGGTTCTAGGCTAGTTGCTCCGACGAAAATTAGAAATGGGTGGAAAGGAATTTATATGCCGTGAAATTCTTAAAAAAATTATCTGTTTTTTTGGGATTTACTATACTTATCCTTCTTGTGGCACGGTTTCTGCTATTGCCCCACATTTTTCCTAAGCGGTATCAGGCTTATGTGGAGCAATATGCGGAAAAGTATTTATTAGAAAGCTCTTTTGTCTATGCAGTTATATTTACGGAAAGTCATTTTCGTCCAGATGCAGTTTCTCCTAAAAATGCCAAGGGCTTAATGCAGATTACAGACAAAACAGGGCAGTGGGGAGCAGAGGCTATAGGCCGAAGTTACTCGGACAAAGTGCTGTTTGACCCAGAGGCTAACATAGAAATTGGCTGCTGGTATATGAATAAACTGATGGTACAATTTCATGATAAGGAAGAAACGGTACTGGCAGCATATAATGCAGGCAGTGGCAATGTTTCAAAATGGTTGGCAGATGAAAAATATAGCGATGACGGCTTGAGCTTAAAGGAAATTCCTTTTGGTGAGACGAAGCGATATGTGAAAAAGGTGTTAATTACAAAAAAGATATACGAAGTGCTTTACGGCAGGGAATACTAAATGGAGGCAGTTATGAACAGAAGATGGCTATGTTTTTTGGTGATGATAATGGTTTTAATGACAGGCTGTCAAAAAAAAGAGGATACTCCTTCTGTGGAGAAGAAAGAACCCATGGCGGTATCTGAGCAGAAAAATAGTAACGCCACAAAAAATCAGAAAGAAGATAATGTTCTGGCGCTATCTATGCGTATGGTGAATACATTAAATCCCTTATTAAATGTAGATGAAACGGTAGATACTATTTTGAAGCTTGTATATATGCCACTTATACAGCTGGATGAAAACAGAAAACCATCACCTTGTATTGCGAAAAGCTGGAGTTTTTCCGAGGATGGAAGAACTTTATTTTTGGAACTAAATTCTAATATATTATGGCAGGATGGTACCGTATTAACTGCAGACGATGTTATTTTTTCTCTGAATACCATACGTTCAGCAGCTCCTGAGGCTGTATATAAAGATGTAATGGGATATATATCAGGATATAGCAAAACGGGAGAGTATTCTTTGTCTATAACATTTCAGCAGGTTTTTAGCGGAAATCTATATGCATTAAGTTTTCCTGTGATTTCTTCCTCTTATTACAGAAAAGAAACGGACCCAAGTAGCCAGAAAAATATGACTCCAATGGGAAATGGATATTACAAATTTGATTATTTTAAACCTACCAAAGAGCTGAAGTTGAAAAAAAACGAAAACTGCTTTTGGGGGATTCCAGAAATTGATGAGGTATTGGTTTCTATTAGTGCAGATAAAGGAA
Source organism: Candidatus Epulonipiscium sp. (assembly GCA_012519385.1). Lineage (GTDB taxonomy): Bacteria > Bacillota > Clostridia > Lachnospirales > Anaerotignaceae > JAAYQI01. The sequence continues at coordinate 11,513 of JAAYQI010000077.1, forward strand.
CGGATTTTTATTCTTTCAAACAAGGCATTATTGATGTGCTGGCGGCTGATGTGACAGATATTGGAAAGTATGACAGCACCAAAGATACCCATCTTTTTGAATATGACAGCAATTATTATGACTTTATCGGGTTTAACTTCCGTCGTTCTCTGTTTCAGGATATCCGTATCCGCCAAGCAGTTGCTTATGCTGTGCCAAAGGATGCTATATTGGATAGTGTATATTTAGGGCATGGTCTTTTGGCAGAGACGCCCATTCATCCTGCTTCTTGGCTATACGAAGATGATGTGGAAAAATACCCTTATAATTTGACAGAAGCGGATAAGCTTTTGCTGGCATCTAACTGGAAAAGCAAAGAAAAGGGTGGAATACGCCAACGGCAAACCAACGAACTGACAGAAACTTTAAAGGCATCTATTTTAGTAAATGAGGAAAATGAAGCACGCAGGCAAATTGCCATACGATTGGCAGATGAGCTTTGGGCATTGGGATTTGATATTTCCATAGATGTGCAGCCCTATGAAGTATATGCAGAAAGGCTCTCTAGAGGGGAGTTTGATATGTTTATCGGAGGATGGCAGTTTTCGGTGGTGCCAGATTATACTTTTATGCTTCACTCTTCACAGGCAAATAGCGGAAGAAATTACAGCGGCTATAGCAATGAGGAAATGGATGGATTATTGGCAGCGGCCTATGGTACAGTAGATGATATTCAGCTGAAAAAAGCATATAGTAATCTTCAAAAGAAAATAGCAAAGGATTTACCTTATGTAAGCATTGCTTACCGTAAGTCTGCACTATTTGCCAATGAAAGACTAAGTGGAGATGTGAAACCATTGGAAAACAATATATTTTATGAAATAACGAAATGGTCTCTGAATGGTTCGAGAAAAAATTGAGTTGGGATGTGATAAAATTGTCAGAAATGCGCCAAAATAAACTTACAGGTGAATGGATTATTTATGCGGTGAATCGGAAGAAGAGGCCATATGATTTTTCTAAAAAAATGGAGCCTAAAAAAAGCAGTCCTCATGATTGCCCTTTTTGCAAAGGCAATGAGGATAAAACCACGGATGCACTATATGAAGATAGGGGAAATGGTGAGTGGTCTGTACGTGTATTTCCCAATATGTTTCCCGCTGTGGATGAGAACGGAAAAGTTGAGGAGGCATCCTCTTTTTATAAAACTGCGGGAGCACGAGGTAGGCATGAGGTTTTAGTGGATACACCTAATCATACTCAAACCATAGACACTTTTACCGAAGGGCATTTGGAAAAGATTTTTACTGCACTCCAAAAAAGATTCTCGAGTTTTTACGAAGAGGAGTACATTCATTATATCCAAATATTTAAAAATGGCGGGCCTGAAGCGGGGATGTCTCTAAGTCACTCTCATTGGCAGATTGTGGGGCTTCCCATTGTTCCAAATAGAATTTTAACCCAAGAGGATGCTGAAAAAGAATATGCACAAAAAAATCATGGTTGTCTTTTTTGCGATATGATAAAGTATGAGGAAGAACAGCAAAAGAGAGTGGTGACGGAGAATGAAAGATTTATTGCTTTTACTCCTTTTGCGTCACGGTTTTCTTATGAGTTATGGATTGCACCCAAAAGGCACATTTCTACCTTTATTGAACTAGAGGAGGAGGATATTAAGGCTCTTTCTCATATGTTTCATAAAATAATAAAAGGTGTTAGTAAAATCAGAGAAGGTATTTGTTATAATATTTGTTTTATAGATGCCCAAAAGGGGCGAGAAGGTGACTACTATCATTGGCATATTGAGATTATGCCCCGAGTGGGAGGTTTTGCAGGGTTGGAGTTTTCTACGGAGACTTATATCAATTCTATTTTACCGGAAGAAGCTGCAGATTTTTACCGTGAGCATTGCGAGGAGTGACGGTAGATAATAAAATTATCTGATATAGAAAATAAGGTATGAACACGGTTCAAAGAGATGGTTTTGAACTGTGTTTTTTATTGATAAAAAGGTAAGTTTTCAAGTAAGAATGAAGCAGCACAAGAAGAAATTAGTCTTGACAAGAAAAGTTAGCGGTGGTAAACTTTATGTAGAAAATAATGCAAACGATATGTGAATTGATTGATAGATAAACTTGTTTTAAAAAAGAAAGGAGTATGGATATGCCTTTATCTATGGTGCAAGTGGGAGAAAACAGAGTGATTCAAAAAGTGACAGGCAAGGATGAAACAAGACGTTTTTTAGAGAATTTAGGTTTTGTAACAGGTTCTGATATTATGGTGGTATCAGAGGTTGCGGGAAACATGATTATCAATGTGAAAGATACCAGAGTGGCAATCAATAAAGCTATGGCAAACAGAATTATTGTTTGATTGAGCAAAGAAACAATATGTTTGGCAAAGTGTTAGTATTAGTTAACAATTTGAAAGGGCTATAGGAGTATCATGACAGAAGAATTTTTGAAAATTTTATACCATGATGTTATTGAGAGTATAGTTGCGGCAATGGAGGCAAAGGATATTTATACTGCTGACCATTCACGCCGAGTGGGGGATATGGTATTGGCATTATGCCCTTTGCTACACCTTTCGGAAAAAGATACCGAAGAAATACATCTTGCAGCTCATGTGCATGATATTGGAAAAATTGGAATTCCTGATGATATCCTCAGTAAATCCTCAGCGCTAACTCAATCGGAATGGGATATGATGAAGATGCATCCTGTAATAGGTGCGGATATATTAAGCCGTTCTTCTGCATTAGAATATATTAGTAAAATTGTATTGCACCACCATGAAAGATGGGATGGAAAAGGTTATCCATTTGGGCTTAAAGGGGAAGAAATTCCTTATGGAGCCAGAATTGTAGCAATATGTGATGCCACTGATGCTATGCTTAGCGACAGGGCATACCGCAAAGCAATTCACCCCCAAGAATGCAAAGCTGAAATGATAAAAAATAGAGGAATCATGTATGACCCTTTGATTTTAGATGTTTTATTGCAGCACTGGGAGAAGGTGATTGGAAGAAGAAGTCATGAATAAAGAAGATACGTAAAAGGAGTTTGGGCTATACCCGTACTCCTTTTTTAATGTGTTATTAGAAAAGAAAGATTAGCTAATAATAAAAAAATTTAAAAAATAACAATAAAAGTTGTTTTTACAACAGATTTTACAAAATAATTCCTTTATAATGAAACTACAGTAAGCGAATGTGCGATTCCCAAGAACTCCTAGGGGAGATACAAGTGGGGCAAAGATTACTGTAAGAAGATATTGTATCAGTTGTCCGTTAGAAAAGGAGGGACTAATTATGGAAAACAAAATGTTTTGCTTTCAATGTCAAGAAACCGCGAAGTGTTCCGGATGTACACAGGTAGGTGTATGTGGTAAAAATCCTCAGGTTGCAGCAATGCAGGATTTATTGGTATGGGTTACCAAGGGAATCTCTGAGATAACAACTCGCCTTAGAGAAGAAGGGAAAAAGGTATCCAAGGATATCAACCATACTGTTACATTAAATTTATTTACAACCATTACCAATGCTAACTTTGACGAAGAAGCAATTAAAAAACGCATTTTTGATTCATTAAAAATAAAAGAAGCATTATTATCTGAACTTAGCAATAAAGAAGGTTTATCAGAGGCGGCAGTTTGGGCAGGAGTGCCAGAAGACCAGCTTCATGACAAAGCAAGAACGATAGGCGTACTTTCTACAGAAAATGAAGATATCAGAAGTTTAAGAGAATTAATTACTTACGGTTTGAAGGGATTATCTGCTTACTCTAAACACGCTAATGTATTAGGTGAGGATGAGGAAGAGGTAGATGCATTCTTACAAAGAGCATTGGCAGCTACTTTAGATAATACAAAAACTGTGGATGATTTGGTAGCACTTACATTAGAAACAGGTAAACACGGCGTTTCCGGAATGGCGATGTTGGACCGTGCTAATACTACAGCTTATGGCAACCCAGAAATTTCTACAGTAAATATCGGCGTCGGCAAAAATCCTGGTATCTTAGTATCTGGTCACGATTTACGCGATTTTGAAATGTTACTGGAGCAGACAGAAGGCACAGGAGTAGATATTTATACTCACTCTGAAATGTTACCTGCGCATTATTATCCTGCATTTAAAAAGTATTCTCATTTTGTTGGAAACTATGGTAATGCATGGTGGAAACAGAAAGAAGAGTTTGAAACCTTTAATGGTCCGATTCTTATGACTACCAACTGTATTGTGCCTCCAAAGGATTCCTATAAAGACCGTGTTTATACTACAGGTGCAGCAGGATTCCCAGGATGTAAACACATCCCTGGAGAAATTGGCGAGAAAAAAGATTTCTCTGAAATTATTGCTCATGCGAAACGTTGTCAAGCTCCTCAAGAAATTGAAACAGGAACGATTATTGGTGGTTTTGCACACAATCAGGTTTTAGCATTGGCTGATAAGGTTGTAGATGCTGTAAAATCTGGTGCGATTAAAAAGTTTGTGGTAATGGCGGGCTGTGATGGACGCGCAAAAGACAGAAGCTACTACACTGAATTTGCAAAGGCTTTACCAAAAGATACCATTATATTAACTGCAGGCTGTGCAAAATATCGCTACAATAAGCTAAACTTAGGCGATATTGGCGGAATTCCAAGAGTGTTGGATGCAGGTCAATGTAATGACTCTTATTCTCTTGCTGTGATTGCAATGAAGTTAAAAGAAGTATTTGGTCTTGAAGATATCAATGAGCTTCCTATTATTTATAATATTGCATGGTATGAGCAAAAAGCTGTTATTGTATTATTAGCATTACTGTACTTAGGTGTGAAGAATATTCATTTAGGTCCTACACTTCCCGCATTCCTTTCTCCAAATGTTGCAAATGTTTTGGTAGAGAATTTTGGAATAGCAGGTATTGGCAGTGTGGAAGATGATATGAAATTATTCTTTGGTGCATAAGATAAGTCTATACCAAAAGAACAAAAGATGAGAATGGTTTTTTATAACCAGATAGCATAGAGGGATTCCTCCAGTTTGATGTATGAAAATGCATCTTATTTGGAGGAATCTTTTTTATTTGGGATTAAAATGAATTGAAATATTTTTTTGAAGTGGTATACTAAAATGAGCCAAAAGCGGAAAAATTAACCTTATAGTTGTACGCAAGGATGGATATTAATGTTCAGATGGATTACCGCTTTTGTTATGAATAAAAGAATAGAAACAGGGGATGAAAAAATGAGCAATGAATGTGACAAATCAAAATGTGCAAGCTGCTCTAGCAACTGCTCTGGAAAGAAGGATTTGCATGAGCCCTGCAATTCGCACAGTACAATTCGCAAAATCATCAGTGTTGTTAGCGGAAAAGGCGGAGTGGGAAAATCCATGGTTACTTCCAGCCTTGCAGTAGCACTCAACAAAAAAGGCTATCGTGTGGGTATATTAGATGCTGATATTACAGGGCCCTCTATTCCAAAGGTTTTTGGAGTGGAAAGTAAGGCTATGGGAACGGAGATGGGAATGTTTCCTTCCTATACCAATGAGGGCATCTCCATTATGTCTGTAAATCTATTGCTTGAGGATGAAGATGCACCAGTTGTTTGGCGTGGACCTATGATAGCGGGAGCAGTAAAGCAATTTTGGACAGATGTTGTTTGGAGCGACTTAGATGTATTATTGATTGATATGCCTCCAGGAACAGGGGATGTACCTTTGACTGTTTTTCAAACCATTCCATTAGACGGAGCAATAGTGGTGACAACACCGCAGGATCTGGTTTCGTTGATTGTAAAAAAATCCTACCACATGGCGGAAAAGATGAATATACCTATATTAGGCATTGTGGAAAATATGAGCTATATGGAATGCCCTGATTGCGGTAAAAAGCTGTACCCATTTGGACAAAGTAAGCTAGACCAAGTAGCGGAGGAAATGGGGCTGGATATTTTGGCAAGACTTCCAATTCAGCCGGAAAATGCAGAGCTTTGTGATGCAGGAAAAATTGAAAAAAGAGATGTTTCTATTTTAGAGGACATGGTACAGAAAGTGATTCAAAAATTAGAACTTTAAAATAAGGTAACATTTAAAAGGCTGTTTTTATTTTATTGCTATTATTATAGTAGCAATAGAATAGAGCAGCTTTTTTATTTAATGGAGAACTTTTTTTTGTGACTGAAAAATAGACTGGTTTTAGCAGTGGGTAATTTTATAAACGGCAATATGTTTAATAAAATATTTAAAAAAGAAAACTTGAAAATAATTCAGTAAATCTTGGTGGGGGATAATTCGTTATTTATCAAACAAACTAAATGATTTTTGTAAAATCTAAATTTTTCCATAGAAATAAAGGCGTGAAGGTTGGTAAAACACCAGATTTTATGCGGAAATATGAGTTTTTTTAAAAAAATAACTTGTAGTACAAAGCACTCGTCATTTTTTATACACAAACCGCAATGCAACAATAAATTTAGACAAAAAACTAAAAGTTATTTTAGTGAAATAAGATACGCGATTTTTGTCTATACGCAATTTTGGAATTTTGAGTTTTTTATATTGAAAAAAAATTGAAATAATTGTATAATTAGAACAATACCTCAGCCTTTGGACAGAAGGGATACTTTCATCTTGTATTACAAGCGCAATGACAAAAAAATAACTTAGTTGCGTTACGGATAAGGCGATGGTATACTAGGTGTGTTCAGTCTAAAAATGAAATAGGCTGTCTATTCACACGTAGAAAAGCAGACGGTAATGGCGATTACGCAAGCGCCCATACCGCCGTGGAAAAACAAGAAAATTAAGGAGGAGAAATTTTATGTCTAAAGTAATGAAAACTATGGACGGAAATGAAGCAGCTGCATATGCATCATATGCGTTTACTGAAGTTGCTGGCATTTTCCCTATCACTCCATCGTCACCAATGGCTGAAAAGACAGATGACTGGGCTGCGAATGGAAAGAAGAACCTTTTTGGACAGACAGTTAAAATTGTAGAGATGCAGTCTGAGGCAGGTGCTGCTGGTACGGTTCACGGTTCACTTGCAGCTGGTGCTTTAACAACAACCTACACTGCTTCTCAAGGTTTATTATTGATGATTCCGAATATGTACAAAATTGCCGGAGAATTACTCCCTGGTGTTTTCCATGTTTCGGCTCGTGCTCTGGCTACTCATGCATTATCCATTTTCGGTGACCATTCCGACGTTATGGGATGCCGTCAAACAGGCTTTGCATTACTTGCATCCAACAGTGTGCAGGAAGTTATGGACTTAGCTTCTGTTGCTCACCTTAGTGCAATTAAAGGTAGAGTGCCTTTCCTTCATTTCTTTGATGGTTTTAGAACTAGCCATGAAATTCAGAAGGTAGAATGCATCGATTATGATGAACTTGCAAAAATTATTGATATGGATGCAGTAAACACATTTAAGAGAAATGCACTGAATCCAGAACATCCTGTTCTTCGCGGAACCGCACAGAACCCTGATATTTATTTCCAGGCTCGTGAGTCTGCTAATAAATTCTATGATGCATTGCCAGCAGTTGTAGAAGAATATATGAAAGAAATTAGCAGAATTACAGGCAGACATTATGACCTGTTCAATTACTACGGTGCTCCTGATGCAGACCGTATTATCATCGCTATGGGTTCTGCTTGTGAAGCTATTGAAGAAACCATTGATTACTTAACTGCAAAAGGCGAAAAAGTTGGTTTGGTAAAAGTACACCTTTACAGACCATTCGTTTCCGCAAAATTATTGGAAGTAATTCCTCCTACAGTTAAGAAAATTGCAGTTTTAGATAGAACAAAAGAACCAGGTGCTCTTGGCGAACCTTTATATCAAGACGTTTGTACAGCAATGTTTGAAGCTGAAAAAGCTCCTCTTGTAGTTGCTGGACGTTATGGTCTTGGTTCTAAAGATGTTACACCTGCTCAATTTATTGCTGTATATGCTAACCTTGCACTTGATACACCTAAAAACCACTTTACAATCGGTATCGTTGACGACGTTACAAACCTTTCCTTAGAAGTAGGCGAGGAAGTTGATGTTACAGCAAATGACGGTACTATCAGCTGTAAATTCTGGGGTCTTGGTGCAGACGGTACAGTAGGTGCTAACAAAAACTCCATCAAGATTATCGGTGACCATACAGACATGTATGCACAGGCATACTTCAGCTATGATTCTAAAAAATCCGGTGGTATTACACAATCCCACTTACGTTTTGGTAAGAAACCAATCCGTTCTACATACTTAGTAAAAACAGCAAACTTTGTTGCTTGCCATAAGCAAGAGTATGTATACCTTTATGACATGCTTACTGAGTTAAAAGAAGGCGGTACTTTCTTATTAAATACAGTTTGGTCTCCAGAAGAATTAGAAGAGAAGTTACCTGCTGCTATGAAGAGACAGATAGCTTCCAAGAATATTAAATTCTACACCATTAATGGTACTGAAATTGCAAAAGAAATTGGTCTTGGTAACAGAATTAACACTGTACTTCAGGCTGCATTCTTTAAACTTGCAAACATCATTCCTATTGAGGAAGCTGTTGGCTATATGAAGGCTGCTATCACAAAATCCTACGGCAAAAAAGGTGACACAATCTTAAACATGAACTATGCTGCTGTTGATAAAGGCGTAGAAGGTATTGTTGAGATTCAGGTTCCTGCTGCTTGGGCAAATGCTGTAGATACAGCTACAAAAGCATCCAGACCTGTAACAGATTTCGTAAAAGAAGTAGTACAGCCTATGAATGCACAAGAAGGAGATAAACTTCCTGTAAGTACATTTACTGGCAGAGAAGACGGTACTTTCCCTCTTGGTACTGCTGCATACGAAAAACGTGGTGTTGCAGTTGACGTACCACAGTGGATTCCTGAAAACTGTATCCAATGTAACCAATGTTCTTATGTATGTCCTCATGCTTCCATTCGTCCTGTACTTGTAACAGAAGAAGAAGCAGCAGCGGCGCCAGAAGGATTTGTTACACTTGATACAAAAGGAAAAGGATTTGAAGGCCTTAAATTCAGAATGCAAGTATCTGTTCTTGACTGTCTTGGCTGCGGAAGCTGTGCTGAAGTATGTCCTGCTAAGAACAAAGCGCTTGTTATGCAGCCTATCGCTACACAAGAAAAAGAAGTTGCTAATTGGGATTATGCAATGGAAAAAGTTGCACACAAAGCAAATCCTATGGATAAAGGCTCTGTAAAAGGAAGCCAGTTCGAACAGCCATTACTTGAGTTCTCTGGTGCTTGTGCTGGTTGTGGCGAAACACCTTATGCGAAGTTAGTAACTCAGCTCTTTGGTGATAGAATGTATGTTGCAAATGCAACAGGATGTTCTTCCATCTGGGGCGGTAGTGCACCTTCCACACCTTATACTGTAAACAAAGATGGCCGTGGTCCTGCTTGGGCAAACTCTCTCTTTGAAGATAATGCTGAGTTTGGTTTAGGTATGGTTTCTGCTGTAAAACAAATGAGAAACGGCTTAAAAGATAAATTAACTGCATTAAAAGAAGTAGAACCTTCTTTCGCAGCAGTTGTAGATGCTTGGATTGAAACTATGAACGATGGTGAAACATCCAGAAAAGCATCTGATGCATTGATTGCTGAATTAGAAGTATATAGCGGCTCTAATGCAGAAGCAAAGAACATCATCTCCTATGTATTAGAAAACAAAGACCAATTAGCTAAGAAGTCCCAGTGGATTTTCGGTGGTGACGGATGGGCATATGACATCGGTTATGGTGGACTTGACCACGTATTGGCTTCTGGAGAAGACGTAAACGTTCTTGTATTCGATACAGAAGTTTACTCCAACACAGGCGGTCAGGCTTCTAAAGCTACTCCTGTAGGTGCTGTTGCTCAGTTCGCAGCTTCCGGCAAGAGAATTAAGAAAAAAGACTTAGGTATGATGGCTATGAGCTATGGCTATGTATACGTAGCACAGGTTGCTATGGGTGCTGACAAAAATCAGCTTGTAAAAGCATTGGTAGAAGCAGAACGTTACCAAGGTCCATCCTTAATTATCGCATATGCTCCATGTATCAACCATGGTATCAAGGGCGGAATGAGCGGTGCTCAGGATGAAATCAAACGTGCTGTTGAAGCTGGTTACTGGCATATGTACCGTTTCAATCCTACTTTGAAAGAAGAAGGAAAGAATCCATTTATTTTGGATTCCAAAGAGCCTACAGCAAGCTTCAGAGACTTCTTATTAAGCGAAGTACGTTACAGTGCACTTCAGAGAACATTCCCTGAAATCGCTGAAGAACTCTTCGAGAAATCTGAAGCAGATGCAAAACAAAGACTTGAGTCCTACAAGAGACTTGCAAGGGGCTAATAATTTGTAACAATGGAGATGAATTTCTCCTGATATAAAATAACCCATGCGGCTATTCATTTAGTCAGCATGGGTTATTTTTTTATTCGAGGCAAAGAGTGGTACAGAATAATATTTTATAAAACAAAAAAGCCAATACCTATGTATTGACTTTTTAAATTGAATAAACGAAAAATTAGGGATTAAATATAGAAATTCATTCCATTTTTTGCATGGTATTCTTCGACCAAATCTTCTAAAGTGGTGTTGTCAACAACTTCATCTACTGCCTCTTTTATCTTTTGCCACAAAGATAAAGATGTGCAGCTATTTGCTTTTTCACAAAGTCCATTGTCTAAACAATCAACAGGGGATAAGGAACCTTCTAGTATGCGAAGAATAGAGCCTACAGTAATCTGTGAAGGTTCTTTGGAAAGAGAATATCCGCCCTGAGCTCCTCGAAAGCTGGTGGTTAATCCCGCTTTTGTGAGGGGATTAATGATTTGTTCTAAATATTTTTCTGAAATACCTTGTTCTTTTGCAATAACATTTAAGGGTAAATGCCCATTATTATAATTTAAAGCCAAACTAAGCATAAGACGTATACCATAACGTCCTTTTGTAGAAATTTTCAATGCAAATACCTCTTTTCTTGATAAATTAGATGATTTCTTATATATTTGGTAGGAATTATTGATAGCATTAACATAAGGGTAATTAAAGGGTAAAGGGCAATTTTTATTTTTTCGGATATTGTATTATAGTCCCCAATCCTTACAAATATCTACCCATTTTACACATTTTCCATATTGAAACAGTTCATCACAGGTTAATTCAATGGCGGAGTTACTGCTTCCAGCAGCGGGGAAAACGGTATCAAAACGTTTTAAAGAAATATCGGCATAGGTTTGAATATGTTCAGGCAGGGCAAAAGGGCAAACTCCCCCAACAGCATGGCCTGTAAGAGCTAATGTTTCTTCTGGAGAAAGCATTTTTGCTTTCATAGAAAATGTTTCTTTGAACTTCTTATTATCAATTTTTGCATCTCCTGCAACGGCAATTACAATACAGCTATCCCCAGATTTTAGTGCAAGAGTTTTTGTAATACGGGCAGGAATAACATGAGCAGCTTCTGCTGCCAACTCAACAGTGGCACTGGAGGTTTCAAATTCTATAATATCCTTTTCACGGCCAAATTGAGAAAAATAGGCCTTTACTTTTTCGATAGACATAGTCTGCACTCCTTTGTAAAAAAGTAATTCATTACTACCATCATAACAAATTAATGAAGTATTTTCAATGTTATCTGATTTATATTGCAAGAAAGATGGCAAAGTACAAGGGGGAAAACTGGGTGGATTTTTAAATAAGTAGTAATCTTCTACAAGCAAGACGAGATTTTTTTATAAAAGTTATAGATTCTTTGGGATTACTTAAGAAAAATGTAATAAACAATTTGACAGTTCTGTAACATTTTTATGGTACAATTTTTAGAAAATATGAGTTTTGATTCATAATAAATGAATTTAAACTTTTCTGAAAGGACGATTTTCTTTGGAAAAAGATATTATTCAGATTAAGGATGTAAGAAAAGTATACCGTATGGGAAATGAAAAGATTGCTGCAATCAATAAAATTTCTCTCAATATTCAACAAGGCGAAATTTGCTGTTTATTGGGCAAGTCTGGTTCGGGTAAATCTACATTGCTTAATCTTATTGCTGGATTGGAAAAACCAACAAAAGGTTCTATTATTTTTAACCAACAGCATATCGAGACTATGAATGAAAATCAGTTGGCAAAGTTTCGGCAGCAGTATGTTGGATTTGTTTTTCAGTCGTATAATTTGCTTTCTACTCTAACGGCACTGGAAAATGTTTCCCTGCCGCTTATTTTTAAAAAGGTACCTCTTAATGAAAGAACGAAACGAGCTATGGATATGCTTCGGGCAGTAGGGTTGGAAAATAGAGCAAACCATAAGCCATCAGAAATGAGCGGTGGCCAGCAGCAAAGGGTTAGTATTGCCAGGGCTTTTATCAACCGACCTCAAGTAGTATTTGCCGATGAGCCTACAGGAAATCTTGATACAAAAACTACATATGAAATGATGGATTTGATTACAAATCTTGCGTCAGAAAATCATCAAACATTGGTTATTGTAACCCATGACTTAGAGATTGCTGAATATGCGGATAGAATCATTCATTTATCTGACGGTATGATTGAAAAAATAGAATATAATCAGCGGAAAGTAAAAGTAGGACATATCCCTACAGAAGAATACGCTGTTGAAATAAACACAGACCAACATGAAAAGAAAGGCGAGATTATGACATGAAAAAAATAGGAAAAGTGATTTTAGCGATATTGGTTACTATACAGATGCTTATGGTACAAGCTATGCCTGTACTGGCGGATGATGTTAGTGAGGATCCAGGTGATCCAAACGGTGTGGCAGAAATTTCTTTAATGAATGGGCCAGTTTTTGATGTTGATGCAGGAAAAACTCAAACCATTGAAATAAAAATCAGAAATATCAGTGCTTTCTTGGCAAGGTCTGTTGTAATACAACCAACGTTTCCTGAGACAGCAGACACTCCATTTTCTGTGCAATTTGAAAATAATTCAAACAGAATATCTTCCTTTGCGCCGCATTCTGAAAGATATGTTACTATGAAGGTAACCATGGATGCAACTGCTGCAACAAAGAACTATCCCATAACATTAAATTATACTTTTTTTAATACATATAGTGTAAAATCCACAGGAAGCAATACTATTTACTTAAGAGTAAAAAATGTAGGCTCAAAGCCAGAATTTACGTTTGAGGATTTAAAATTAAATCCTTCCTATATGAATCCTGGAGACTCTGCACAACTGAGCGGATATATTACAAATACTAGTGCCGCAGGTATGTATGATGTTGAGCTGAGCTTGGAAGGTTTAGAAGCTACAGGAATTGGTATCAGCAATGGGTTGGGCAGTAAGCGCATTACCAAAATTGGTCCTGCCAGCAGCCAAACATTTGCTTTTCAACTGGTATCCAATAGTGAAATGAAGGGCGGAACATATCCTATTACTTTAAAGTTAAAGTACAAGGATGATTCGGGAAAGCAATATGAAGATTCTCAAATTTACTATGTGAATGTGGGGGGAGCTTCTGGAGCTAAGCCCAGTGTGCAAATAATCAATATGAAAGAGCCTCAAGGAGTTTATGGTGTGAACCAGAACTTTAATATTTCCTTTGATTTAAAAAATACTGGTGCATCCGAAGCAAAAAATATAAAGGTAACTGCAACAGCTATCGGTGAGGGAGAAGTTGTACCAAAATCCTCCAGTATACAGAATTTAAACATATTAAAAGCAGGACAAAGCAGTCATTTTACATTTACCTTTGCTGGGACATCTGCAGGAAAGACTCAAAACTATCCTATTGAATTTACAGTGGAATACGAAAGCAGCGGCGGAAGT
>JAAYQI010000078.1 GCA_012519385.1 Candidatus Epulonipiscium sp.
GCGTTCCAACAGGTTAATGCTGATTAGTTTTTCGATAATGCCGGAACGAGTAGCAGGAGTACCAATTCCGCAAAACTCTTTTTCAATATTTTCCTCTTTGCCTGTGTTCTCCATAGCCGAGAGCAGAGTATCCTCGGTAAATTGTTTTGGTGCTGAGGTTTTGCCTTCTTTCAGCTGTGCATTAAAATTTTCAAGCACTTCGCCTTTAGCCATAAGTGGCAGAGCCGGTTCCTCTTTGGTTTCACTTAAATTAAGCAGCTTTTCATATTCCTTAAAGCCATTTTGGATAATACTTTTGCCTTTAGTGGTAAAAGGAATATCCTCACAAATAGCTGTTGCTACGGTTTCACTGTAAATATGATTATCACCCAAAGAGGAAAGCAGCCTTAATGCAATAAGCGTTAAGACTGCTTTTTCTCCGTAAGGCAACTGCTCTATATCATAGTTTTTAAGGCTTTTCGTAGGAATAATTGCGTGGTGGTCGGATACCTTGCCACTGTCAATTACAAGCCTTGCATTACAAGGTGCATTGACTTCCTTATCCTTTGGAAACGGAAGTGCAGCAAGGGAATAAAGGGATAGTTCCGGCAAGATGTCTGCCATATCCTCAGTTAGAAACCTGCTGTCAGTTCGAGGATAAGTACAGAGCTTTTTTTCATACAAACTTTGGGTATATTCCAATGTTTGATTGGCTGTAAACCCTAATTTTCTGTTGGCTTCTCGCTGCAATGTGGTAAGGTCGTAGAGCTTAGGCGGTTTTTCTGTTTTTTCTTTGCTTTCCACATTTGAAATTACCAAATGCTTATTTTTGCAAATAGAGAGGAGGTCTTCGGCTTTTGCCTTATCCTCAATTTTCTCGGAGGTAAAGGCAACAGCTTCATTTTCCAAAACTACTGTATAAAAAGGAGTCGGCTGAAATGCGTTGATATTTGCGTTTCGCTCTACAATCATTGAAAGCGTTGGGGACATTACTCTGCCCACATTCAACTGCTGATTATAGAGCAGGGAAAAAAGTCTTGTTGCGTTGATACCAACTATCCAATCGGCTTTTTGCCTGCAAGCAGCACTTTCATAAAGCAGGTCATATTCTTTTCCGTCTTTCAGCTTTTCAAAGCCTTGCTTGATTGCGGTATCCTCCATAGAGGAGATCCACAATCTTTGCATTGGCTTTTGGCACTTTGCAAATCTGTACACCAAACGGAAGATTAACTCACCCTCACGCCCGGCATCACAAGCATTGATGATGGTTTTCACATCATTGGAGTTAAGGAGCTTGCAAAGGACTTTGAGCTGCTTTTCTTTATCCTTTGACACCTCATATTCAAAGCTTTCGGGAATAATGGGCAGGTCTTTCAAATCCCATTTTTTATAGTTCTCATTGTATCGCTCGGTGGGAGCCAGTCCCACCAAATGCCCAACACACCACGATACATAGTAGCCGTTACCCTCAAGGTATCCGTCTTTCTTACTTGCAGCACCCAGCACCTTTGCAATACTCTGTGCCACACTTGGCTTTTCTGCAATTACTAATTTCAAGGTTTACTCCTCCTTGTCCGCTAAATAGCTGTCCTCATCGTCCAGCTCATATTCTTCTTCGTCATTATCATCGGAATAATCATCATTCAATTCGTTGAGGTTGGTTGAGCCTTTATGGTTATTTTTACCCTTAACGAATTTTAGATAATAAAAAGCACCTCCGCCACACATTGCAAGCACAAGCATCAATAGTGGTAAGGTGTTGTTTTTAGGCTTTTCTGTTTCTTCCTTTACAGGTTCTTCCTCAGTAGGTTCTGTGGGAGTAGGCTGTGGTTCTTCGGGTTTTGGCATTGGAACAGGCTTCCCCTCCATAAGTGCCATAAGGTCGGCTTCGTCCACCATATTGAGCAGATAAACATTGTCTTTATCATCGGCTCGGTCAATAACAAGATAGAAATAGTTTCCGTTTTTTGTCACTGCGGTAATAAACTGCTTGCTGCTTTCCTCATTGGTGGTTATATCGTCCACCAAGGTTAAATTGCCGTCGGGGGTAAGGGGTAATGCAGGCTGGGCAGTTTCCTCCGCAATCACTGTTTCCTCATACTTGTACTCATATTCTTCGCCACCTCCCGCAAAGGCAACCGTTGAGGTAGAGCAAATGACCAATGTCATCATAAAAAGTGCCGTTAAAAATTTATAGCGTTTCATTTTCTTCATCCTCCGTTTGAATAGTTTTTACAGGTACAACCGCACCTTTTTCTTCCTCTAAAATCTGCAATAAGGTATGTAACTCACTGTGATTAACCTTATGCTTTCTTAGAGCATCAATCATAATCAGATTTTCCATATCTGTTTTTTCTTTTTGCAAGGCTTTTAGCTTATGCTCAAATTCCTTCAGCTTTTCACCAGCCTTTGTAATTTCTTTCTCGATTTTATTCAACTTATTTTGCATTGGAATTTCCTCCTTCAAAAATGGTGTTTTATGTTATAATATAGTTGAAAGGTGGTGATGTTATGAAGTTTGCATTTTTAGCTACAGTAGTATTTTACATTGCTGTTTTTTGTGTACATAATCTAAAGCCAAAATGTGAAGTATTATCTTGGACAGACTTTTTGGACTGTTGTGGATTCTTAATAGACAATAATTGGTCTGCTAAGAAAAAAATTACATCTGTCGCTATTGTTTTTGTAATTTGTTGGTGCATAATTAACTACTGGTTTTTTATCAATGTATTTGTATTAAAAGAATATTTAGGATACGGCTTTTTTGATAGTATAAAATTTTCTTCACAAATGACTGGTCAATACACAACATTCTTATTTTATATAAAAGAATACTTTAACTATATTATAGGTTCTACTAACGGCAACTTTTTTAATGAAATTGCAGAAGCTTTCCGTCCACTTGCTCAACAAATGGATGATATTAGCTCTACTCAAACCATATTAAATATTTTGAGTTTTTAATCTAATCTACCAAAGGCATAAAAATGTTCGCTCCAGTATTTGCTGTTGATATTTGCATAGCCTATGGGGTTTCCACAATGTATCATCATTCCGTCCCCAACATAAATGCCAACGTGAGAAACGGCTCCGCTACTCGCATAAGTACCCTCAAAGAAGATAATATCCCCCGGCTTAGCTTCGCTTTTTGGAATACGGGTGGTTTGATTGTAAATGCCCGTAGCTGTGGTGCGTGGGATATTGCCCACACCGGACTGATTGATTACCCAGCACACAAAGCCACTGCAATCAAAAGAAGTAGATGGAGAACTTCCACCCCAAACATAGGGGTAGCCTAAATATTTCTCGGCTTCCTTTAACATTTTGCCAAACTCAGCATCGGTTAAGTTGTGTGCCGGTACTTGATACTCTAAATCTTGGCTACTGTCCGTTTCACTGTAAATATCTCCAAACACATTGGGCTTATTACCCTTTGTTTCAAGATACACCTCAAATAGCCTTAACTGCTCGGCGGTCAGCAGGTCTTGTGCAACCTCTTTAATCGGGGTATTGGTGAGGGTGACATACAGAATATAATAGTTGTACGAGTCACCATCTGAGTCATATCGGGTCTGCACAACTCGCCTCAATGTCAATTCATACTGCAAATCAAATACTTGTTGCAGCTCGCCTTGTACCTCATTTTCTTTGTAATACTGCAAAAGTGCTGTTAGGTACGAGGCAAGCTCGTGGGAGTTATGACCGATTTCATCAAGATTATAGCGGTATTCATCATACCCCGGATAATCACTCTCGATGTTATCAATCCTTTCTTGCAGCTCTTTTTCAAGGTCTTTATAGCTGTTATCAGTAGCCACAATATCCCTTTCCTCAGAGTTGTAGGAAGTACCCACAATGGAGTTAAAACCGCCTTGCAGCATTACGGAGCAAGAGGAGAACATTCCGCCACAAGCAATGATTATCAGAAGCATACAACCAAGAAGCATAAGAATTTTAGGATTTTTCACTGCATTAACAGCAGCGGCTATCACCGTATTGGCACCTTTTTTGATTGTACTTTTAAAAGTGGTTCCCATATTAGCTGCGGCTGTTCCGGCTTTTCTTGCGTTGGCATACTGCTTTTTGATTGCCTGCTTTTGCTTCCACTTTGAAAGAGGATTGCTGTAAGCCTGTGGATTTTCGGCAACCACCTTGTTATAGCTGTAATTCACCTGTGCTGTGCGTAGCTTTTTCTCCGCTTTTTCAAGGTCTGCATAAGGCTTCAGCTTTTGTCGATGATAGTAATTTTCAACTTTTCTGCCTGCAAGCTCTATTGTTTCTTCTGTTTTGTGGGCAGATTTTACACCAACATTGTCATCTTCCTCTTTGGCAATTTCCTTATGCAAAGTTTCAGCAACTTGTCGCCTTGGTGCTTTTTTTAGATTTTGTACCACAACAGATGGCGGCTTTGGCTTATCCAATAGCTTATCTGAAGGCTTCGCTTTAATCTCCTCAAAATCCAGTTTGGATTTAGGCTTTTCCTTTTCATAAAGCCTTTTTTGTTTCTTCTTGGGGATTTTTTCGGCTGCTTTATCTCGCTTTTCTTCCGCCTTATCAAGTTTAAGTCGAGATTGCTTTAATTTGCCCTCCATATCACACTTCCTCAAGCTTTGTAGTCATAATTTTATACAGCTCTGTATCCTTTGGAAAATGGTCAATAAAGGGAATAATGGTGCTGCCGTAAATTAAAAGTCCCTCACCGGCTCCCGAATTGGTCACATAAGAAAGTTGATGAGGGGATATATTAAGCTGCTTTGAAAGGATTTCTCTGTCACCTCCGGCTTGATTTAAAAGATACACAAAGTCGGAGTTTTCAAAGATATTCGCCACCTGCGGGGAACAGAGGAAGTCTTTCACATTCTGCGTTAAGCCTGTTGGAATACCGCCCCATTTACGAAAGCGTTTCCAAATTTCAACCGTATAATTGGCGGTCTGCTCCTTGCCTAAGAGAAGGTGCATTTCATCAATGTAGTAACGGGTCGATTTTCGGTTATTTCTATTGTCGGACACTCTCGACCAAATCTGGTCTTGCACAACCAACATACCAAACTCTTTGAGGGCATTACCAAGTTCTTTCGTATCAAAGCACACCACACGATTGCTAATGTCAACATTCGTTCGGTGGTTAAACACATTCAAAGAGCCTGTTACATAGATTGCCATACAATCAGCAATATGCCTTGCCTGTTTGCTTTCTCTTTTAAGGATAGTGTTATACAAATCCTCTAAAATCGGCATAGGCGTATTCTTTGGGTCAGCGAAATAAGGCATATATACCTCTTGAAGACAACTGTCAATAATACTCTTTTCGTCTGCCTGCACCTTGCCCATCATCACCTCGAAAAGTGAAAGAATAAAATCACTCTTTAAAATAAGAGGGTTTTCTTCGTCCATATTGTCAAGGCTTATATCCATAGGATTGATGAAATGCTTAGA
The DNA here is from genome assembly GCA_012519385.1 of Candidatus Epulonipiscium sp. Lineage (GTDB taxonomy): Bacteria > Bacillota > Clostridia > Lachnospirales > Anaerotignaceae > JAAYQI01. The sequence continues at coordinate 5,416 of JAAYQI010000078.1, forward strand.
AAGTGGGGAGATTTTAATAACCTGTCCATTCAGCCTTTGCACCAAAGGTGCGTACTCGGCTTCGGGGTCTAAAATGGCAATATCATCGTCTGTAATAAGAAACACATTGACGATTTCTCGTTTTGCAGAGAAGGATTTACCACTGCCCGGAGTGCCGAGAATTAGCCCATTGGGGTTTTTAAGCAGCTTTCTGTCTGCCATTAACAGGTTACTGGACAAGGCATTGATACCATAATAAAGGGCATTGCCATTTTGAAACAACTCACAAGTAGTAAATGGCACAAAACCTGCTGTGGCTGTGGTGGTCATACATCTTCTGATGCCAATTAAATTTTTACCCAACGGCAGGCAGCTCATAAAGCCTTGCTCTTGATTGTAGTCGAGCCTATGCAAAATACAGTTATGCTTCTGTGCAAGGCTTGTTGCGGTAAAAACAATATTATCCAGCTTGTCCTTGCTTTCTTCGGTATTTACAATTAGGAAGGTGAAGTAGAACAATCGCTCATTTCTGCTCTGCAAATCCTGCAACAGCTTCTTCATTTCCGTAAGGAACAAGGCGAGGTCAGAGGGCATAATATCCATATCATAGCCACTGCGTACTGCTTTTTTCTGGTGGAGTAGGGAAGTGCCGCCTTGCCGCATTTCGGCGGTAGGTCTGCACCACCCTCTCCGGGAACCGTACGTACCCCTCTCGGAGTATACGGCTCTGTCATTGTTCGTTCAGTAAAACTCACATATTATGGATTTCATGGTGGCATTTTCTGCACACCACAAGCGTTTTTCGGCGTTTAGCCAACATTGCGATTTCCCACGTTTGCCTGCCTTTCAGATTTTTCAGCTTGTTGACGTGGTGAATTTCGTAATGGTCGCTTTCAGTCGTTCCGCATAGCTCACAAACTTTTGCTTTCAACCGTTTTTCAAGGCTGGTCACCGATTGACTGTAAATAATGGCCGCATTACTAATGTTATCAGTCGGATTCTTTGCCTCTTTACAGTCGATATAATTCGCAAAATATCGCCGTTTTGCACCCGCTTTTGTTTCATACGGGATACCCCAATCGCCTTTGCCGTCCTTGAACATGGCAATGACTTTTGAGATACTACTTTTATGTTTTGACGCAAGAGTTTTTAAGCAACTATATTTCATGAGGTAGGCAAAATACTTCATTTTGTGAAAATTGCTTGCCATACCGTAGTAGTTGCAAAGCCCTCGTAGCTCATCATTGTAGGTGGTGACGATTTCTAAATCTGTAAGCCGTAGCAGAGAATTACGATGTACGGGAAACAGTGTCCCGTCGATTTTCTGTATCGCTATTCCTTTTGAGAAGATGAATTTATGGATTTTGTCGTTAAATGGCACAAGCAGTTCAGTATGATTATTCAGCGTCCGCTTTTTGGCATTGCCTGGGCCACCACGCTTTATTTCTCCATTTCTCCGAACACGCACATCATAGCCTAAGAACCTTGCACATTCACTGCTGTGGGTAATGAGAGTTTTTTCTTCACTGAGTTCCATTTTCAGCGTTCCGCCTATAAATTCGGCAAGTTTACTCTTAATCCACTGGCAGTCCTCTTGGCTCCCTTTTACACCTATGATAAAATCGTCGGCGTACCGAACATATTTGATTTTTTTGTCGGTCTGCGAAGTACACGGGATTGACATAATCTGCTTGCGTTTTGGTTTATATTCTGCAAGTAGCCGTTCTTTCTCCGTGCCGTCTGCCTTTTTGATGTAATAGGAGAGCATTTTGATTTCGTTTTGAAGTTCTCGGTATTCAGGCGTTATCTTCTCCGTATTGGGTGTGTCAAACTCGGTTTTCAGCTTCATTACATACTTGTCCAGCTCATGCAGGTAGATGTTGGCGAGCAACGGCGAGATAATGCCGCCCTGCGGTGTTCCGCTGTATGTCTTGTGAAATTGCCAATTCTCTAAATATCCCGCTTTCAGGAACTTGTAAATCAGCTTAATAATCCGTGCGTCCTTGATTTTATTGTTTATGAAACCTACAAGTACAGCGTGGTCGATATTGTCAAAGCAACCTTTAATGTCGCCCTCAACAAACCAACGTGTACCGTTGAACTCCTTTTTCAATGTAGTTAGTGCGGTATGACAGCTTCTTTTCGGTCTGAACCCATGTGACACATTTAGAAAGACAGGCTCATATACCGCTTCAAGCACCATGCGCAGAGCTTCCTGTACCAGCTTATCCATAAATGTGGGTATTCCCAACGGACGCTTCTTTTTGGGGTCGCTCTTTTTGGAGATGTAGGTTCGCCTTACCGGCGTAGGCTGATAGGTATCGTCAGACAGCGACTTTATGATATTTGAAATTTTTACTTCGCTGAAACCGTCAGCCGTATCATTGTTTGCTCCTTTCGTTGCCGCTCCATTATTAGCATACAAGTGGTTATATGCCAGAAAATAGAGGTCAGGACGCAACAGGTAGCGATACAGTTTTGTAAAGACTTCTTCTTTGTTTGCAAGTGAGTTTTTACTGATTCTTGCTAAAATTTCGGTTGTTGGTTGCATTTGAGGTTTTCCTCCCTAATCAACTTTTATTTTAGTACACAATAACTGCGTCCCTTCGCCATGTAGACGGTGTTACCGCCCTCGGACTACTACGAACGCTCCGTACCCATGCAGGATTTTCAGGCTCAATAGCCATAGCCGATTATTCACCTCCGTGGTGGCGCTCCTGTTTAGGGTATCCCCAGTTAGCATTGTGTGTAGGTAAATGAGGATTGTCGGTTTCGCTTTCGTTTCGTTGCCATAAGTTCTCCTACAGATTGCATGAAATTGATGATAACCGATTGATTGACGAACATAATCAACCGTTCTCATGCCGGAGGTTTCAGACATTTTCCTCCACCTGAAAATAACAGGAATTAGAAACTCACGTTCAGTAAATTCAACTTAAACCTCGTATCCGCTTAACATTGCGGTTCAGTCGCACCAAAATGCCTTTAGGTGACTTACCGCTTTCCTGCCGTGCTATGTTCCCGTGTCAGCTTTCGCCTTTCGGTTAGGCAGGCTGTTTCCCGTGTTATCTTACGGGGTAGTACCTTACGCTACTTCACACAATGCCCTATCTGGGCGCACCTCGTCAATCTTCATTTTTTCAAGGTCGGACAGCTTTCGTTTTACCATTTTAATTGCCTTGGAATGGTCGATAGACTGAA
>JAAYQI010000008.1 GCA_012519385.1 Candidatus Epulonipiscium sp.
ATTTTTTTGTAAAAATTCCTTTACGTAACCGCTGACAACCTTTCCGTCTGCACGGCCTTTCACCTTTGGTGTTACAGCCGCCATCACCCTACCCATATCCTTCATGGTGGTCGCCCCCAGCTCACTTATCGTTTCTTCAATAATACTTTGAATATCGCTCTCACTCAACTGCTCTGGAAGGTAGTTCAACAATATTTCAATTTCTTTATTGAGTTTTTCCACTAAATCAGTTCTTCCGCTCTTTTCATAATCCGGCAGTGAATCACGACGGCTTTTTAATTGTTTTGCAATTACACCAATTACGCCTTCGTCATCCAGCTCTATCTTTTCGTCTTTTTCAATTTGCAGAATTCCTGAACGAATAAGCTGTACAGTATCTTTACGTATGGTATCCTTTTCTTTCATTGCACTTTTCAAATCTGCGAAAAGTTGCTCCTTTAATGACATAACCATCATCCCTTAGCTATCACATGAATTATTTGAATTTACGTTTTCTAGCCGCTTCGGATTTCTTTTTGCGTTTTACGCTGGGTTTGTCGTAATGTTCTCTTTTGCGAACTTCTCCCATAATGCCGTCTTTTGCACAGCTTCTTTTAAAACGACGAAGAGCGCTATCTAAGGATTCATTCTCTTTTACCTTTACCTCTGACATGAATTTCCCTCCCTCCAGGTGCGAGATTCGTTTGTTGCAAATGCATAATAATGAAAGAATTTTCTCTCTTATTACACATTATAGAATTATACACAAAAAAACAATAGCCGTCAACAAAAAATAGCTGTTTTATCTTAAATCCATAGAATTTCCTAATTGTGCTGTGCGGCAAAATACCGTCATTCCCAAAGGCGGTACTTGTATGGCAATACTACTTTGGCATCTGTTCCAGGGAATCCTCTGGCTTTGTATGGGTTTTCGGTTGATTACACCGCTTCCGCCATACTTTTCCTGGTCACTATTAAACACTTCTTCATATCTTCCCGAAACAGGCACCCCAATGCGGTAATCAAAGTAGGTAACAGGTGTAAAATTACATACAAACACCAGCTCTCTATTTGTACTTTCGTCACGCCTTACAAAAATTACTATACTGCTATCCTTATCGTCACATTCAATCCATTCAAACCCTCTAGGGTCAAAATCCAAATCCCATAATGCCGCTTCTGTCTTATAGAAGTGGTTTAAATCCTTCATATATTCCTGTAATTGCCTGTGAGAATCATATTGCAGCAAATGCCAATCCAAACTTCTGGCCTCACTCCACTCAGAAAACTGCCCAAATTCATTTCCCATAAATAATAATTTTTTCCCTGGATGCCCATACATAAATCCGTAAGCAACCCTTAGGTTGGCAAATTTTTGCCACATATCCCCTGGCATTTTGCCAATCATAGAACTCTTACCATGCACCACCTCATCATGAGAAAGCACCAGTATAAATTTTTCCGAAAAGGCATAGCTCATGCTGAAGGTAAGATAGTTGTGATGATATTTTCTGTAAATGGGGTCTTTTTTTAGATAAAATAAAAAATCATTCATCCATCCCATGTTCCACTTAAGCTGAAACCCAAGGCCTCCTTCTTCGGTACTGCGGGATACCCCTTCCCAAGAGGTGGATTCCTCCGCCATCATCATCACACCGTCAAACTGCTTGGAAATCACAGAATTCATGTGTTTTAAGAACTCCACAGCCTCCAGATTTTCCCGTCCGCCATGGCAGTTGGGAATCCATTCTCCATCATTTTTTCCGTAATCCAAATACAGCATGGAAGCAACCGCATCCACCCGCAGGCCGTCAATATGGAATTCCTCTAGCCAGTATATGGCATTAGCAATCAAAAAGTTGCTGACTTCCTTGCGTCCATAGTTAAAAATAAGGGTACCCCATTGCGGATGTTCCCCCTTCATAGGGTTTTCATGCTCATAAAGGGCAGTTCCATCAAACTGTCTTAACCCACACTCATCCTTTGGAAAATGGGCAGGAACCCAGTCCAGTATCACACCAATATGATTCCTGTGGCAAGTATCAATGAGTAGCTTTAGCTGTGTTGGTGTGCCGTAGCGGCTGGTAGGTGCATAATAACCTGTTACTTGGTAGCCCCAGCTTCCATCAAAAGGATGCTCCGATAAGGGCAAAAATTCGATATGGGTATATCCCATCTCCACCACATATTGCACTAGCTTTTCTGCTGCTGTTTCATAGGTAAAAGGCTCATTTTGTCCTTCTATATCCCGCATCCATGACCCAAGATGCACCTCATAAATATTCATAGGCTGACGGTACATATCGTTTTTTTTGCGAAACTCCATCCACGCTTCATCCTGCCATTGAAAACCGCTGCTATCAAACAGTAGGGATGCTGTTTCAGGGCGCATCTGAGCAAAACGCCCATAAGGGTCTGCTTTATCCACTACGTTGTTATTTTGGTCTTTTATTTGAAATTTATATCTGTCATAGGGCTGTAAGCCGGGAATAAATACCTCCCATATGCCGCTGTCTCCTAAAAGACGCATAGGGTTTCTGCCTGCATTCCAGTTATTAAAGTCCCCAATCACACTAACCGCCTTGGCAGAAGGTGCCCATACACCAAATACTACCCCTTGCACGCCATCTATCGTTGCAAAATTAGCACCCAGTTTTTTATAAATGCTGTAATGATTTCCCGCATTAAACAAATACCTGTCATACTCGGAAATAACAGGCAAAAAAGAATACCCATCATAGGTTGTCCAACAATTTCCCTCTCCATCGGTAATTTTAAGTAAATACCGAAAAAATACATCTCTCTCCTCAATATTTACTTCAAAAAAACCGTCCTCATGAATTTTTTGCATTTTGTAACAGAGGGTATCACACTGCTCATCTATTACAATCATTTCAGAAGCCCCAGGTACAAAGGCTCGTACGGAAATCATTTGTTTTCCTTTTTTTTCTACCAGGTGCATCCCTAAAATATGATGTGGCTCTTTATGTTCTACGTTTACAATTTGAAACAGTTCATTCAAGTTCGCTGTTGTAATCATATCCATGCCGCATCTGCGGCCTCACCCCTCTCATCACTTGCCGATATAGCGGAGAAAAGCTGGCACTAAGCATAAGGCAAGCAGCCTGCCTTCTGTAGCAAGTGACCGATAAAACCATGATTCTTAGGCTCTCCGCTTTTTCTTTATACTATTATACCCTAGACATGTGTTTTTTTCCAGAACTTTCCCCCTAGAGTTTTGGGCGAATCAAAAAGGCACCCTGTCTTTAAAAAACAACAAGATGCCTTCCTCTATATATCATCCTGATATTGCTACTTTTCTGACAAAAACAGAAGGCGCACCCATGCATCCTTTTGCTTTTGGCATCATAAATCGTAAATCATTTCCGCATTCTTCTATCTCTTGCAGTAATGCGTAAAAATTTCCTGCTATGGTAATCTGCTCCACTGGGTTTTCCTTTTTTCCGTCTTTTATCACAAAGCCTTCGGCAGATAATGAAAAATCTCCCGAAATATCATTGGTACCCGAATGAAGCCCTGCAATTTCCGTAATCAATATGCCGTTTCCCATTTCCTCCATCAGCTCTTCCAATGATTTTTCTCCTGCGACTACATAAAAATTGGTGCAGGCCGTTTGCACGGGCGCTTGCAAGGAGGATTTAAACCCATTACCCGTAGATGTCACTCCTGCCATTTTTGCGGCTTTTTGGTTGTATAAAAAAGTCTCCAACCGCCCCTTCGATACCACCGCTTTATTCTGGCAGGGTACTCCTTCGCTGTCAAAAGGGGATGAGCCTAAATGGTAGGGCAGTAGTCCGTCGTCTCGTATGGAAACCTTTTCGGAGGCAATTTTCTCATGTAGTTTTCCTTTTAGCATAGAAAAGCCTTTTTCCACAGATTCTCCAAAAAATCCACTGCAAAAAGCAGACAGTAACCCAGCCATTACCGAATTTTGCAATATAACAGGGTACTCTCCCGAGGGCAGGCCTGTAGCACCCAGATGGCTAATGGCATTTTCCGCCGCCTTTCGCCCGATTTGGGCAGGGTTAAACTCCTCCCAATTTGAACCCATCCAATACTCACTGCCTGTTTTAATTTCCTTGCCCTGCTGAGCGATAGCAGAAACATAGGCTATAGCATTGTTTTTTTCATAAGATGCCGCTAAACCCTTTGTGTTAAAAATTTTTGTAAGTACTTCGTGATATTCCAGCACACAGTAGTCAATGGCTACAGAATACTCTCCCAAGCTAAGAGCTGCCTGCTCCATTTGCTTTGCCGCAGATATTTTTTCTTCTTCTGATAAATTTCGTAAGTTTTCTTCAATTCCTAAAAGGGAGGGATACTCCTTCGCCCCTTCAAATAATGCTTCAGCAGTGTTTTCCTCACCGATTTCGGCATTATCTTTTGCTTGCTCCACCACAAAGGCTACTGCATCGTCGCTTATTTTTTCGCAATAGGCGTATCCTGTTTTCCCCTCTCGTATTCCCCGAAAACATACCCCTTGGGTGATGCTGTTTTCATAATGAGAGATTTCACCTTCCAGTATCAGCACTTCAAAGTTCTTTTTTCTTTGAAAATAAGTCTCACATTCAGAAAAGCCTTTGCGTTTTCCTTCCTCTAATAATTCCTTTGAAAATTCTTCCCAATCCATATTGCTATCCCCTTCCGCCTACGGTTAGCTCCCCTACCCGAATCATGGGCTGCCCTACGTTGGTAGGAATAGAACCGCTGATGCTTCCGCACATTCCCTGTGCCTGACTTATATTGTTGCCTACCATGTCAATACGCATCAATACCTCCGCACCTTTGCCAATCAAAGTCGCTCCCCGCACAGGCTCTGCTATTTTTCCGTTGCGTATCATATATCCTTCCAATACTGCAAAATTAAATATACCTGTAGCTGGGTCAACACTGCCGCCTCCCATTTGCTTTGCATATAAACCGTATTCCGTATTGGATATGATGTCTTGCGGTGTACTTTTACCAGAAGCAATGTAGGTATTGGTCATGCGGGAAGTGGGAGCATACCGATAATTTTGCCTGCGTGCCGAGCCTGTGGATGCCATCCCCATTTTTCTGCCGTTTAATTTATCCACCAAATAAGATTTTAAAATTCCGTTTTCTATCAAAATATTCTTTTGGGTTGGTGTGCCTTCATCATCCACAGCAGAAGAGCCCCAAGCATTGGGGATTGTTCCATCATCCACAGCAGTTACGATGTCAGATGCAATTTTCTTTCCCAGTTTTCCTGCAAATACGGAAGCATTTCTGGCTACGGCGGTGGCTTCTAACCCATGGCCACAAGCCTCATGAAAAATCACGCCGCCAAATCCGTTATCAATTACGACTGGCATCTTCCCGCTAGGGCAAACTCCTGCACCAAGCATGGTTACTGCAATACGTGCGGCCTCTTTGCCATACTCCTCTACATCAATTTGGTGAAATAGCTCAAACCCCACAGAACCTCCAGGGCCAAATCTTCCGCTTTGCTTTTCCGTTGCAGAAGATGCAACAGCTTCTATGGTAAACCTTGTACGCACTCTTTCATCCGTAACCCAAGTGCCTTGGGTGTTGGCAATAAATACATTTTGCACCACATCCAAATATCCCGCTTTTGTCTGGGTAATTTTAGTATCATATGCCTTTGCCGCCTCCATACCACGGCGAAGCTGCTCCACCTTTTCTTTATGCTCCACTGTATTTGGCATACGCAGTATGGGATTACGGGTAGGGATTTCTTTTACATCAAAATTTAGTACCCTGTGCTTTCCTTGACCTTTGGCGGCTCGTCCCGCTTCCTTTGCAATTTGTATCAAATTGCTTTCTTCCATATCATTGGTATAAGCATAAATTCCTCTGTTGCCTTGAAATAATCGTATGCCCACACCATACCGAATACCTGAAAGAGCGTGTTCTACCTTTCCATTTACCATGGAGATGGTAGTTTCCTTGGTATCTTCCAGAAATATTTCAGCAAAGTCAGCCCCTTCTTGTAACGCTGCCTCAAAAATTCGCTCTGCCACAGACCGTTTTATCATACTACTGCCCCCCTTTCAGCTTTCGTTTTTTTTATTTTACTATAATTAAATCTCCTCTACAACTACGGTTTTGCCGAAAGCCACAAACATCCATCTCGTAAGCCAATGCGATACCCTTCCACATCCCCAAGAAAATAACATTCTTCTCCATTGATATAGATAGGTTCACCCTTTACTGATGCCAGTAGGTCATTTTCCACAGCCCCTTTGGGTATATAAAACTTATCCTCTAGCAAATACCCCCGATAGGGGCTTCGTAGCCACCTGACTCCTTCCCGAGGAGAAAACCAAGGATTTGCGATTGCTTTTTGATAGGCTTGAAGTATGTCAGCACTTTCTGTTAATACATAATTTTCCCGTATCAACCCCTGCTGTGCTTGAGTAGTAAAATTTATATCAAAATACACCACTGCTTTTACGGCTGGGTATTGTTGTAATGAGGCATAAAAGTCCGTAATTTCTTTTGCCGCAGCATTTTCTGTATAAGTGGAATCCTTGGTGGAATAATGGGAAATGCCTAAGCGAGAAATCATAAGTGGTTTCTTTTTTTGAAACAAGTAATACCACATCTCAAACCGTTTCCCCATGAGCTCTTCCTCACTTGTGCTTTTTTGCAAAATATCAAGGCCAATCCAATCTACCGCTTTATCCCCTGGATAATACTCTTTTGCAATATCCACATGGCGAAAAGGTATGCTCCACACCACCACAGCATTGGGGGCCTTTCTATGCAGCTGAGCACTGGCATATCTAAAAAACTCCTGATACTCCTGTGCTGTGCCTAAATCAGAAGGGTTGGGATAAAGCCGTAACAATATGGGCACTTGAAACGCTCCGATTTTTTCCGCCGCTTTTTCCATGTCCTTTTTTTGAAAGGGCTTTTTCATATTTTCGGGGTATAAACTAACCATTGGAATCCGCCCCTTGGTGTAGCACTCCAATGCCCACATAAGAGGAAAGTCTTCCCCAACGGTCATACTTCGTTCGTAAATATGATGTTCCTTTTCGCTTACATCCTCAAATATTTCCCAATCCCCCTCAATCCAAGGGTCTTCTGTAACAGATGCCCCCAGCATACAGCCTTCCATGGGTTCAAAAATAGCCAATGGTCGATTGGTATCTTCATAAAAAATAGGGAGGATATCTCTTTTGTCAATAATCCAAACAGAATCTGCCTTTTCTGCCATAACAGGCTCTTTGGCAGGGCTACAACCACAGCAGAAAAATAGCATTGCGATAATAAAAAAAACAAGAATTTTCATAAAAAATCCTCCTTTTTTAGAAAATTCTTGCCTTTTTTTCGTGTTTTTATTCTTTCTGCTCTTTGCTCTGTAAATATACATTAATGCCTTCCAAATAGTGCAGAGCCGTACCTTGACGGCTTTCTATCTGATATTTTTTTTCAAAAGCAGCATATGGTATGGATTTTCGTCCCCCACTTTTTGCCATTTCCCAATAGTGGTACAAAACCTCATATGGTAAAAAATAAACCTCTCTGTATGCAGTAAAGTAAACCAGTAAAAAAGCAATACCCCCCTGCTTTTGAAAATCCCCCATAAATTCTATTTGATGCTGGTGTATATTTTGTATGGGGAGGCTTTTTAGTGCCGTTTCCTTGGCATCAAAACAAACCGCAATCCCCTGCACCACGCCAATATAATCCACGGTGCTTTTTTTATCAAAATAAGCCAATGTGATGGTATTTTTTTCTTTATTTAGCTCAATGGGTGTAATAGGTGTGGGTATTTTTTGAAATAAGGCAAGCCCTTTTTTTCGGTACATTTCATTGGTAAAGTTCACCATCTCCTCCAAGCCGCTTCCTCTAAGCCCTCTGGAATTCCAATACCCCATAACTTCTTCCGCCCTTTCTCAAAATGTGTTTTTACTTTGGGTATCACTTCTATCATTACTACCTTAATATGCCCCACCCTATTTGTCAAAAAAAATATCCCTTTTTTCTTACTTTTTTGGTTTTTGGAAACCGATTTATAGTAGGCATAAGCATAAAGTTAAAAATACTGCTGTTATTGTCGAAAAACCATTGACATACCAAGAAAAAGGTTGTTATAATTTGATTACATTTATAAAAGAATAGATAGATAGTTTTTAGTACGGCTGATGCAGATTTTTTCTTGCGTGAGTCTTTTTTTAGGAGGAAGATTGCTTTATGTTGGAGCTGAAAAATATTTGCTTTTCCGTCCCCGGCGAAAAAGATATTTTAAAAAATATTAATTTAACCATAGACAACTCAAAATTTGTTGTAATTACAGGGCCAAACGGCGGAGGCAAATCCACCTTGGCACGTATCATCGCAGGAATTCAAAAGCCTACCAGCGGCCAGATTTTTTTAGATGGACAAGATATTACAGAGCTTGGAATTACAGAGCGTGCCAATGCAGGCATCAGCTTTGCTTTTCAACAGCCTGTTCGCTTTAAAGGTGTTACCGTAAAGGATTTGATTACGTTAGCCTCTGGCAAGGAGCTTAGTGTATCCGCAGCTTGTGATTACCTTTCCGAAGTAGGTCTTTGCGCCAGAGATTATATTGATAGAGAAGTAAACGGCAGTCTTTCTGGTGGAGAATTAAAACGAATTGAAATTGCTACCGTACTTGCCAGAAAAACAAAGCTCTCCATTTTTGATGAGCCAGAAGCAGGCATTGATTTATGGAGCTTTAAAAACCTCATTGATGTTTTTGAAAAAATGCACCAAGAAATTGATGGTTCTATTGTGATTATCTCTCATCAAGAAAGAATATTAAACATTGCAGACCAGATTATTGTCATCGCAGATGGTGAAATTTCCAAAGTAGGTAGCAAGGATACTATTTTACCTTCTATTTTAAATTCCTCCACCGAGTGCAAATATTTTAAGGAGGGTCTCCAATGAACAGCTTATTAAAAACTATGTTAGAACAAGTTTCCGATTTGCACGATGTTCCCATCGGTGCCTATAATATTCGTAACAACGGAAAAAGCGAAGGAAGAAATTCTACCGCAAACATTCAGATTCAGTCTAAAACCGATAAACCCGGCATTGATATCATCGTAAAACCTGGCACAAAAAATGAAAGCGTGCATATTCCTGCCATCATTACAGAAGCAGGGCTTCATGATTTGGTTTATAATGATTTCTATATCGGAGAAAATGCTGATGTTGTCATTATCGCAGGCTGTGGCGTGCATAACTGCGGTGACCAAACCTCTATGCACGAAGGTATTCACCGTTTCTTTGTGGGTAAAAATGCCCGCATTAGATATGTAGAAAAACATATTGGTGAAGGAGATGGTAGTGGAAAACGTATCATCAATCCTCAAACCCATATTGAAGCAGAGGAAGATAGTTATGTCGAAATGGAAACCGTACAGCTTAAGGGTGTGGACTCCACCAAGCGTGTTTCCAGTGCAAAACTGGCAAAGGGTGCCACTTTGGTAATTTCCGAAAAAATTATGACCCACGGAAATCAATTAGCAGAGACCTCTTTTTCTGTAGATTTAAACGGAGAAGGCTCCAGTGCCAATTTAGTGTCCCGCTCTGTTGCTAAGGACACTTCCAAGCAGGTTTTCCGCTCTGTCATTAACGGAAATGCTTCCTGCTATGGCCATTCCGAATGCGATGCCATCATTATGGATGAAGGCGTTGTGGCAGCTATCCCTGAGATTACCGCAAATAATGTAGATGCTACCTTGATTCACGAGGCAGCTATCGGTAAAATTGCAGGAGAACAGCTTACAAAGCTAATGACATTAGGCTTAACAGAAAAACAAGCAGAAGAACAAATTGTAAACGGATTTTTAAAATAAGTTCCACCCAAAAGGAGGCATCTTATGACACCGGATAAATATAACATTTTAAAAATAGGCGATATTTGGGCGTATTTATTAAAATATCGTGGTCGTCCAACCCCATGGCAGGCAGATTTTTATGATATTGATGATATCTATCTCTGTAGCTTTGAAAGCGATGAGGAAACCTTGGCAGCACTGGAAGATGATGATGCACTGTATGCCTTGGTAACAGAAGTTATGGATTTTACCCTCATGCTGGGCAAAGAATTTGATATTTAATCTTTCAAGACCAACAAAAAGGATACTTTGAATAAAAGTATCCTTTTTTTATTATCCTAACTTATATTATTTTAAAACTGCTCCTGTATTGGCAGAGGTTACAAGCTTCGCATACCGAGCCAGCCATCCTGTGGTAACATTGGGTGCCTTCGGTACATAAGCCGCCCTTCTTTTTGCAAACTCCTCTTGGGATACTTTTGCATTAATTTTGCTATTGGGTATATCAATGGAGATGATATCTCCCTCTTGCAGTAACCCAATGGCCCCTCCTGCCGCCGCTTCGGGAGAAACATGGCCAATGGATGCCCCTCGGGATGCTCCGCTAAAGCGTCCGTCGGTAATCAGTGCCACATCTTTATCCAGCTTCATGCCTGCAAGTGCCGAGGTTGGGTTTAGCATTTCTCTCATGCCTGGGCCTCCCTTTGGTCCTTCATAACGGATTACCACCACATCCCCTTTTTGTATTTTCCCGTCATAGATTGCAGTGATTGCATCCTCTTCGCAGTCAAACACTCTGGCAGGGCCTTCGTGTACCAGCATTTCTGGTGCTACGGCAGAGCGTTTTACCACACATCCATCCTCTGCTATATTTCCCCAAAGAACAGCGATACCTCCCGTAGTGCTATAAGGATTGGTAATCGGGCGTAAAACTTGAGGATTTTTATTTCTACATCCTGCAATATTTTCTCCTACGGTTTTCCCAGTTACGGTAAGTAGTGTAGTATCAATGTAATTCCCCTCTGCTAGCTCTGCCATCACTGCCTGTATGCCCCCAGCTTGGTATAAATCCTGAATATGGGCATCCCCTGCAGGTGCCAAGTGGCATAAGTTAGGCGTTCTGGCACTTACTTCATTAAATACCTTTAAATCCAAGGGTCTGCCTGCCTCATTGGCAATAGCCAGTAAGTGAAGCACGCTATTGGTACTGCATCCCAGTGCCATGTCTACGGCAAGGGCATTTTCAAATGCTTTCTGTGTCAAAATATCTCTAGGACGAATATCTTTTTCCACCAGCTCCATGATTTTCATGCCTGCGTGCTTTGCCAAGTGAATTCTTGAAGCATATACCGCAGGAATGGTACCATTTCCAGGCAGTGCCATACCAATGGCCTCACAAAGGCAATTCATGGAGTTTGCCGTATACATTCCCGCACAAGAGCCACAACCAGGACAGCAATCGTTTTCCATACGGCACAGTTCTTCATCGTCTATGATATTTGCCTTTCTTGCTCCTACCGCTTCAAACATCTTGGAAAGGCTGACTTCTTCCTCCCCTACGCTTCCTGCAAGCATAGGCCCTCCGCTAATTACGATAGAAGGAATATTGATGCGAGCCGCAGCCATTACCATAGCAGGTACAACTTTGTCGCAGTTTGGCACCAATACCAAGCCATCAAAGCAATGAGCATTTGCCATTGTTTCCACGCTGTCTGCAATTAGTTCTCTGGAGGATAAGGAATATTTCATACCCGTATGCCCCATGGCAATGCCATCGCACACACCAATAGCAGGAACCATAATAGGGGTTCCGCCTGCCATGCTCACTCCTGTTTTTACAGCGGCTGTAATCTTGTCTAAATGAATATGCCCAGGCACAATGTCGCTGTGGGCAGAAACTACTCCAATCAAAGGACGATTCATTTCTTCATCTGTAAAACCGCAAGCTCTTAACAAAGAACGCTGGGGTGCTTTTTCTACGCCTTTTGTCACATGGTAACTTCTTAATTCCATACGCTTTTCCTCCTATATCTGTTATCTGTATCTATAATGTTTATCTTCCACTCCATACTATTTAAAACAAAACTCTAAGCAAAAATTCTATTTGCACACAGCTTTATATTAAATTGATTTGGATACCATAATGCTATGGCATCCAAATCTATAAGTAAGGAAAGAATGATATAAATAATATTTTACTGTAACCAGCTCATCATTTTACGAAGCTTTGCTCCAACTGCTTCCACAGGATGTGCCGCTTCTCTTGCACGGGTTGCCAAGAATTTTGCACAACCGCCGGCTTTATTTTCTTGAATCCATTCGCTAGCAAAGGTGCCGTCTTGGATTTCTTTTAATACTTGCTTCATGTTCTTTCTTGTTTCCTCTGTTACCATTCTGGTACCTGTACGATAATCTCCATATTCCGCTGTGTTGGAGATGGAGTAACGCATCATTTCAAATCCGCCCTTGTTGATTAAGTCTACAATCAGCTTCATTTCATGCACACACTCAAAGTATGCCATCTCTGGAGCGTAGCCTGCTTCTACCAAAGTATCAAAACCAGCCTTCATTAATTCTGTTACACCACCGCATAGTACAGCCTGCTCACCAAATAAGTCTGTTTCTGTTTCTTCTTTAAATGTTGTTTCAATGATACCAGCACGGCCTGCACCGATACCGCAGGCATAAGCCAGTGCGTAGTCTTTTGCTTTGCCTGAAAAATCCTGATAAACTGCGATTAAGGAAGGGCATCCCTGTCCTTTTGTGTAAATTTCTCTTACTACATGGCCGGGGCCTTTTGGTGCCACCATGATAACGTCTACATTTTTTGGTGCTTTAATTTGGTTATAATGGATATTAAATCCATGGGCAAACATCAACACATTGCCTTCGGAAAGGTTTGGTGCAACACTGGTGTAATAGATATCAGCAGCAGCCTCATCGGGTACCAGCATCATAACAAAATCTGCCACCTTTGCTGCCTCACCTGTTTCCATTACCGTTAACCCTGCCGCTCTTGCTGTTTCACAGCTAGCAGAAGAAGTACGTAACCCAACTACTACATCACAACCGCTTTCTTTTAAGTTTAAAGCGTGGGCATGACCCTGACTTCCATAGCCGATGATGGCAATTTTTTTATCCTTTAAAAAATCCAAATTACAATCTGCATCATAAAACATCTGTACCATAATTATCTCCTCCGTTTTTTCTCATGTAATGTTCTTTTAACAGTTCTATATCCATCCATCCGTTCTAGGGATAGTCAGGTATCATTATTTATTTGCTTTCCAGAGCGGTCACTCCAGTACAGCACATATCTTTAATCTGAAATTGGTTTAACTCTTCCACAAAAGACTCCACCTTGCTAGGTACATCGGTAAGCTCTACCGTCATATAATCCGTGGCAACACGAAGCATTTTTGCATGAAAATCTTCCACAATTTTGCTGACTTGAGAGCAGGTTTCACTGCTTGGAGTTAAAATCTTAACCAATACCAATTCCTTGCACAATGCTTCATCTTCTTCCATCTGCATTACTTCTATAGTTTCCTCCAGTTTGGATACTTGCTTTAGTACCCTTTCTGCAATTTGGTCATCTCCCATAACCACAACAGTAATTTTAGAAACCGTGGGGTCATTGGTAGGAGAAACCGTAAGGGAATGAATATTGTAGCATCTTCTGGCAAATAGGTTGGATACTCGTGCCAACACTCCAAAATTATTTTGAACCAGTATGGAAATTATGTATTTTTTCATCCAAAGAAACCTCCTTCTCTTTTTATCAATTACCCACAATGATATCATCCAGGCTACCGCCTGCTGGAATCATCGGTAAAACCTTTTCATTTCTATCAATAAGGCATTCTATTACACAGGGAGCATTTTTTTCTAACGCCTGTGCAAATGCTGCACGAAATTCCTCGATGGTAGTTGCACGGTACCCTGTTGCACCAAAGGCTTCAGCCAATTTCACATAATCTGTTTTGCGTTCCAAGGTAGTGTATGCATAACGCTTATCAAAGAATAAATCTTGCCACTGCCGTACCATTCCCAGCACATTGTTATTCATCACAATGGTGATAATAGGGATATTGTAAGTTACAGCGGTGCACATTTCATTCAAATTCATATGGAAGCACCCATCCCCAGTAATCTGTACCACTTTTCTGTCAGGTCTGCCTACTTTTGCTCCCATGGCAGCTCCATAGCTAAAGCCCATGGTGCCCAACCCTCCAGATGTAATAAAGGAGCGAGGCTCTGTTCTTTTGTAATACTGTGCTGTCCACATTTGGTGCTGCCCAACATCCGTTACCACAATAGCATCTTCTCCTGCCATATCGGATATGGTCTGTATCAGCCGATGGGGCTTGATGATTGTGGGGTCATCCTGAGGATGATAGTCAATTTCTTCCCTCCACTTTTCTATGGCATCAAGCCAAGGAGTACGGTCTACTTTGGTCACATATTTCATTAAGCAGCTCAACACTTCTTTCACATCCCCCACAATGGAGGAGGAGCTTTTTACGTTTTTATCAATTTCAGAGTCATCAATGTCAATCTGAACAATGGTAGCATTGTTTGCAAACTTTTTCTTATTGGTTGCCACTCTATCGGAGAATCTTGTGCCTAGTGCAATCAAAAGGTCTGCCTCCTGTATCGCCTGTGCACTGGAAACTCTGCCGTGCATCCCCACCATGCCAAGGCTTAATGGGTCTTCAGAGCTAAGCACTCCCGTTGCCATTAATGTGTGGCAGGCTGGTAAAGAACAGTAGCTCACAAACTCTCTCAGTTCCCGAGAAGCTTCAGAAGCAATCACGCCTCCCCCAAAATAAAGTACAGGACGCTTGCTTTCATTCAAAAGCCTTGCAAGCTCTTTCACCTTTTCCTCATCCACAGGGAGATGTCTTGTAGAGACCACAGGCTCTTTCTTGGTAAATTCATAGGTATCCACCGTTAAGTTTTTGGGGATATCCACCAATACAGGGCCAGGTCTGCCTGAGCTTGCAATGCGGAAGGCTTCACGCAAGGTATCTGCCAAATCGGCAATATCTTTTACCATGAAATTATGTTTTGTGATAGGGCTTGTAACTCCCATAATGTAAACTTCTTGAAAACTGTCACTTCCGATTAAATCCATAGCTACATTGCCTGTGATGGCTACCATTGGGATAGAATCCAGATATGCTGTCGCGATTCCCGTAACCAAATTGGTTGCTCCTGGGCCAGAGGTTGCAATCACAACTCCTGTTTTTCCCGTTGCTCTGGCATATCCGTCTGCTGCGTGTGCGGCACCTTGCTCGTGAGCTGTTAGAATATGCTTGATTTCATTCCGTTTGGCATACAATGCATCATATATGTTAATGACAGTACCACCTGGATATCCAAATACCGTATCCACACCCTGCTCCATTAAAACCTCCGTTACTATTTCTGCTCCTGTTAATCTCATAGCACTCTCCCCATTCCTTTTATTTTACAACTATTAACATTTTTGTAAGTATTTTGAGGAAAAAGAGTAAAAAAAAAGCCCATATCTCTAAAAACTTAGAGACAAAGACTAAACTCTGCGGTACCACTCCAATTGCCGTTTATAAAAAAACAGCCACCTCAAAACATCATTCGCAAAATGCGTTAATGCCGACCAAAACTAACGGTGGTCAATCCGTTCAAATCTACACAGGCAAACTACGCCCTTTGACTTGACTGCTCTTGAGGAGATTTTCGCTTTTAGTCCCTATTGTCTCACACCATATAACAACTCTCTGAAAGTGGATGGTAAAAGGTACTCTTCCTCAGTCCTTGCATTTCATCATCTATTCTATTTGCTTTGGTTACTTCGTTTGCGTATGTATGAATCAAATTATATTAGATAATTTTCAATTGTCAATACCTTTTTTCAAACTTTTTTTGGCATGAGGCAAAAGGATGAAATTTCAAAATAATGTTTTTTATTGAGAACATAAGGCTTTACGGGCATTTTTTGTACTCGAATAAATACAAAAAAAATTTTTGTTTTTTGCCTTTTTCCATAAAAAAAGAAGGTAACTTATGCATCCCTAATGAACACATAGGCTACCTTCCATTTTCTATTGCTTCAAATTCTTCGATACAAAATCACTCTTTCTAATTACTAAATAGACATTATTTTTAGTTTTAAACTTGCAATTGCGTTTGTTTCATTCCCATGGAAAATAATGATTTACGGTTATGTTACGCTCCTGCATCCACTTTTCTCATTTTCCTTTTCAGAAAGGGTCACTTGATACTACCTAAGTGCCAAAATTCAAATGGGGTTACAGGAAAATCAAAACATCCTTCAAAGAGTACATTGGAATCACCTTCCGCTCTATCTTTATGAGACAAAACACAACATCCTTTGGTTTTCACTTGAACACCCACTTGTTTTCTATAACGAAAACTCCCAAATTGCCACCGTCGCAAAATTCAAGTAAAACCGATACTAACTATTTTTTCGGAATCCTCCCCCTTCTGGTCAAACAATGGAATTACCCGTCTGCTCGCCCATCTATATTAAAAAAGAAATGGAGTTGGATGGAGCAAAATATAAAAGAACTTTTTTTAAATTACCAAAAACATTTACTTACAAAATCTTAGAATTAGAAGTTATATGTTTTGTTTAATATTTCGTCCAACCCTCATTACTTTTTATGCTTTTATTATATTCTATCCTTCCATACTTGTCAATATCCCTATACGATGTATACAATATTCTTTTCAATTCTTGCATATTTTCATAACTATTGTCTTTTATTAAATTCCTATATTTATCCAAATGGTTTAACAGAGATTTAACCATTTTGTGCTTTTACAATTTACATAGTATTTATAGAATGGATTTTGAAGTTCCTATAAAAAATGAGAAATCAATGAAAAAAGGAGAGTGCATTATGAAGAAAAAAATAATACTTCTTTTCACAAGTATCCTCACAGCCACTAGCTTAGCGGGTTGCTCCAAATCAGTCAATTCATCCCCTTTGGCGCAAGCAGGCTTTGACAGCAATCAGGAAATTCAAATCATCTCCCGAGAAGACGGCTCAGGCACAAGAGGTGCCTTTATCGAACTTTTTGGAATCGAGAAAAAAGACAATCAAGGAAATAAAGTGGATTATACAACAGAAGAAGCAACCATCACCAACAGCACCTCTGTTATGATGACAACCGTCGCAGGCAATCCCTATGCCATTGGATACATTTCCATGGGCTCCTTAAATGATACTGTGCAGGCTTTGAAAATTGACGGTGCAGTACCTTCCGCAGAAAACATTGCCTACGGAACCTATAAAATTTCCAGGCCATTCTATATTGCAACCAAGGGTGCCCCTTCTGCCTTGGTGGAAGACTTTATTTACTACATCAACAGCACTTCCGGCACAGAAATTATTGAGGCCGCAGGGTATATTGGGAATAAAAACACTAAAGACTATGCTCCCTCCAGTCACGAAGGTAAGTTGATTGTTGCTGGCTCCTCCTCTGTTACTCCCGTTATGGAAAAACTAAAAGAAGGTTACCTCACCCAAAATCCAAACGTTACCATAGAGATTCAGCAAAGCGATTCTACCACAGGCATGGAAGCAACCGCAAAAGGCATTTGTGATATCGGTATGGCTTCCAGAGAACTTAAGGACAGCGAAAAAGAACAAGGCCTGATGGGGCAAGCGATTGCGATAGATGGTATTGCAGTCATCGTAAATAAAGAAAATCCCATACAAGAACTTACAGCCCAACAAGTGCAGAACATTTTTACAGGAAACACACTGCACTGGTCAGAGCTGACAAAATAGTTCAAGATAAGGAGCAGCTTATGAATGCATATAAAGAACAATTTATGAAAGGAATCTTTTTCTTGGCGGCCTGTATGTCCATTTTGGCAGTGCTATTGATTTGCCTGTTTTTATTACTAAATGGGATACCTGCCATGGAAAAAATCGGCCTATTTCCCTTTTTGCTAGGCAAGCATTGGAAGCCTAGCAACGAAGTTTTCGGCATACTTCCAATGATTATGGGAAGCCTTTACGTTACAGCAGGAGCCATTGTTATAGGAGTACCCATTGGCGTGCTGACAGCGGTATTTTTAGCAAACTTCTGCCCCAAGCTTCTCCACCGCATTTTAAAACCTATGATAGAGCTTTTGGCAGGCATACCTTCTGTCGTATACGGATTTTTTGGTCTGGTCATGATTGTACCCTTTGTACGCAACCATATAGGGGGCAATGGCAGCAGTATCCTCACAGCTTCCATTTTGTTAGGCATTATGATACTTCCAAGCATCATCTCTGTTTCAGAATCTGCCTTACGAGCCGTACCCCAAAGCTATTATGAAGGCGGCTTAGCACTTGGTGCCACCCATGAAAGAAGTGTGTTTTCATTGGTTGTTCCTGCCGCAAAATCAGGTATTTTTGCAGGTATTATATTAGGCATCGGCAGAGCCATAGGCGAAACCATGGCTGTTATCATGGTTGCAGGAAACCAAGCCAGAATGCCCGCAGGCATTTTAAAAGGCGTCAGAACCCTAACCTCCAATATCGTTATCGAGGCAGGGTATGCCGCAGATTTGCATAAGGAGGCACTCATTGCCACCGCCGTCGTACTATTTGTATTTATTTTAATGCTGAACCTTTCCTTCACTTTACTGCAAAGGAGGACAAAAGAATGAATGGCATCAACCAAATTACTTGGAAACAAAAATGGCTTTCCTACCAAAGTCATCCATCTTCCTTCCTGCTGCTGTGCTTCGTACTGATTTCGGCAGCAACAACGGTCGCAGTATTATTGTTTCTTATGGGATATATTCTGATAAAAGGTATCCCAAACTTGAATATGGATTTGTTTCAGCTTCATTATACATCAGAAAATGCCTCTTTGCTGCCCGCTCTTTGCAATACCATTTTGGTCACACTGCTTTCTTTGCTTCTGGCAGTACCCTTGGGAGTATTTTCTGCAATTTACTTGGTTGAGTATGCCAAACGGGGAAATAAACTGGTAAGTGTCATCCGCATTACTGCAGAAACCCTCTCGGGCATCCCTTCTATCGTATATGGATTATTTGGGATGCTATTTTTTGTAACTACTCTAAAGCTAGGGTATTCCCTTTTGGCAGGCTCCCTTACCCTTTCCATAATGCTCCTTCCTTTTATTATGAGAACCACAGAAGAAGCATTAAAATCCGTACCCGATTCCTACCGTGAGGGCAGCTTCGGCTTGGGTGCAGGAAAACTGCGCACCATATTTCGCATTGTGCTACCAGCCGCCATACCAGGCGTATTGGCAGGTGTCATTTTAGCCACAGGCCGTATTGTGGGCGAAACTGCGGCACTTATTTATACCGCAGGAACCGTAGCAGAAATCCCAAAAAACATTCTTTCCTCCGGCAGAACCCTCTCTGTTCATATGTACGCTCTTGCTAGTGAAGGGCTATACATGAACCAATCCTATGCCACTGCTGTGGTGCTATTGATTATTGTTGTTATCATCAATAGCATCTCAAACATTGTGGCACACCAACTAATGAAAGGACATGGCAATGGATAAATTTCAAATAGAACATCTAAATTTATTTTATGGCAATTTTCAAGCCTTATTTGATATCAACTTAACCATACCCCATCATGAAATCACGGCTTTTATCGGCCCTTCGGGCTGTGGTAAATCCACTTTGCTAAAATCCTTAAATCGTATGAATGATTTGATTGAAGGATGCCGCATCACAGGAAAGGTGCTGTTAGATGGGGAAGATATTTATGGCAATATGGATATCACCCGCCTACGCAAACGAGTGGGCATGGTGTTTCAAAAACCCAATCCCTTCCCCATGAGTGTCTATGATAACATTGCCTTTGGCCCCCGTACCCATGGCATTCGCTCCAAGGCAAAACTGGATGAAATTGTGGAAACCTCCTTACGTCGTGCCGCAATTTGGGATGAAACAAAAGATAGATTGAAAAAAAGCGCCTTAGGCTTCTCGGGAGGTCAGCAGCAGCGTCTTTGTATTGCACGTGCCTTGGCAGTAGCCCCTGAGGTACTTTTGATGGATGAGCCAACCTCCGCCCTGGACCCCATCTCTACCAGTAAAATTGAGGAGCTGGCGATAGATTTAAAGCAGAATTACACTGTGGTTATGGTAACCCACAATATGCAGCAAGCAGTAAGAATATCAGATAGAACCGCCTTTTTCCTACTGGGTGAGGTAATAGAGTATCAAGATACCCAAGCACTCTTTTCTATGCCAAAAGATAAAAGAACAGAGGATTATATCACAGGGAGGTTTGGTTAATATGATGACACGCAGCCGATTTGATGAGCAGCTTTCTTTGCTGCATACAGAATTGATAGCTATGGGAAGTATGTGCGAAACTGCCATAGAGCAAACAGCGCAGGCATTGTTACAGGGGGATATTGGCTTAGCAGAAAAAACTGCCGCCATGGATGATATGGTTGATGAAAAAGAAAAGGAAATCGAAAGCCTTTGTTTAAAGCTTCTGTTACAGCAGCAGCCTGTTGCCAGAGATTTAAGACAAATATCCACCGCATTAAAAATGGTTACGGATATGGAGCGTATCGGCGACCAAGCGCAAGATATCTGTGAAATCATCTCTCTGGCTAAGTTTTCAAACATCACCCAAAGCATACTGCATATTGGAGATATGGCAAAGGCCACCATCAAAATGGTAACGCAAAGCATAGAAGCATTTGTAAAAAAAGACGAAGCACTGGCACAAGCTGTTATTGACTATGATGATGTGGTGGATGATTTATTTCATCAAGTAAAGAAAGAAATCATCGAAATGATTCAAAAAGACAGCACCTGCGGAGAGTCTGCTCTGGATATCCTCATGATTGCTAAATATTTTGAACGCATCGGCGACCATGCGGAAAACATTGCCGAATGGGTTATGTTTTCCATGACAGGGGAGCATCCTAAAAAAATAGGCTAATGATTCACTCCTTTATTCTTCTTATTTTAAAAAAACAGCGGCACCTCTTATGAGATACCGCTGCATTTTTATTGTTTTTTTGTATCTGTTTTCTTTTTCTTTGGCTTAGGCAGAGGCGTTACTTCTTCCAATAGTGTCACAATTTCCTTGCTTAGCTCTCCATCTTCAATATCCAGTATGTAATGCTCCTTTGCCCCCGAATAGGGCATGCCCTTCTGGGCATCTGCCATTTTTTCTGCAATACAATCCAGCTTTTTCACAAAAACCATATTATCGCAAACCAAAAGAATTGGTTTCTCATTGACATATACCATATACTCCCCAAACATTTTTCTGTAGCGAATAGTTCCGGTCCCCTTTATCTGTTCGCAAACAAATTCTACATATTCTGCTGATGTTGCCATTCCTTTGCACCTTACACCACACTGTAAGCAGTGTTCCTTTCTTTTTTGATAGAAGAAAACCTCCCCTATACCCCAAGCTATGTGTTAATTTTTATTGTACGATACCCTTGGTACAAATACAACAAAAAAATGATACCCATATTCCTATGAGTATCACTTTTAAACTCACTGCTACAATGCACTTTCTCCTCGCTCGCCAGTACGAATCCGCACCGCATCGCACACATCGTAGACATATATCTTACCATCACCTTGGTTACCTGTTTGCGCAGTTTCAATAATTGCATCAATAAATTCATCCAATCGATGGTCTAGCACAATACATTCCACCCTTATTTTTTGCACTGTGTAAAAGGTGTACTCCTGTCCACGATATTTTTGAGTATAGCTTTCTTCCTTGCCAAAGCCTGCAATATTGGATAATGTAATGCCTGAAGCCCCCATTTCATTGAGCCTGCTTTTTAGGACATCCACCTTATCTCTCCTTACAATAATCTCTAGCTTTTTCATACCTTTACTCCTTTATAGGAATTTCCCCTCTAAATTCATCTTCATCCTTAGGGAATCTTTTTCTGAATTTTCTTTTTAAATCATTCACACCAGAGTATATTACAGGGATAAATATCAATGTAACTACTGTAGATATGGTTAAGCCAAATATTACTACAATGGCCATTGGTCTTTGCATCTCCATACCTTCGGAATTACCGATAGCCAGAGGCATTAAACCGATAATGGTAGTCAATGTAGTCATCAAAATAGGACGTAAACGGTTCGGCCCTGCCTTAATCAACGCTTCATCACATTCTTTTCCTCTAGCCATTAATTGATTTGTGTAGTCTACCAAAACAATGGCGTTATTTACAACCACACCAACCAGCATAATGAATCCCATAAATGCAGTAACCGTAATGCTGTTTCCTGTTAAAATCAGCCCCAGAATACCTCCTGTCAGTGCCACAGGTGTAGCAAACATAATAATACCTGGATAAATTAAGGATTCAAATTGGGATGCCATAATCATGTAAATTAACAGCACTGCTATAATGAGTGCAAGCATTAATTTTTTGAAGGCAGAAATCATCTGTTCCATAGTACCAGTATAGTTGTAGCCATAACCTTCAGGGAAGGAATATTTTTCCAGTGCCGCATCAATACGTTTTTGGGCAGTCTGGCTATCAATACCATCAGTATTTGCCTCAATAGAAACGTATTTCTTTTGGTTTTCTCTTGTGATTTGTATAGAACCTTCCACAATATCAACGTCCGCCACCTCAGTCAAAGGAACAAAGCCGCCGTAAGAGGATGGAACCATAATATTTTTTACATCATTGATATAGTTGAGATTATCCTTATCATAGCGGATACGAACGTCGATTTCATCTCCATCCACCTTGTATTGAGTAGCCACAGAGCCTGTAACTGCTGTACTTAGGAGATTTGCCAAGCTATAGGTAGAGATTCCATATTGGGACGCTTTTGCTCTATTGATGCTTACCTTCGCTTCTGGCACTGTTTCATCGGATGAGCCGCTCACTTCTGTTAAGCCGTCAATATTTTCTACCAGTGCCTTTACTTCTGCTTCTACTTGCCGTAATGTTTCCATATCATAACCAGTGATATGGAAGGTAACATCTTTACCGCCATAAGAACCCATAGCTTCCTCAGAAGCAGATACTGTAATATCTGCACCAGCAATATCGGAAACTCTTTCTCTAATATCCTTACAAATTTCCTGTACGCCACGCTTACGGTCTTTTTTGTCTACCAAGTTAATGGTTACCGATGCTGAATCGGCACCGCCTGAAAAAGTTCCCGCTCCTACACTGGCATATACAACATCAATTTCTTCGATGCCTTCAAGCCGTTCCAAAACCTTTTGTGTTGTTTCTTCTGTATGAGAAAGTTCGGTGCCTTTTGGCATTTCAACAGTAATACTTGCAACTCCTTGGTCCATTTCTGGCATAAAGTCAAAGCCTGCAATGGGGGATGCCGCAAGAGTCAGTACGAAAAATAAAAGTATATAGGCAACGGTTCTTTTTCTATGCTTTAATGACCAAACCAATACCTTCCTATAGAATTCATCCAGCTTATCAAAGGCAGTACCCCACTTATCCAACACTTTGTTGAAATCATTATCTTTACGGATTGCCTTTTTCTCACTTTTGAAAAGTAGAAGTGAGCAAGCCATAGGCACAAACGTCAGTGACACAATTAAGGATGCAATCAAAGAAAAACAAATGGTATAGGACAAGTTTTGAAGCATCTGTCCAATAGTTCCCTTAATAAATGTAAGGGGTAAAAATACCGCAATGGTAGTAAAGGTAGACGCCGCAACAGCCATTGCTATTTCATTGGCTCCAAGTTCCGCCGATTCCTTGGGCGAATACCCTCTCTCCCAGTATTTATAAATATTATCCAGAACTACTACGGAGTTATCCACCAACATACCAATACCAATGGTCACACCACCCATGGATATAATATTCATGGTCATACCTGTCATATACATTAAAGCAAATGTAGCCAAAATAGACGTAGGAATAGAAATACCGATAATCAAAGCAGTAATAGGGCTTCTTAAAAACATAAATAATACCAACACTGCAATAATCGCACTCTGAAAAGCAGTGGTGATTACGTTGTTAATAGAATCCTTAATATAGTCTGCCGTGTCAGAAAGCAAGCTAAATTCCGCTTCGGGATAATCCTTACGCACCTTTTCCAGCTCTGCATTAATTTTATCGCTAACTTCTACTAAGTTCGCGGTAGATTGTTTGTCTAAAGAAATTAAAATACCTGTTTTTCCATTTATCATGGTAATGTTAGACTTTTCTTTGGCAACTTCTTCTACCTCTGCCACATCCCTTAAATGGATAACAGCACCGCTTGATGTGGTAATAGGCAGCTCTCGGATTTCATCGATATCCTTAAACTCACCAATGGTACGAATCTGCATTTTACTGGTTCCCTGCATTACCTTACCGGAAGGCAGGTTCATATTTTCTGCCGATAAAACTTGAGAAACTTGGGCAGGAAGCAAGCCGTACCCCTGCATTCTTTCTGTATTGAGGGTAATTTCTATTTCTTTTTCATCTCCACCAGAAAGGTTTACCGCAGAAATACCTTCGATTCTTTCAAATCTGCTTACTACATTTTCATCCAGCAAATCATTGAGCTGTGCCAAATCTAAGGTTTCACTGGTAACCCCGACATAAACCGGCTGCGCATTCATATCAATTTTCATTACAAGGGGGTCGTTGGCATCTTCGGGCAGATAACCTTTGATTAAATCCACCTTTTCTCGTATATCCAACGCCGCCATATCAATATCCACACCATCCACGAACTGAACAATAACCAACGAGGAATTGGTGGAAGAAATAGATGTTACCTTATCCACATTACTGATGGAAGAAACAGCCTCCTCCAGAGGCTTTGTTATCAAAGTTTCCATCTCATCGGGGCTAGCGCCCACATAGGTGGTGCTTACAAGTGCAACTGGAATATCCATGGTAGGCATTAATGCCAAATCCAACCCCGTATAGGAAACAATACCTGCTAAAAACACCATCAATAATACCATAACTGTAGTAACAGGTCGTTTAATTGCTACTCTAGCGAGCATGAATTATTCCCCCTTTTCGGAGTTGCTGATTTTTACAGCAGTTCCATCTTCCAGATAGGTCTGTCCTTTGGAAATTAAATGCATCCCTTCTGTAAGACCTTCTATAATTTCAATATCATCACCAGTGTCAATGCCTGTTTTTACATTAACCTTTTTGGCAACGCCATCTTGCTCTATATAAACATAGGTTTCTTTATTTTTTGTAATAACACAGTCTCTTGGCACTACAATAGTGTTTTCCGAGGTTTCTTTTTCAAAATACACCTCGCCAAGCATTCCCACTTTGATTATGCCCTTTGGATTTTCCAGCTGAACTTTTACCTCATAGGTACCTGCTGTGCTGGCTGCAGGGCTTACTGTAGTAATAGTTCCTTTTTGTTTTGCTTCGGATAATGCCGTTAATTTTACATCTACACTTTGCCCTGATTTTAAGGTATTAATCACTTGCTCTGATACCTCTACTGTGATTTCCACCTTAGAAGTATCCATCACAGTAAAAGCTGGTGCCGCTTGGGATACCACTGTACCAGGCACCACATTTTTAGATGTTACCACACCTGAAATGGGGCTTTTTACGGATGCATCCTGCAAGTTCTTTTCTGCACTGGCAATTTGCGCCTCAACAGAAGCCTTGCTTGCCAAGGCAATATCATATCCGTCCTGTGCTTTTCTTAAGTTTTCCTGAGGCATTTTGTTTACAGTAATATCATAGTTCTTTTTTGCTTGCTCATAGGTAACGGTAGCTGTATCATATGCCATCTGGAACTGGTCCATTTGTGACTTGGAAATAATTCCTGCAGCATATAGCTCCTTGTTGTTTTCATAATTTTGCTTTGCATTTTGATATGCAACCTCTGCATTTTTAAAGCCTGCCTTTGCCGCCTCAATCTGGCTTTGCATTGCGGCACCGTTTACGGTATCCAGTGCAGTTTTGGCTGATTTTACATTGGCTTCTGATGTTGCTAAAGACGCTTTTAGAACATTTAAGTTATTTATAAGGTCTGTTTTATCCATATCAAACAATACTTGCCCTTTTTCAACAGTATCGCCAACATCGCAGTAAACCTTATCTGCTTTTCCAGGAACGGTAGTGAAAACCTGTGCTTCTTCTAAAGCCTTCACTTTTCCTGCATATACATATGTATTAGAAATTTTTCCTTTTTCAATAGTGAGTACCTCAACAGCACGCGCTGTTACTTCCTCCTGTTGCTCTGCTTCTTTTGCCCCGCAGCCAGAAAGTAAACTGCAAAGGGTAACAAACAAGATTGCATACTTCTTTTTCACATGGAATCCTCCTTTATGGAATATACATTGCCTAGCTTTTCCAGGCCAATTATCAAATCTTCCTTTTGCTCCTCCGTTAATGTGGAGTAATATTGGGAAAGACTTTCAATCATTAGGTTTTTTGACTCATCCAGCACCTGTAGCCCTTTTTCTGTGACGTAAAAAAAAACCCTCCTTCCATCTTCTGTGGTAGAAGGCATTTCCCTGCGGATATACCCCTCTGACACCATTTTAGAAATTGTTAAAGACAAACTGCTTTTGCTAATAGCAAGAAGCTCGGATAACTCTGATATTGTTTCTACACCCAAGTCATAGAGCAATATTAAAATCTGAAATTGTCTCATGGTTATGGCATAGTTTCCCTTGCCATTGATATTGAAGTTCTTTAAATAATAACTTTTGCTCCAACGCGCTAGTTTTAAATAAAACTCGCACATCATCCTTGCTAAGTCATATGCATCTTTTTTTTGCAACACATTTACTCTCCTTCATATAAAATAAAATTAAAACAAAGAATCGAATTTCATTTTATGATAAAACTATTTAATTGTCAATCTTACTTTTTGGAAAGTTTATGCCACTTTTTGAAAAAAACCGATGTATATATTTACGTGGTATTTTAGAAAAAAGTCTTTTTGCCCAAAAATTTTTCATAAAAAAATTTCTAAAATTCTTAAGCTAACAAAAAACCGCCTATCGACCATTTTTAGAGGTCAGCTAAGCGGCTTTTTTAGTCAAATCATATTTTTTTATTTTACTATTGTAGAAATCATTATGTTAGGAATCTCTTTTTTATGCCACATTCTGCTTTGGTTTTGCAATAAAATAGGCAATCATGCTTACACATAAGCCTAGCACAGCGGGCACAATCCAACCCATACCAATCTGGAAAAAGGGCAGATATTCCTGATAAATCCCTAAAATCCCCTGTACCGCAGGATGCACCTTAATCACATCAGGCATAGCATTTAAGGCATCTGCAACACTGGCAAACATGGTAAATACCATAGGAATAAAATATATCCTTCTGTCATCATGGAAGAAAGGAGAAATAAATGCTACCAATATTAACACAATGGCCAACGGATATAAAAACATCAACATAGGGATAGATAATGCAATAAGCTGTGTTAAACCAATGTTTGCTACAACGCAAGCAAAGGTAGCAAATGCCAACACATATTTTTTATAATCCATTACATTAGGAAATAAGCCATGAAATGTTTCCGCACAAGCGGTGATTAAACCAATGGCAGTTTTCAAGCAGGCAAGGGTTACAATAATTGCCAGAAGTATGCTTCCTTTGGTGCCAAAATAATATTGTGCCACTTGGCTAAGAGCAATACCTCCATTGGCAGATAACTCAAACTTGCCGATACTGCTTGCACCGATATAAGCCAAGCAGCTATAAATTACCGCCATCAATACCACAACAACAATCCCTGCCTTAACTGTACCCAATGCAATATCTTTGGGCTCTTTCAGCCCGAGGTCTTTCATGGTACGAATTACAATAATGGCAAATGCTAAGGATGCCAGTGCATCCATAGTGTTATATCCTTCTGTAAAGCCTTTAAAAAACGGAGCAGTAGTGTATGCTTCCTGTATGGGTGCTTCTGCCGCTACCCCCATAGGA
>JAAYQI010000079.1 GCA_012519385.1 Candidatus Epulonipiscium sp.
CCCTCAGCTATCGTTACAGGCTCTTTCAGCAAGGTCATATCGGGAGCTAAAATATTGGTGATGGCTCGGTCTAATTGCTCTGAAAGTGGAGTTTCGTTGTTTGGTACGCAAGTTGACTCCATACCAAACTGACCCGTTACCATTTGCATTTCGCCCATAATCATTTGAGGGTTATCCTCAAAATACTTATTGACTTTTACACCCTCAGCCGTTTCCCCAAGCTCTACCCAATCGGGCAGCCTTTCCGGTGCGTGGTCACGCTTTTGGAAGAAGATAATATCACTTGTAACCTCTGTTCCTGCGTTCGCCTTAAATGCGTTATTGGGAAGTCTGATTGCACCAAGCAAATCGGCTTTCTGTGCAAGCTGTTTTCTAACCTCACTACTTTCTTTATCAAGAGTACCTTTCGATGTGATGAACGCAACAATACCGCCGCTACGCACCTTATCCAGTGATTTACTGAAAAAGTAGTCGTGAATGAGTAGGTTTTGCTTATCATATTTTTTGTCGTTGAGCTTGTAGTTGCCAAAAGGCACATTACCCACTGCAACATCAAAAAAGTCATTGGAATAGTCGGTTTTCTCAAAGCCTTTAATTTGAATATTTGCCTTTTGATAAAGCTGCTTTG
This sequence comes from Candidatus Epulonipiscium sp., assembly GCA_012519385.1. Lineage (GTDB taxonomy): Bacteria > Bacillota > Clostridia > Lachnospirales > Anaerotignaceae > JAAYQI01. Next base: position 629 of record JAAYQI010000079.1, read on the forward strand.
CTATTCTACCCGTTAGGCTATCCAGTTCCACACCGTAAAGTTTGGAGTTTGCCATACTCTGTGGGAGCATACCAAAAAAGTTACCTGTACCCATTGCAGGCTCTAAGATATTTCCATTTGGAATATCCATATTTCCAAGTGCCTTATACATTGCACGAATAACAGTGGGAGAGGTGTAGTGAGCATTTAGGGTACTGGCTCTTGCCATACTGTATTCATCTGCGGTTAAAAGGTCTTTCAGCTGTGTGTATTCGCTATGCCAATTATCCTTGCTGTCATCAAAGGCTTCGGAAAGTCCGCCCCAACCGATATATCGGGACAAAATCTCCTGTTCCTCGGCTGTGGCTCTACGACTTTCAGTTTCAAGCGATTTTAAGGTTTTAATGGCTTCAATATTTCGTGCGAATTTTTCTTTTGCTGTGCCAACACCTAAATCATCATTTGTAATCTTGAAATTAAGCTTAGGGGAGGTGTCCTCAATTATTTTCAGCTGTTCCTTTACAGTCATTGTAAGAGGGGTATCCTCCAAGCTGCCACCGTCAAAATCAAAGTTGATATTTGTCTGTGGATTAGCTGGTATTTCTTCTTTGTGTTCCTCTGCAATAGAGAGATTCTGCTCCTGCATTTCTGCTTGCTTTTGCTCTACAAAATAGCGAACAAAATCCACTTTTTCACTGCGGAAGATAGGAATGCCTGTACCATTTTGGAAAGAAGCATCACGCAAGGAAACATTGCCAAAATCATAGTTTACACTGTCAATAACAAAATCTCTGCCCTCAATGGTAATCTCCATACCGATAGGGATATAGTCCTTTGCAAAATGTTCTGTAATGGTGCTATACTCGCCATTTTCTTCTCCAACAAAGCAGAAGTTAATACCCTTTTCCTTTAACTTTTCGGCAGCAGTTCTAAAGTCATCTACATAGCCACCTGTAACCTTTGTATTGCCAACAAACGGAATTTCACGCTCAATTACCTTGCAACCGAGAGCAGGAGCCACAACCTCCGCATCATCACCATAAAACAAAAGCAGACTGCCCGATTGTATCCCTACAATTTGATACGGGTGGTCTGCTTTTTGGCTCAGATATTCTTTTATGGTGTTTTCATCAGCAAGGAGTTCTTCCATTTTTTCATTGGCAAGCTGTTTGCCAACTTCTTCAACAACTACATTTTCTACCACCTCGTCAAAATCAGAAGGTGTATCCTCTGTAAGAACAGGAGCAGGCGTATTTTTAGCCAATACAAGCTCGTTGTCCTCTATAAAATCAAAGCCTTTTACCCTAAGAACGGACTTGTAATGCTCTAAGCTATGCTTTGGAAAACCTACCATATCTACCTTTTCACCATTGATGGTTTTGTACAGCAGCATCAAATCAAGTTCTTTTGCACCAATATTGGCATCACTTCCATAAAGCTCATAAAAATCGCCCACTTGATGTAAGGTAAGCGGTGTATAGGCTTTTTGCTCCATAGCAACAGGTATATCTTCTTTCGTTTTTTCGCTGCTGTAACCGCCAACTAAATCAAGTGTAAGCTGACCGCTGTTATCTTCCTTGTGAGCAGATTTTCTCTTGCGTTCCAGCTTTTTTGCAATATTTCCAATATCGTCTGTATCTTCCGGCGGTTCGTCCTCGTCCATTTCTTCGGGCTTTATGGTGTATTCCTGCTTGTTAAAAATGGAATAGTCACCATTTTGGAAGTCCTTGAGGTCATTATAAGTCTTTTGCATTGTGTCAAAGCCACGCTCATCTGACAAGGTATTACTCAGCACATATTCCATTTGCCCAAGAAGATTATCTACAAACTCGCTATCGTCAAGCTGTTCCATAATTTCCTCGACGGGTTTTTCATTTGAAGAAAACCTATCTTCATTTAAAGTAAAGGGTCTTTCCACATCAGAGGGGGCATAGGAATAAAAGCTGTAAATTTTTCGAGCGATAATCTGTTTTTCATAGGTGGGGATATAGTCCAGTTCCTCCTTGCTGATGTAGCGATTTTCCGCAATGAGCTTATCCACTCGCTTTGCAACCTGGCCCCAGTTTTCTATCACTCTCGCATAAGGCTTCATCATACCGCCACGACTGTAATCAACACCTTTGGCAGAGAAATTTATGCTTGTATTCTGATACCCACTACCACTCCAGCCAAAGCTGTTTTTTAGATAATCTGCTTTTTCTTTTGCTGTGTGCCCTTGCTTAAAAAAAGCATAGGTATCAATTCGTGATGTTTGAAAATTTCCCTTGCGATATTTTGTAGCATAGATTGCGTTCAGCTCATCTTCGGTAACAAAAGTAGGGGCAATGGGCTGAAAGTCCTCTTTAGATGGGAAGATAACAGGCTCATTTTGCAAATCCTTTGCCATACCGATAATTTCTGTCGGTGTATGAAAGGTCAAACGCATTGTGGCATCTTTATCTTTTATGAAGTCCTGTTCCATTTCATAAAGTCCCTGCATAACAAAGGAGAGTTTTTCTTTGTCCTGCAAAAAGTGGAGGGCATTTTGTGAGTAATCGGGGAAAGAACCTGTTTTCTCAATTTCATCAAGTTTTGTATTGTGGTAATTATCTTCCTTATCCCGATACATATAGCAAAAATAATCAGCCACATACTTTTGGTAAACCTCTTTTGATGCAGCCAATTTATCAGGAGTGGTAAATTCACCTTTTTCAAGAAGATTTCTCACACGCTGGGCGGTCTGCTCCCAAGAAAGGGTTATCTTATTCCTTGCGTTATAGGTTTCTCTGCCCCTTGCAATCTGCACACCTTTTTCATCAAACCAAATAGAATACTTTTCACTGTCAATATCAAAGCCTTTGCCACCTCTGTGATATTGATTTTTTAGATATTCG
>JAAYQI010000080.1 GCA_012519385.1 Candidatus Epulonipiscium sp.
ATTTGTAGTAAGCCTTTTGATGATTCCTGATATTTTAATTAACACACTTTAAGCATTAGCCAATCCAGTTTATTCATTTGACTTCCATAGACGATAGCCTAATTCTACATTATTCCCGCCATTTTAATATCTTTTTTTCCAATAATACAATGCTTTTATACATGAGAGCTGCCATAATTGCCAATAACACAACACTGAGCATTACCCAATCCAGTTTAAAAATTTGGCTTCCGTAGACAATAAGGTAGCCCAATCCTGCACTGGCCACTAAAAATTCTCCTACAATTACACCTACAAAAGATAGGCCCACATTAATTTTTAATGCATTGACAATGGTGGGTACGCTGGCAGGCAATACAACCTTTGTCAGTATTTGTTTTTTGGTACCTCCAAAGGTGCGGATGAGCTTTATTTTATCCTCATCAATCTCCAAAAAGCCGCCAAGCACCGTCATAATGGTGACAATGATAGAAGTCATTAAGGCAGTAGCAATGATGGAAGTCATATTATTGCCAAGCCAAACAATAATGATGGGTGCCAAAGCAGTTTTTGGGAGTGAATTTAATATGACCAAATACGGCTCCATGACATCCGATATAAAATCGCTCCACCAAAGCAAAATAGCAATTAATGTACCTAGGGTAGTACCTAAAAGAAAACCTACTACGGTTTCCCAAAGGGTGATACCCGTGTGTTTTATCAAAGTACCATCTTGCAGCATTTGTATCATTGCGGAAAACATACGGGAAGGCTGACTGAATATAAAGGGGTCAATCCATTTCTGTCGTGCGGCAAGTTCCCATAAACCAAAAAAAAGAACCAAAAGTGCGATTTGCACACAAAGAATAATGTGATTTCGCAAGTGTATTTTTTTAAGGAAGGCCGCTTGCTGAATAGACATCTCCGTCAATTCCTTTTTACGAAACATGGACATCCAGCTCCTTCCATATGGTGTTGAAATAATCTTTAAATTCGGGACACTCTCTGGATTTCATAGGGGTTCTATCCGAAATACTTAAGTTGATTTCGTGTATGGATTTTACTGTAGCAGGCCGTTTGGTAAGCACAATTACGCGGTCCGCCAAAGCCACCGCTTCGGAAATATCATGGGTTACTAATATGGCAGTTTTCTTTTCTTTTCGTATAATGGTACCAATTTCATCTGCCACAGAAAGCCTTGTTTGATAATCTAAAGCGGAAAAAGGCTCATCTAGTAGCAGTAGCTCAGGGTGTATTGCCAAGGTACGTACCAGTGCTGCCCGCTGACGCATTCCGCCTGAAAGCTGGGAAGGATGATGATATTTAAAATCAGCCAAGCCGTACAGCTTTAGCATACGATCAACATTTGCCAAGTTTTCTGGAGATAGCTTGTTTTGTATCTCCAACCCAAGGCAGGCGTTGCTGTAAATGGTACGCCATTCCAATAGATAATCTTTTTGCAGCATATATCCAATACCGGCCTGTGTATGAATTTGGAACTCACCGGAAGAAGGCTCTATCAGTCCGGCTAACATAGATAAAATAGATGATTTTCCACAGCCACTAGGGCCAACAATACAAACAAACTCGCCCCGTTTTATTTGAAAACTCAAGTTAGAGATTGCCTTGGTTTCGCCGTTTAGGCTATGGTAACTTAGGCTGATATTATTCAGCTCGACCATTGGGAGCATACATAGACCTCCTTTTGTTCTATACTGTAATATATTTTTTGCAAGGACAAAAGGTGCATTTCCCTTTGGCGGAATTTCCAAAGAAAATCTATGCATCCAATAAAAAAGACTTCCCTTATGGTTACGGGAAGCCTTATTTTATTTAAGATAAGTATTGCTTCATATGTTTTATCAGCAGTTGCATTTGCTCATCGGTGCCAATGGTGATACGTAGGTGGTTATCAATACGGGGCAGGTTAAAATAGCGAATAAAAATACCCTCTTTTTTTAACGCTTCAAACATCTCTTTTGCGGAAACATTGGGATGAGTAGCAAAAACAAAATTTGATTCACTTGGATATACCAAATAGCCTAACTGCTCTAGCTCTTTGGAAAACCACTCTCTGGTATGGATAATTTTTGCCGAGGTTTCTTTCAAGTAGGCAGTATCGCTAATGGAAGCAGTACCTATTTCTATTGCCAAGCTATCTACCGTATAGGAGTTATAGGAATTTTTTACTGCATTTAGTGTAGCAATAATGGTTTCACTGCCAATGGCAATACCAATACGCATCCCCGCCAAAGAACGAGATTTGGAGAATGTATGGATTATCAGAAGGTTTTCATAGTCTTTCAAAAGCTCCACACAGGAATATGCTCCAAAATCCACATAGGCTTCATCAATGATTACTATGGAATTTTGGTTATGCTCTAAAATATCCCGCAGGGCTTCTTCTGTTTGCCCGATGCCAGTAGGGGCATTGGGGTTGGGCAGTATAATACCGCCATTTGGCCGATGATAGTCCTCGGGATTTATGGTGAAGTCCTCCTGCAAGGCAATGGTTTCATAAGGCACTCGGAACAAATCACACCATACGGGGTAAAAGGAATAGGTGATATCAGGAAATAAAATAGGCAAGTTTGACTGAAAACAGGACATAAATGCAAGTGCAATCACGTCGTCAGAGCCATTTCCCAAAAATATTTGGTTTTCTTCCACACCAAAATGCAATGCTGCCGCTTTCCGTAATTTTTGTGCAGAAGAATCAG
>JAAYQI010000081.1 GCA_012519385.1 Candidatus Epulonipiscium sp.
ACAGAGCAATTACAAATTGTGAATCCGACCAAGGAAAAATTTGATACTACCATTATGAATATTGCCTATCACGAACTGATTCGTATTTTTTCCAACGAGCTGGAAAAGGAGAACTCTGTATTATTGGTGTATGGATTTTCCTTTAAGGATGAGCATATTCTGGAGATTACCAAGCGTTCCATTGTAAATCCTACGTTGCAAATTTATATTTTCTGTTATGATGACATCAGTGCCGAGGAAATGATGCATCATTTTCAAGTTGCCAAGAATCATAATATTTTCTTGGTGCGGATGCAGAATGAGGAGTTTCAGCTAAATAGGCTCAATGATATCCTTCAAAGTATTATTGAAGATAAGGGGATTATCGTGCTAAATGAATTTATGAAGCTGGGGCAAGTGGTAGAGGTACGGGGGCAAAAAATCCGTGCAAGGGTGTTTGAAAATAAAAATGGCCCCATCCTCCTTTACAAAGGAGATATCATTAAAAATGTTTCTGTGGGAAGTTTTATTAAGATACCCAAAGGCTTTATCAGTATCATCGGGAAAATAGAAGGAGAGCATATTTCGGAATTGCGTGAGCAAAATGCCGCCCAGCGTTTCCAAAAAGAGAGTGATTCCATTGAGCGTATGATAGATATTAGTGTTTTGGGTGTAATGGAGCATGGGGTTTTTATGAAGGGTATGGTGGAAATACCCTTAGTGTTTAGCGATGTATATATTCTGGAGGAATATGAGCTTCAAAGAGTATTTAGCTTTTTTGAAGACAAGCAAAATGCCGTAGCTTTGGGCAATATTGCAGAATATAAAGATTATAAGCTATATGTGGATGCTCAACTGCTCTTTGGAAGCCATATCGGCATTTTTGGCAACACAGGAAGCGGTAAATCCAATACCTTGGCAACACTATACACAGCCTTGTTTCAGCAATATGGAGATAGGAAAAACTTTAAAAAAAGTAAATTTTTGATATTTGATTTTAACGGTGAGTATGAGGATGCTTTTACAGAAAACAAGCAGGTATATCATTTATCAACCCGCTGTAACAATAAGGATAAAATTTGTATCCCTCTTTCTGTCTTGGAAGATATGGAATTTTGGTCAGTGCTTTGTGAAATATCGGAAAAAACCCAAGTTCCTTTTTTGGAGCGGGTTTTAAAAGATTATCAGCAAATCAGCCATTGTTCATTTTCGGGGAAGAAGTATTTGGCACGCCTGCTTCAAGAAAGGGTAAAGGAAGTTTTACTATATTGTTATCGCCAAGGCAGAATGTGGGAAGAAATCAGAGAAAATTTAACGGAGTTATTGGGAATTGTATTAAAAGACATGGTACTGCTACAGGAGCAGTATAAAAATATGCGGATACACTGCCAATGGAATGAACTTTCTGCAAAAGAATCTTTTTCCGATATGGAAGAAAGCACCTTTGCTGCCCAAACCATTGAGCCTTTGATGAAGTTACTATCCCAAGAAAACTTAAAAGATGGGGATGGATTTGGTTTTTTTGATTTTGCAATGAAATACCGTTTTTGGAGTGAAACGTTACGCCGCAGAACACAAGTGGATTTTATAGAACCTATGATAAAACGCTTTGAGGCAAGGCTTCCCTATATCCGCAGGTTATTTGTGCCTGTGGTGGAGGTA
>JAAYQI010000082.1 GCA_012519385.1 Candidatus Epulonipiscium sp.
CTATGGTTCTTTCCTCATACCCCAGTTCTCTTAATATTCGTGCTGCCGTCACGCTTACCTTATTCACGTGTGCAAAAGAATGCTCTGTAAAACCCAAAGCACCTAACAGCTCGTTACCCTTCATAATATACGTATTAAATTCCTTGTTGTTTTTTACATCTTCAAACGTAATGTTCACGGTATCACCTCTCATCTATTTTTTTAACCATCCCTATCTTTTATATTCTAACGCAAACTATAAAAAAATCCCATATTTTTTTGATAATAAAAAACTGCCTCAGATGAGAATATGCATCCAAGACAGTTTCAAATTCATAAGTTATTACAACAAGCTTCCAATCGCTAAGAATAATGGTGCAAATACCAAAGAAACAATAGTCATCAGCTTAATTAAAATATTAATGGAAGGGCCAGAAGTATCCTTAAATGGATCTCCTACCGTATCACCAACAACAGCAGCCTTGTGAGCATCACTGCCTTTTCCGCCGTGGTTGCCTTCTTCAATATATTTCTTTGCATTATCCCAAGCACCACCAGCATTGGACATAAAGATAGCCATCATAACACCAGTTACCAAAGCACCTGCCAATAAACCGCCCAATGCACCAGGGCCTAATAAAACGCCCACAGCAATTGGAGCAACTACTGCCATAATACCAGGAACCATCATTTCTTTTAATGCAGCGGTTGTAGAAATTTCAACACACTTTTTGTAGTCAGGCTTTCCTGTTCCCTCCATAATTCCAGGAATAGTACGGAACTGGCGTCTTACTTCTTCAATCATCTCAAACGCTGCCTTACCAACAGATTGCATGGTAAATGCAGAGAATAAAAATGGAAGCATACCACCGATGAATAAACCAATGATTACTCTTGGTTCCAAGATACTGATTTCTTTTAAATTTACTGCTTCTGCATAGGAAACAAACAGTGCCAATGCAGTTAATGCTGCAGAACCAATAGCAAAACCTTTACCCATAGCAGCAGTTGTATTTCCTACTGCGTCTAACTTATCTGTAATTGCTCTTACAGAGTGGTCTAAACCACTCATTTCTGCAATACCACCTGCATTATCTGCAATAGGACCATATGCGTCTACCGCAACTGTGATACCTGTTGTAGAAAGCATACCAACAGCAGCCAAAGCAATACCATATAGGCCTGCAACAGAGTATGCAACAAAAATACCAATACAAATTAATACAATGGGGATTGCAGTAGATTCCATACCAACTGCCAAACCGCTAATAATTGTTGTAGCGGGTCCTGTTTCAGACTGATCCGCAATTTTTTTAACAGAGCGATAATCACCAGAAGTATATACTTCTGTAATTACACCAATCAATAATCCTACGATTAAACCAATGATAACGGCAGCTCCTGCTTTAAAATCTCCAAAGAACATTTTGCTTAAAACTACAGATGCAATAATAACCAAAAGACCTGCGGTATAAGAACCAGTTTTTAATGCCTTATGAGGGTTAGATTTTTCATCACCTTTTACAAAGAAAGAGCCAATAATAGAAGCCAAAATACCCACAGCAGCTAATACCAGAGGGAATATTGCACCTTCCACACTGAAGTATACTACACCCAATGTAATAGCGGATACAATAGAACCTACATAAGATTCAAAAAGGTCAGCGCCCATACCCGCAACGTCACCTACGTTGTCACCTACGTTATCTGCAATAACAGCAGGGTTACGAGGGTCATCTTCTGGGATTCCAGCCTCAACCTTACCAACTAAGTCAGCACCAACGTCAGCAGCTTTTGTATAAATACCGCCGCCCACACGTCCAAATAATGCAATAGAGGAAGCTCCTAAGCTAAAGCCAGAAAGAGCACCTACATTACCAGTCATAATATACACTAACCCTGCGCCCAAAAGTCCAAGGCCAACTACAGACATACCCATTACCGCACCGCCGGAAAAAGCGATGGATAAAGCTTTATTCATACCGCCATCTTTAGCGGCACTGGCTGTTCTAACATTTGCCTTTGTTGCAACATTCATACCGAAATAACCTGCTGCGGTAGAAAATGCTGCACCCAATAAAAAGCAGATTGCTGTCATAATATTAATTCCAATACAAATCAGCACAAAGAGTACTCCAGCAAAAACAACCAAAATTTTATACTCTGCCTTCAAAAATGCATTTGCACCCTCTCGAATCGCCAGAGCAATTTCTTTCATCCTTTCCGTTCCTTCACCCTGCTTATTTACCTTTGCCGTTAGAGCAAATGCAAATATCAGTGCGGCTATTCCCATGATAGGTGCCGCAAAAATCATGTTTTCCATTTGAATCCCCCTGTTTTTTTAGAATTAAATTTTAATTTAATATAAATGTTTTATGCCAGCATATCTTCATAAAAAAGAATATACCACAAAAACAATTATTTCAGATAGAATCAAGGAAGCTGACGTTCTTGCAAACATCAGCTTTGTATACTTTTTATTATACTTTAAACAACATGAACTTAGCGGTTTTATCTATGTAATTTGTACATCCACTGCTGATTCCCGCATATTAAAAAAAACCCTATAAGTTATTATAAACAAAAAGTGTCACTTTACCATAACCACATTACACTAAATTTCATGTGCTTTTTTGTAGTATATTAACAAATTCTTTATTCTTCTTCTTAAAATAGCTGGTTCAGCACAAAAACCGCGCAATAATTGGCAACGTAATAACAGAAAATATCGTAGATACAAATACAAATTCAGAAGCTCTTTTGCCATCATTTCCATAATTCTCAGCAAATGAGGGCAAAGCTGCTGCCGCAGGTGTCGCCATTAATATTACCAAAACACTAAGTGCCAGACCATCTATAAAGAGTCCCAATATATATTTCGTGATAATAGGCATTACAATTAGTGTAAAAAAGCTGAATATGTATACGGTTTTATCTTTTAGTACTTTACCCAAATGCGCCCTTGCCAATAAAGAACCAATTACAATCATGGAAAGGCAAACTGTGGTATTAGCAGAATATTGTAACGCATTGCTGATAGGCTCTGGCAATGTAATGGAATACAGAAAACAGAAAAAGCCTATTACCGCAGAAAGACAAATTAAATTAATAAATGCTTCCTTAAACACGCGTCCGATGGATTTTGACGGCCCGCATTTATGAGAAAATAAAAAGGAACATACGGTAAAAAGAAAGACATTGCTGGCAAACATAATCGCTACACAAAAAATACGTCCGTCCTCGCCATACATAGAGTTAATCAAGGGCAGTCCCATAAAAATTACATTGCTGTATACGCCTCCCCC
>JAAYQI010000083.1 GCA_012519385.1 Candidatus Epulonipiscium sp.
CTTGACCCTCTTTTAAGTTTTTTGTTTCCCCAAATACCAAAACGGCATAAGGCAAGACAATACATAGCCACAAATTTTGCGGCAAATTTTTTGGGACTTGGCTGGGCGGCCACACCAGCAGGGCTATTAGCCATGAAGGAACTGCAAAAGCTCAATAAGAAAAAAGATATTGCCAGCCCTTCCATGTGTATGTTTTTGGTAATTAATATGTCATCCTTACAGCTGATTACAGTAAATGTCATTGCTTATCGGGCACAATATGGCTCGGCAAACCCTTCTGCAATTATTGGAGCGGGCATTTTTGCTACTGTAATTTCTACCTTAGCAGGAGTAATTGCCGTTAAAGCGATGGAGGGGTGGTGCAGAAGGAAATGATGAAATCAATTCTCATACTATCAGATTTTATTATACCCATTACTGTATTTATTATTGTGGTGTATGGGTGTATCAAAAAAGTGGATATTTATGATGCGTTTATAGAAGGGGCTAAGGATGGCCTTAAAATTGTGGTGGATATTTTGCCAACATTAATTGGGCTTATGGTAGCAGTAGCAGTGCTTCGTGCAGGGGGCGTATTGGATATGATTACCATAGTGCTTCGCCCTTTGGCAGAGGTAACAGGATTTCCTGCGGAAATAATTCCCCTATCCTTGATGCGTCTGGTATCTGCATCTGCCGCCAATGGCCTTTTGATGGATTTGTTTCAAAACTTCGGGCCAGATTCTTTTTTGGGGCAGATGGCATCTGTCATGATGTGCTGTACCGAAACAGTTTTTTATACCATGTCGGTATATTTTATGGCTGTAGGTATACGAAACACAAGATATACCTTAGCGTGTGCCTTAATTGCCAATGTTGCAGGAATATTGGCGGCCTTTTATATCACAAAGACAGTATTTTTTTAGGAAAAGGTTTTTCATAAGGTTTTATATGGCAATATTCATATTTTTGTGTAAATGTTTGAAAAAATACTGGGAATACTATATAATATAAAACAAGATACAACGATTAAGGTGGCTTACATATATGAAAAAAATTGCATTGATATGGTTGGCAGTTATGTTTATCCTTTCGGGATGTGCAAATAAGAGAGATACACAAGAAACAGAATTTGTTCTCTCTCAAAAAGAGCGTGAAAAATACGAAGAAAGAATAGACCAAGTACTATATGATTTTTATTGGCATTATGATGGAGATACGGTATCCTTTTTCCCTGGCAATGTTCCCGAAGAAAATGAGGAAAATGAGGGGATTTTTCTGGCATCGGAGGATGCGGGCTTTTCTCTAAGAGGTAGTTCGGGTAAAGAGGCTGTGGTAGCCACAGTGCAATTACAGCACTACAATGGGGATAAAGCAGGGCTTGCTTATTTTTATTTTGTTCATCAGCAGTTAAGCGGGGTATATTACAGCGGAGGATATGATAAGGGCAACTATAGCCTGCGTGTGAGAAATTTATATCTGGCAGATGGAAAGTTTTTCGCCTATGAAACAGATGCCCCTATGGCACAGTTTTCGGAAGAAAAAACACCTGTATCCGCAGAGGGTTTTGTTTCAATGGGAAAGGATGCCCAAGGAAATGTACTTCTGCTATCCATTGAAAATAATAAGGCTGTTGTATATCGCTATAAAAGAGGGTTTCAGAAGTATCGTACCCTCAACACAGAAAGTGGACTTGCCGTGATGGGGGCAACATTTTTGCCCGAAAATCGTGGTGTTGCTCTGTTATTAGGAAAAGTTATTACCACAGGCCATGATGAGGGAGAACATACCTATATGGCTTCAGAAAAAGTGGTGTTTTATAATGCTTCTTTCCAAAGAGATGGACAAGCCATGGAGCTATCCACTCAGGAATATACTTGCCTGGGGCAGGATGGGGAAAACTTGGTGATGGCAAACAGCAATATACTGGAATACTACAGTGCAACAGACATCGGCTGGGAAAAGAAAAAACAATATTTTTTACAGCATGGCATTACCAACTTCCACGTAACGGATTTGGACGGAAACGGCTTGCTTGATTATGTGATGGCAGATGGGCTTGATTTATATTTGTACCGCAAAGGGGAATCGGGTTTTACTAGAGTATGGAGTACCCATGTAGGTATAGAAACACTGACAGGTGCTATTTATACAGGAGATTTGAACCAAGATGGTGTAAAAGAAATTTACGTGAGTGATACTACAGGCACAACCATACGATATGTGCTGACAAAAGAAGGTTTAAGGGCAAGAAATGAAGATATTGAATATGGCGACTGTATTTATGCGGGAGATTTTAATGGTGACGGCAAAGACGATTATATCGGCGTCACAGATATAGAAAACAGATATCGTAAGCTGCATATGGCACAATAGAATAGGTGGAAGGTATGAAAGCGGAAGAACAATATATGGAAGCCGCCTTAGCAGAAGCCCAAAAGGCTTTTGACTGCGGCGAGGTGCCCATTGGGGCAGTAATGGTAAGAAACGGTGAGATTATTGCCCGAGGGCATAATTTGAGAAATACATTGAAAAATCCCTTGCGTCATGCGGAGATTGATGTGATTCATCAATCGGCGGAAATAGTGGGGGATTGGAGGCTTGAGGATTGCGTATTATATGTTACGGTGGAGCCATGCCCTATGTGTGCTGGAGCCATTGTGCAGGCTAGAATACCTAAGGTGGTTTTTGGTACACGAAATCAAAAAGCAGGCTGTGCAGGCTCTATTTTGGATATGTTCCATGAGCCAAGGTTTAACCACCAAGTGGAAATAGAAGAAGGCATACTGCAACAAGAATGTGCGGAGATACTGAAGCGGTTTTTTCACCGTTTTCGTAAAAAAGCGGAGCTAAAGAGCCTTACCGTATCGGATACCAAATTAGTAGCATCAGTAAAAGACAAGACTATGGGAGGAAATGCGATGTATAGTTTTACCAATGATTACAGCGAAGGTGCTCACGAAAGGATTATGGAGGTTATGCTGCGTACAAACCGCCAGCAAACCTGCGGGTATGGTGAGGATGAGGTATGTGCAGAGGCTAGAAGCCTTATCTTAAAGCACTTAAACCACCCCAGTGACATTCATTTTTTAGTGGGAGGAACACAAACCAATTTTACATTTATATCATCGGTATTGCGTCCTCATCAAGGGGTAATTTCTACGGAGGTAGGCCACATCAATGTGCATGAATCTGGTGCAGTGGAGGCAACAGGCCATAAGGTTTTGGTCGTTCCCTCAAAGGACGGAAAAATGACAGCAGAGGCAGTGGAAAGCTGCATTCAGGCACATTATAATGATAATAGTGCAGAGCA
>JAAYQI010000084.1 GCA_012519385.1 Candidatus Epulonipiscium sp.
AGAACCTAAACCAGACTCATTTGTAAACAAACCTCTGGATACACCATAACGAAGAGCTGTCATTAATGTGGAACCTACAAAACCGCCACCCATTGCTTTTGCTGTAAATGCACTAGAGCAAATTGTTTTTAATGCAGGAATTAAGTAAGAACCATTCATAAACATAATGATAATACAACCAAGAATGTAGAAACCAGCCATTAAAGGTACTAATTTCTCACAAACCTTAGCGATAGATTTTACACCACCAAGAATAACTGCACCAGTGCCAACTGTTAATACAATACCTGTAATCCAAGGAGCAACTTTAAAGTTGGACTCAACCATAGTAGCGATGGAGTTAGCCTGTGTCATGTTACCGATACCGAAACAAGCAAAGCCTGTGAAAACTGCGAATAAAACACCAAGCCATTTTTGTTTCAAACCGTTTTCAAGAGCGTACATAGGTCCACCAAGCATTGTGCCGTCTGCTGTTTTAACTCTGTACTTAACAGCCAAAAGACCTTCGCCGTATTTTGTAGCCATACCAAATAAACCAGTTAACCAGCACCAGAATACTGCACCAGGTCCACCTAAAGAAATCGCTGTAGCAACACCTACGATGTTTCCTGTACCGATTGTTGCAGCAAGAGCTGTTGCAAGAGCTGCAAAGGAGCTAACGTCTCCAGTTGCTTCTTTATCAGGTGTAACAGAAATCTTAACCGCTGTTAATGTGTGAAGCTGAATAAACTTTGTACGAACTGTTAAAAATAAGTGCGTTCCAACTAAGAGAACAAGCATGGGGACTCCCCAAACAACACCGTTGATAGCACTGATAACATTGTTAAATGCTTCCATTTCTTTACTTCCCCCTCATTTGATATTTAATTTTTTTGTAAGTGTAAGTAAAAAATAAAAAAATTAATCCAATCTTGTTACTGCTTCATTTACAAAATAATGAACGCGAAATACATTCCAAGCAAATGATAACGTAATAATCTGATAACGTATAATAGTACATTCTTTTGGAATTTCATACATAAAAGAACGCCGGCGTATCTTCTTTTATATACTTTTTTCGTTTCAATTAATTCGCAAAATCACAATAACTTTTGTAATATTAACGTATTTTGCGAAAAATTGCAAGTATTTTTGCAAATTACATTTTTTTTTTGCAACAAATAACCTAAATTTCATTGGATAATTTAGTGTATAATATATGTTTTTACTGAATTTTTCTAAAAACATTTTCATCCACTAGAATGTATTGTATTCCCATATGTATTTATAACAAATGTTAATATTTTTCGAAATTTCCTATTTTTTTTGTGCTGTTATCCCAAGAAACTTTTTAATGCACTTACACTTTTTATCTTTAATATTTTAAATGGAAAGAGCAGCTTACTTTTATGTACTGATTCTAAATTTTCTTCTTACAATAACTTTTTAATATGCTCCAAAAACTCTGCCATCTCCTCTGAGATTGGAGAATTTTTTAGTTTTATCCATCCCAGCTTCATTTCTCCATCATGATTTGCAATAGGAGCAGAGCATAAGTTTTCAATGGCATATCCTGCAGGTAAAATGCCGCTACCAATGGAAAAACCCTCCGTATGAGAAAGAATATTATACATTGTCGCCCTATCCGCAACAATAATTCTTTTACCGCTATGCTTAAAGTCATGTAATGCTATTTCTTCCGCATAATCAATGGCTGCTCCTTTTTCTCTTTCAAATACAACGTAAGGATATGGAGCCATTTCTTCTATTTTTATCACTTTTTTGCTTGCCATTGGGTGGTCTTTCTTAAAAAATACACAAGGCGTGATAGACTTTAATTCTTCGAATTCAATCCCCTTCCATTCCAACACCCTGCCAATAAACTTCTTGGACATATCCGATATAAAAATAATTCCGATTTCGCTTTTCCTTTCAAAAACATCATCAATCACCTCATACATTCCCGTTTCTTTCATACAAAACTCATATTGGTCCAAATTTTTGTCATGATAAAAATTTAAAAAAGCCTGTACAATAAAGGGATACCTTTGCGAAGATATGCTGAAACGAAGGGGGTATTCCCTTGTCTCTCCAGAATACATCTCTAACAGCTTTTCTCTTTGTTCATATAGAGGTTTTGCGTAGCTTAAAAATTCTTTTCCCGCTTCTGTCAAAAAAACTCCCTTATTACTCCGTGTAAATAAGGTAATTCCAATCTCGTTCTCCAGTTCCTTTAATTTACTACTTAAATATGGCTGAGCAATAAAAAGTTTCTGGGTTGCCTTATTGATAGAACCACATTCGGCTATTTCCATCACGTATTTTATTTGTTGGAATGTCATAGATTTTCCTCCTTTTCCCAATCTTCCATGCTATTTTTCGTGATATAAAAAACAAATTTGTGTCATACTTGATATATCATATTATATATAATAAAACCCACTATTTTAATTGAATATTTATATTTTTTTGCAAATAATTTTAACTTTTTTTCTTCATATATGATATAAACCCTGTTTTTAGTTATCTATTTTTTTATATAACCATCATAAAAAATACCTATTAACACTCTTTCCATAAAAAATGGTATTCTGAAAGAAATAAAATTACTTTAAAAGGTAGGGTAAAAAGAAAGGAGTATGTGAAATGGAACATAGCAATATGGGATTTGGAACAAAGGCAATTCATGCTGGAAATGTGAAAGATTCTTTATACGGCTCTTTATCAATGCCAATTTATCAAACCTCAACTTATATTTTTGAAAATTGTGCTCAAGGCGGTAATCGCTTTGCGGGTGCAGAAAATGGCTACATTTACACACGTTTGGGAAACCCCACCACCTCTGTGCTAGAAAATAAAATTGCTGCATTAGAAGGCGGTGAGGCAGCTGCAGCTACTTCATCGGGAATGGGTGCTATTTCATCTGCTCTTTGGACCATTTGCCGTGAAGGTTCTCATATCGTTGCAGATCAAACTCTTTACGGATGTACCTTTGCCCTTTTGGAACATGGTATGTCTCGCTATGGTGTCACTGTAGATTTCGTCGATACTTCTGATATTTCCGCAGTAAAAGCAGCTTTAAAAGAGAATACTGCTTTGGTATATTTGGAAACACCTGCCAACCCGACATTAAAAATTGTTGATATTCAAGAAATTGCCAATGTGGTACATTCTTATAACCCAAATATCAAATTAATTTGTGATAATACCTTTGCATCCCCATTCCTTCAAAATCCTTTGCAACTGGGATGCGACGTAGTAGTCCACTCCGCCACCAAGTATTTGAATGGTCATGGCGATGTAATTGCTGGTTTTGTAGTTGGTTCTGCTGAGTTTATTAAAGAAGTAAAAATGTTCGGCATTAAAGATATGACTGGTTCTGTACTAGGTCCATTTGAATCCTATCTCATTTTAAGAGGATTAAAAACCTTGGAAATCCGTATGGAAAGACACTGCCAGAATGCAGAAAAAATCGTAGAATTTTTGAAAAACCACGATAAAGTTGAAAAAGTATATTATCCTGGTTTAAAATCACACCCTGGATATGAGATTGCTCAAAAACAAATGAAACACCCTGGCGGCATGATCGCTTTTGAAGTAAAGGGTGGTAAAGCTGCTGGCATCCGCTTGTTAGACAACCTGGATATGTGTGTTTTGGCTGTAAGCTTGGGTGATGCAGAAACTCTCATCGAACATCCTGCATCCATGACACATTCTACCTATGCACCAGAGGAATTAAAATTAGCAGGCATACCAGAAGGCTTGGTTCGTTTATCTGTAGGTTTAGAAAATGCAGAAGATATCATCGCTGACTTAGAAAAAGGACTTTCCTATGTATAAAAATGCAGCGTAGCTTTTTAAAAAAATCTTATCATAGTCATCGAAAGTCACTTACTTAGATTTTCCGTAGGATTTAAACATCCTACGGTTTTTCTTTTGCAACAAATTTACTTTTTATGCAGATTCTTTGTACCCCAAAATGAGATAGACTTCTAAGTAAGTCTCTTAAAATTATAATGTAGCAATAAAAACTCACTAGTTATGGAAAAAACAATACTAATATTTGCTTTTGGAACAGCTACTTTCTTATATTTCTTCTTTGTGCCTTTTCCCATACTTCTCACCTTTCGTCCTCGCTTTATCTCTACAAGTTTGGCTAATCAACTTTAGCGGTAGCCGCCATCCAAATCGCTGCAATCTCCTCTTCGTTTTTGGCTTCCACCAACATTTCAGCAGTTTGGATTGTTCCTTTATTGGATGGGCTAGTAAAATACAGAAACCCCATAGGATTTTTATCGATCAACTGCTTTCTTTCATGCACATCCGTGTTTTTAAGCCAGTCATAACCATAGAAGTAACCGCTCTGCTTGTATTCAACAAATATCGTTTCTACTGATACGGGACTTGAAAGCGATTTGGAAATGTAGTAGCTGTCCGTCTTCCAGAGTTCATAAGTTTCTTCCCATTTCATTCGCTTAAGCATGATCTTCCTCCATTCATAGCTATTCTCCGTCTGTTTTTGTTTGATGCTGATGGAAGAGTCAATCTGTATAGAACTGTTGCTCTGCCCAGTGCGAAAAATGATACGGGTGATGCACATCTAGATGCACATCAGTGTACAGAAAACTGATAATATCCATATCATCGAATAAATCAAAAATCCATTCTTCAGAATTAACTGAATCTCTGTCTTCGGTTGCATTGACCCCGCCGCTAAGCTCTATCAAGGCAGAAGCTTCTTCACAGCAGAGATAAAGAAGTAATTCTTCCATCACGCTATATGCAGTCATAGGCAGACCATTTTTTGCACACGCCCTCATTTTGCACAAAGCACATTTCATTTGATGCAGAAACTCATAGTTATAATGCATCAGGAATTGTTCTGGGAGACTGCCATTTAACCAAGATATATTCAACTGACCGATATGTGTACCAATGGGCATTGAAGCGAGTTCTGCCATATCCTCTTTGATATGATCGAGCAGTATGTCACTACCCACAGCAAAGGACATAGCTGCACCGACGCCAAATCTATTCTCCAAAAACTGAGACCACACTCCGTTATCCTTGTATTCTTGAACGGAAAGCCTCTCATCCTCTTCTTCGTCATGTTCCGGAATTCTGTTCCAGTTCAATGCTTTACAAATCCCTTTGCATTTATCTCTGCGAATTGATTCTCCTGCTTCATATCGACTCCATGTTTTTGTGCCGACTCCAGCTCGTAAAGCTGCTTCTTCTATGGTCAAATTTAATTCATTACGCCTTTGTTTGATTTTTCTCGCGAGTTCTTCATTACCTTGTATACTTTTCTGAGCCAATTCTGTTTCCTCCTCCTTGTTTTAATGACATGTCAATTTTGTGTCATCATATCACCAAAAATCAATTTTGTCAATTTCTTGCATGATCTACGGCACATTGATATATGAATATCTCCAATTCATCCTTATTTTGTATTATTAAGCTGTTTTCCATTGAACCGAGACTTTTCTACCGGAATTCACAGTGATTACCGTGATCTCCTCAATAAAATTCTGAAAGCGGAAGTTGTTTATCCAGCACCTTCTGCATACAGCATAATGTGGTATAGAGGCAGAGGCGCTTCTGACTTTTAATGGGATCTGTATTTTCTTTATTATTGACTGAAAGACGAACATATCCAACCTTTATCGGGACAGGCTGATTGTTTGAGAAGTCAGCAAGTCTTTTCTGCTTTCCCCTTCCACGATCCTTGTCATACCTATGCCAAAAGTATCTCGCCTTCTTGGTCATGCTGACATACAAACCACATTAAATATTTACGTCCACAGTACGGACGAAAGCAAGCAAATAGCAGCCGATATACTTGGTAATCAATTTGCACATTTACTTTAAGTAGTAAAGCCTAATAATTTACATTAGGCTTTTTATTTTTGTTTACTTGCCAACTTCGATAATAATTTTGGTGTAAATTTTGGTGTAAATAAAAAAATACAAGGTGATGAGTTTCCTCAAATCCTTGTATTTACTGGGTTTCTTTTAGTTGTGAGCAAGTCTATAAGCCGGGTTCTGTCTTAGACAGTCATCTATCTTGGTATACTGTTACCAGTATCATCTTGCGACCTTTACCCGAAACGGGACGAGCAGCCCCTTTATGTTTCTCTATTCGGTCTTGCTTCAGGTGGGGTTTACATAGCCTTCTGTGTTACCACAGAAGCGGTGGGCTCTTACCCCACCTTTCCATCCTTACCCGTACTCAGGCGGTATATTTCTGTTGCACTATCCTTGGAGTCGCCTCCACCGGTCGTTAGCCGGCACCCTGCTCTATGAAGCCCGGACTTTCCTCACTTATAAAGCGCGACTGTCCGACTTACTCATATACGTGCTTCATTATAATGCAAAATCGTATGTTTGTCAATTATACCTTAAAGCAACTTCCGCCCACAAACTCTTTAATAATAGAGTTGTTTGGAATCATATCGCTGTTGGAGGATAAGAAATAATGTAAAAACTTAATTAATCTCTTTGCATCCGGATATTCCTCCATAGAATCATCAATTTTAAACAATAGCGGCTCAATATATGGCTTTAACACACTTAATTCATAAATGGTAGCCGAGTTAAAAATCATATCAGCATTTTCCTGGAATGGGAAAATATTTTCTTCCTCTCCACGGGTTACATAGTTCCATGTAGAAATGGTTTCTGCTGCATCTCTTCCTCTAAATTGATGATCTCTTACAATTCGGCGTATCAAACGGCTATCCACAGTGGAAATATGGTTGTGGTCATCCACATTTAGTTGTGTCATAGCGCTGACAAATACCTTAAATTTATTTTCTGGTGCAATAGAAGATGTCAGGCGGTCATTTAATCCATGAATCCCTTCAATTACGAAAATCTCTCCATGTTTAAGCTGATGCACATTGCCCTTGTACTCTCTTTTTCCTGTTAAAAAGTTGTAGCTAGGCAGTTCAACAGCTTCCCCTCGTATCATTTTTGTTAAATCTTCATTAAACTGCTTTAAGTCTAATCTTTCAATACTCTCAAAATCCTGTTTTCCAAA
>JAAYQI010000085.1 GCA_012519385.1 Candidatus Epulonipiscium sp.
CAGGTTATGAAGTAGTCATTGTAAATAATAACCCTGAAACAGTTTCTACTGACTTTGATACTGCTGACCGCCTTTATTTTGAACCTTTGACACCAGAAGATGTGATGAATATTATCCGTACCGAAAAACCTTATGGTGTAGTGGTTGCTTTTGGTGGACAAACTGCCATCAAACTCACCAAGTTTTTGGAGCAAAATGGTGTTCAAATACTTGGAACTCCTGCAGATAGCATTGATGCTGCGGAGGATAGAGAACGTTTTGATGCACTTCTGGAAGAACTCGGAATTGAACGCCCTGCTGGTTACACAGTTATGACTACAGAAGAAGCATTAAAAGTAGCAAATCAATTACAGTATCCTGTACTCATGCGTCCTTCCTATGTTCTTGGCGGTCAAAATATGATTATCGCCCATAGTGATGAGGATATCCAAGAATATATGAAAATTATATTATCCAACTCTATTGAAAACCCTATCTTGATTGATAAATATTTGATGGGAACAGAGATTGAAGTGGATGCCATTTGTGACGGAAAAGATATTCTTATCCCTGGTATCATGGAGCATATTGAAAGAGCGGGAATTCATTCAGGAGACTCCATTGCGGTATACCCTGCATGGAATGTCAGCGGAGAGCTTACACAAAAGCTTATTGAATATACAAAGGCACTTGCCCTATCATTGCAAACTAGAGGTTTAATCAATATCCAATACCTTATCTACGAAAATATGATATACGTAATCGAAGTAAACCCTCGTTCTTCTAGAACCATTCCGTATATCAGTAAGGTTACAGGAGTACCTATGGTTGAGTTAGCTACCAGAGCAATGTTAGGCGAAAACTTGAAGACCATGGGCTATGGAACAGGCTTATATAAAACTCCTCCTTATGTAGCAGTAAAGGTTCCTGTATTCTCTTTTGAAAAACTCATTGATGTAGACGTCCAGCTTGGACCTGAAATGAAATCAACAGGCGAAGTGCTTGGCATCGGAAAAACCTTGGGCGAAGCATTATTCAAAGGGCTTATAGCAGCTGGTTATAAAATGAAAAAAAATGGTGCCATGTTTGTAACTGTTCGTGACAGCGATAAAGCAGAAATTGCAGATATCGTAAAGAAATATGCCATGTTAGGCTTTGATATATATGCAACCAAAGGCACAGCAGATGTATTAACACAAGCAGGCTTAAGTGTAAAAATCGTAAATAAGATTCACGAATCTGATGATAACTCCAAAGCATTGTTAGAAAGCGGAAAAATTAACTACATCATTTCCACTTCTTCTAAAGGACGCTTACCTAGCTTAGATAGCGTAAAAATACGTCGTTTGGCAGTAGAGCACTCTATCCCCTGCCTTACCTCTTTGGATACCGCAAATGCCCTTGCAGATAGCTTAATCAGCAGATATTCTGAATATAGCACAGAGCTTGTGGATATCAATAATATGCGTCATAAAAAAACAAAACTGCACTTTACAAAAATGCAGGCTTGCGGTAACGACTATATCTACTTTGATAACATGGACAGAAACGAGTTTATCAGCCCCGAATCCTTAGCAGTATCCTTATCCCATAGGCATTTTGGCATAGGCGGTGACGGTGTGGTTCTTATGGAGCACTCCGATATTGCTGATGTAAAGATGAAAATGTATAATCTGGATGGCAGCGAGGGAAAAATGTGCGGAAATGCAATACGATGCATCGGAAAATATCTTTATGAAAATGACATTATTCCGAAAGAAGAAATTACCGTAGAAACACTGGCAGGTGTTAAAAAAATAAAGATGTATATCCAAAACGGAATTGTAGAATCTGCAACGGTAGATATGGGAAAGGCAATTTTAAATCCAGAACAAATTCCTGTAAAAATTACAGGGCTGAAATTTAACACCGTAGTCAATTATCCTGTAACAGTACAAGACCAAGAATATCATATTACTTGTGTATCTATGGGTAACCCTCACGCTGTTATTTTCTGCAACAACCTAGATAATCTGGACATCGAAAAAATCGGTTCTGCCTTTGAATATAGCCCTATCTTTCCAGAACGAGTGAATGTTTCCTTTGTTCAAGTAATTAATCACACTACGCTAAAAATGCGTGTATGGGAACGCGGCAGCGGTGAAACATGGTCTTGCGGCACAGGTGCTTGTGCGGCGGCTGTAGCGGCAATATTAAATG
Organism: Candidatus Epulonipiscium sp.; assembly: GCA_012519385.1. Taxonomy (GTDB): domain Bacteria; phylum Bacillota; class Clostridia; order Lachnospirales; family Anaerotignaceae; genus JAAYQI01. Next base: position 2,179 of record JAAYQI010000085.1, read on the forward strand.
GATACTGCAATAAAGACAGAAAAATAACCGTAAAACTAAAAGGCGGAGATTTATTGATACAATATACCGATGAATCTGTTTATCTGTCTGGAAAAGCCGAAAAGGTATATGAAGGTATCGTAGAAATTTAATCTTGTACCAACCAAAAAAATATACTGCATCTCAAAGAAGATGCAGTATATTTTTTTGTTGTTAAAAATGAAGAAAATAATTTATTTAATATATTGCACAAAAGGACAGCTTGTGATATACTGTCACAGGATTATTTCAATGAAAATCCGTTCTATTTTATTCAAATATAAAGGAGTGTCATTATGAGCAGCGTGAAAATTGGGCATAAAATTTTGGAGTATCGTAAAATGCATGGACTAACCATTCGTGATTTTGCTGCCAAAACAAACTTAAGCCCTTCCTTGCTAAGCCAATTAGAAAGAGGGATTGGAAATCCCAGTTTAAATGCTCTAAAATCTATTGCATCCATTATGGGCGTATCCCTTTCCACATTGTTTTATCAGGAAATTGATACAGAATCTCTTATTTTACGAAAATCACAAAGAACCATTACATATAACCCCGAAAAAACTCATATTACCTACAATACCCTTACTCCCGACCCAACAAAGTCTAACATTGAGCTTTTTTTGGCTATACTAAAACCTCATTCTGAAACAGCGGGAGATTTGGTTTGGCACACCGGAGAAGAAATTGCCATGATACTTGATGGAGAAGCGGAAGCTACCATAGAGGGTGAATCCTTCACTCTCTACGAGGGAGATACCATACGTATTTTACCAGAACATAAGCATAAGTTTGCCAACCAAACAGAGCAGGATCTTCAAATACTTTTTGTACGTGCCGCTCACAACTAATTACTTCTTAAAAATGGTACTATATTGATATCCTTGACTCTCTCCAGTGAACTGGAAATCATCAGCAATACCTTCTGTCGCCAGCACCCTTCTGTCTTCTGTAATAAATATGGCTTCAAAGTCATTGCTTTGCCTCCAAAAATCCACGGCCTGCTCTATTCCCATTACAAAAAGTGCTGTAGACAGGCCGTCTGCCTTTGTTCCATCGCTAGAGATAATGGTTACAGAAATAAGGCCTTCTTCAGCTGGGTAACCTGTTTTAGGATTTATAATGTGGTGATATATTTTACCGTCCTTTTCAAAATTACGCTGATACCCGCCAGATGTAACTACAGACTGATTTCCAATTTTTAGTATCCCTACACTTGCATTTTCATTTAAGGGGTCCTGTAATGCCACCCCCCATTTGTTCCCATTATGCAGTCCAATTCCAATCACATTTCCACCCAAGGATAATATTCCCGATGCAACACCCTTTTGCTCAAACCAATTTGATAGATAATCAGCAGTATATCCTTTTGCAATTCCGCCGAGGTCGATTGCCATGCCAGGTTTTTCTAAAAAAACAGTCTGTTCTTCTTTGTTGATTGTAATCCAATCACTGTTAATATAAGAAATGAGCTTAGTGATTTCCTCCTTCTTGGGAACTCTAAAATTGCGTGTTGTAAATCCCCATGCCTTTACAACAGGAGAAACAGTAATATCAAAAGCACCATTGGTTAGCTTCTGTATCTCCTTGGCCTTTTCAATCATAGTTATAGTCTGCTCAGAAACCTTTACAGGTGATTTCCCCGCATTTTCATTGATGTAAGAAATATCACTATTTTTCATAGTCGCAGAAAAAAGTGCTTCCAGTTGGTATATTTCTTGTTCTGCTTCGGCCAATATTTTTTTTGCACTTTCTATGCTTTCTCCATATATTGTCATATTCATCACGGTATTCATAGCAAATATCTTGGTTGTGACACCGTTGTCTTTTCCATTCTTTTTTGCTATGTCTTCCATGGTACAGCCAGTAAACAAAATAAAACTTGCTACTGCAAAAAAAAGGCACTTTAATCGTTTGTTACATTTCATTTTTTTCTTGTTCCTTTCTATACTAAATCTACAATTCTAGTATTTATATTTATTTTACAATAATGTGTAAAAAGAACTGATCTACAATTAGTATCGAACCTAAAAGGAACACATAAACAGAAAACCATTTTAATCTTCCTTTTTTAATGATATCTACCATGAAGCGAATTGCGATATATCCTGATATGGCAGCCACAGCAAATCCTACCATCATAGGGATAATACCAACTGTTTCCGTCAATGCCACCTCACCCGAAATCATATCCTTCAGTGCCAAAACCATAGCACCCAATATAGCAGGAATAGAAAGCAAGAAAGAAAACCTTGCAGCATTTTCTCTATCCATACCACGAAATAAGGAAGCGCTGATGGTCATACCTGATCTGGAAATGGCAGGAGAAATGGCAATTCCTTGCATGGTACCTACAACCAATGCATCAAAATATGACATATTTTTTACCTTTTTCCTTCCGCCTTTTTTTGTATCAGCATAAAGCAGAATCAATCCGGTAATAATAAAGTTAAACCCAATAAATTTTCCTGCTCCAAAAATTTCATTTAAGGTATCGTTAAATAATAACGCAAGGATGACTGTTGGAATGGTTCCCGCAATCAACAAATACGTTGTTCTTTGAAAAGGCTTTCGTATTAAAGCCCAAATATCGTCCCAATAAAAAACAAATACCGCAATCAACGTTGCCATATGTAATAAAATATCAAAAGTCTGTGTTGCTTCTTCAATCCCGAATATGCTTTGAAATAGTACGAGATGTCCCGAACTACTAACTGGCAAAAATTCCGTTAAACCTTGAATTAAGCCTAAAAGGGCAGCCTCCAAAATATGCATTTTAAATATCCTCCATTTTTTTATATCATTTTTTATATTTTATATTAAATTGTAACAATTTATTATAAACCATAAACATAATTGTTGCAAATAGTATTTAATGTTGTTATAGTAATACTTGGTGCCTTTGGGAAGGTGCATTTTATATTGCATCATTGAGCTATTTTGCTCTTTGCGATGGCGCAAACACCTAATTATTACGGCTGAAAGGAAAAATAAGTGATAAAATTTTTAAATAAAAAATACCACTCCGGTATTTTCCCTTCGGCTGTACCAACCAGAAAGGAAAATACAGATGGAAAACATGAAATTTGAAGAAATGAATTTATCTCCAGAACTCTGCAAAGCAGTACTGGATATGGGATTTGAAGAGGCAACTCCTATACAATCCCAAGCAATCAGTGTCATTATGGAAGGCAAAGATGTCATTGGGCAATCTCAAACAGGTACAGGAAAAACAGCAGCATTTGGTATCCCCTGCTTAGAAATGGTTAACCCCGATGATAGACGTCTGCAAGCTGTAATCCTCTGCCCAACTCGTGAATTGGCAATTCAAGTAAGTGAAGAATTCCGTAAATTGTTAAAGTACAAGGATGCTATTCGAGTATTGCCCATTTACGGTGGTCAACCCATTGACCGACAAATTTTAGCATTGAAAAAAGGTGCTCAAGTTATTATCGGAACTCCAGGGCGTGTTATGGACCATATGCGTCGCCGTACCTTAAAAATGGAAACAGTGAAAATGGTGGTTCTGGACGAAGCAGATGAAATGCTGGATATGGGCTTTCGAGAGGATATTGAAACCATATTGGTGAAAATTCCAGAGGACCATCAAACCGTTATGTTCTCTGCAACTTTATCCCCTGAAATTCTCAATTTATCAAAACGCTTTTTGAAAGAGCCTGAATTTATTAAAGTAATTCCTAAAGAACTTACCGTACCAAGCATTGAGC
>JAAYQI010000086.1 GCA_012519385.1 Candidatus Epulonipiscium sp.
AATCATTCAAAGCTCCTCAGCTTCTGTAGGAATACTACAAACCCTTGCAGCATCAGGCTTAGTTCCCTTTAATGCGGCAGTATACATTATTATGGGACAAAACATCGGTACTTGTATTACGGCACTCCTTTCCAGTATTGGAGCCAGCAGAAATGCAAAATCTGCAGCGTATATGCACTTGTTATTTAACATTATTGGAACTATTATTTTTAGCGTTATTGGTATTATTTATTTCAAGGCAATTAATCCCCTTCAAGGTTTAGGATTAATTACACAGACACAAATCAGTGCGATTCATACGGCATTTAATATTGCTACAACAGTATTGCTCTTTCCTTTCTCTGGTTATATTATTACTTTAGCAAAGAAAATGAACCGTGTATCGGATACTGTCGAAGTGGACGAAAGCGAATTGGTGCATCTGGACGATCGTGTATTGGAAACACCTAGCATTGCCGTACAGTGTGCGATACAAGAAGTGGTACGTATGGGACATATTGTAGAAGAAAATATGCAAACTGCGGTAGCTGCCTTGCTAGAAAGAGATACAGAGAAAATTGCCAATGTACGTCGCAGAGAGAATGTAATTGATAACTTGTGCGATGGAATTTCACAGTATTTGGTAAAGATATGTAATACCCATATTAGCGACCGTGAAAACTCAAAGGTAACCTCCTTGCTTAATGTAGTAGGGGATATGGAACGTGTAGGTGACCATTGTGAGAATATTGCAGATATGGCAGATGCAATGCTAGAAGAAAATATTAATTTCTCAGATACAGCGGTATCAGAACTGGAAGAAATGATTGAAAGTACCGTTGCTAGCTATGTGAATGCGTTAAAGTCATTAGAATTTTCAGACCCTAGCTACGCGTATGAAACCGTAAGGCAAGAAGATCGGGTGGATGATTTTGAGGCAGATTTACGTACAAGCCATATTAACCGTTTGGCCAATAATATGTGTAATGCCCGTTCAGGGGTACGTTTCTTGGATACATTAACGAACCTTGAAAGAATATCTGACCATGCCTTAAACATTGCTCAAGTAGTTTTAAATGAGAATCGAAAAGAAAAGAAATATCATTCCGAGACAATCAAAGAACTATAACAATATAAAACTCACCTATGGATTTTTCCAAGTAGGTGAGTTTTTTGAATTCTTATTATTTCGTAAATTTTGGACAATAGGAGCTTCCGTTGAGTTCTCTAAATTCAAAGCCCATTTGCTGCAAGCCTTCAATAATTTCGGGAAGGGCCTCGGCAGTTGTTGTTTTTGGAGCATTTTGATGCATTAATATGATTGCCTCTGTCTTATCCTTTGCACCTTGCAGTACGCTTTGCACGATGGTATCTTTTGGTACTGTTACTGCTGTTGCATCTTTTGAATCTACATTCCAATCGAAGTATAAATAACCTTTTACTTTTGACTGAGCTGTGATATCTGCCATTACGTTATTTTCCAAACCAAATTTGTTGTTGGAACCACCAGGAAAACGCATTAAAATCGGTGAGAAGCCTAATACGCTGTGAAGATAGATTTGTTCCTCCTCAAAATCTGCCCAAAACGCTTCTGCAGAGGCATATTGCTTGGTATACTCGTGTGACATGGTATGATTGCCTATGGCATGACCCTCCTGATAAATTCGCATTAGCAGGTCTGAATTATAGTTACCTGAAATAAAGAAGGTAGCTTTTATGTTATATTTTTTTAACGTATCCAGTATAACTTTTGTGTTTTCTGAAGGGCTGTCATCAAAGGTAAGATAGGCAATTTTTTTTCCATAAGTGTCAGCCACAATGGGATAATTGGGAGCAGAGCGTACTAACTTATGAAGAATCACTGCTGCCTCACCTAAAGTTACTGGGGTGTTTGCACCTAAGGTACCGTCACTTTGTTTATCATAAATACCTCTGGAATAAGCGAACTGGAGGGAAGGAAGAAAGTACGGTTCTACACTATCCGGAAAGACTAGCGTCTGGATTTGAGGCAATTCGGCCTCAGCAGATGTTGTTTTAGCAAAGTTATATATCATAGAAGCAAATTGTGCCTTAGTAATTTGTGTGTCTGGTGAAAATGTATTTTTAGTTGTTCCTGATACGAAACCAAGGTGATATGCTTGAAGAATATAGGGTTGTTCTTTTGCATTTACATCAGAAAATACATTGACTGCTAGGGGGTAGGTATCTGGCTTTGTATCTGTAATCCTCGAGTAAGCGTCAATCAAATATTTGCAAGCGTCATCTCTATCTAGGGGTGCATTTTTATTAAGTTCTATATTTGGCATATTCCATTCATTTGTCATTTCTACTGCAGTGGCGGTGATATTGGTACAAAAAATAGTCGCAACTGCAAGAGCTAATAGTTTCTGGAAAAAAGCAAGATTCATAAGCATTCTCCCCCTTTTAGTATTTTTCAAAAACTTTTCTCTTCAGAAATTAGTATACAAAAATCGACAGCAAAACACAACAGTTATCTATTGGGAAAAAAGAATGGAATTGTTTTTTATGTAATCTTCCAACGAATTTATCATAGAATATAACACAATCCTATGAATAAGAGGTAATTGAGATGCCAAAAATTTATTTGAGCCCATCGGTGAAGGAATATGAAGAATATATTAACGGCGGAACGGAAGAACAATATATGAATTTAATTGCTGATGCCATGGAGCCTTATCTCATTGCAAGTGGAATAGACTTTGATAGAAGCAGGCCGACTCAAACATTGACAGAAATCATTAATCAGGTAAATAGTGGGGATTATGACTTTTATCTGGGGATTCATTCCAGTTCTGCACCCCCTGCGCTGGCGGGATGGCTACGAGGAACAAACGTATATTATTGGTATGGAAACAGGTGGGGAAGAGAAGGTGCAGACATTATTGCTGATAATCTAAGTCGAATCTATCCTGATTCAGAAAAAGTAAAGTCTGTAGCAACTTCTACCATGAGAGAAGTAAGAAGAAATAATGCACCCTCAGCAGTGGTAGAAATTATCTACCATGATAATGCAGAGGATGTTGAATGGTTGAAAGAAAATATTGACGAGGTTGCCAAAACTTTAGTACTTTCTCTAACAGAATATTTTGGTATCCCTTTTGTAGAAGGGTGATGCAAATGATAAAACAGGATGTAGCTGTGCTACCTCCTGTTTATTTTTTGAGCTTTATTAAGGTTAGGCACAAAATCAAATAATTTAGCGAAAAATGATGATAAAATATTCATTCTGATGAAAATGATTTTTTTTATAAATTATAGAAGGGAATTTTCAACAAGTGTAGAATATATAAAATATAAGTGTATGTCACTTTTAAACGAATTTTTATAAAAACAAAACCAATATCAAATAGAAACCAGTGGAATGCAAGCAATTAGATGGAATATGAAAAAAGAGTTACTTTGGAAGTGGTAGGTTTTATATGGATGCATGATGTCAGACCTATATGGATTCTTCTAGGAATAAGATAGGCTGTAATATCATAAAAACTTGACAAATATTAAATATCAAGGGAGGCAGAAAGTATGAAAAGTTATACTGCGAATCAAGTAAGAAATGTTGTTTTATTAGGACACAGTGGTTGTGGAAAAACTACATATGTGGAAGCGGCACTTTTTTATTCCGGTGCAAGCAAGCGTTTCGGCAAGGTTGACGAAGGAAATACAGTAAGTGACTATGACCCCGAAGAAATTCGTAGAAAAGTTTCTATCAGTACTTCCGTATTGCCAGTGGAGTGGAAGGATACAAAAATAAATTTTTTGGATACTCCCGGATATTTTGATTTTTCAGGTGAAGTGAAATTGGCAATGAGTGCGGCGGATACAGCTTTATTGTTAGTTTCTGCAAAATCCGGGGTAGAGGTTGGTACAGAAAAGGCTTGGGATTATGTGGAAGAAATGCAAATGCCAAGAATCATTTTTGTAAACCATATGGATGATGAAAATGCAGATTTTGAAAAAACATTGGCAGATTTGCGTGCAAAATTTGGAAAGGCTGTTGCGCCATTACAAATTCCCTTTGAGGATGAAAATGGAAATTTTATAGGGTTTATTAATTTAATTAAGCGAGATGCAAGGAAAAAAGTGAATGGCAAGTTGCAGCCCTGTGAAATTCCTGAGGATAAGAAAGAAGAAATTGAAGTACTTCGCTCTATGTTGGTAGAAGTTGCTGCTGAGAGCAGTGATGAATTGATGGAAAAGTTTTTTAATGATATTGAACTGACAGAAGAAGAAATATATGATGGTTTGAAGGCTGGAATTAAGAATTTGAGTATTGCACCAGTGATGTGCGGTTCGGCAACATTAGGCTATGGTGTAAAATTATTGCTGAATACTATTGTACGCTTTACTCCTCCTGCATTAGAATGCAGAAAAGGCTTCCATATCATTGATTCTGAAGGAAAAAGTAGTTTTAGAGAAGCCAATGATAAAAATTTAGTAGCATTTGTGTTTAAGACAATATCTGACCCTTATATCGGTCGTTTAAATATATTTAGAATTTTATCAGGTACTATGGATAATAATATGACTATCTATAATCCCGAAAAAGATACTGTAGAAAAGGTTTCCCACCTGTATGTGATACGAGGAAAAGAACAGATTGAGGTGGACAAACTTTATGCGGGAGACATTGGTGTACTGGCAAAGCTCTCCAATACATCCACACAAGATACATTGTGCTTAAAAGAAGATGTAGTTGTATTACCAAAGGTAACTTTACCAGAATCTGTTCTTACTATGGCATTGGTGCCAAAAGGAAAAGGAGATGAGGACAAAATCTCCGCCGCTTTATCTAAGCTTCGGGAAGAAGACCCCACCTTGCAGATGGAAGTAAATAAAGAAACAAAGCAGACATTGATTCATGGCGTGGGCGAGCAGCAGCTGGATATTTTGGTAAACAAAATAAAAAATAAATATAAAATTGAAGTTGAATTGGTTGACCCTATTATACCATATAGAGAAACCATTAAATCTAAAGTAAAGGTACAAGGCAAATATAAAAAACAATCCGGTGGGCATGGTCAGTTTGGTGATGTATGGATTGAATTTGAGCCATCTGGAGATCAAACAAAACCATATGTTTTTGAAGAAAAGATATTTGGCGGTGCTGTGCCGAAGCAATACTTCCCTGCGGTGGAAAAAGGATTGCAGGAATGTGTAAATGCTGGTGTATTGGCAGGCTATCCTGTTGTTGGAATGAAGGCAACATTGGTGGATGGTTCTTATCACCCTGTGGATTCTTCTGAAATGGCGTTTAAAATGGCAACTTCTGTTGCATTTAAAGATGGTATGGCAAAAGCAAAACCAACTATTTTAGAGCCTATTGACCATGTGGAAATTATCGTTCCTGAAAAATATATGGGTGATATTATGGGCGATATTAATAAGCGTAGAGGTCGTATTTTAAGTATGGACTCTGTTGGCAAGAAAAAATGTATTATTGCGGAGGTTCCTGCTGCTGAAATGCACAAGTATGCAACAGATTTGCGTTCTATGACTCAGAGCCGTGGCGAATATACCCATCGCTTTGAACGTTATGAGGAAGCACCAGCGGATATTCAGAAAAAAGTGATTGAAAAAAGAGCTGCAGAAAAGTAAAATAAAAAGGGCGGGGGAATTTCCCGCCCTTTTTGATAAGAAAGGAGAATGTATAGTTATGTTGGATATTGCAATTATTGGCAGTGGGCCTGCTGCATTGTCTGCGGCTTTAAACTGCTTGCAGAGAAATAAAACGGTGAAGGTTTTTGGGAGAAGTTTGGATAGTTCTTTATTATTTACTGCTGAAAAGGTGGATAACTATTTGGGAATGCCGCAAATGAGCGGAGAAGAAATGCTGAATACGTTTTTTCGCCATGCTATTAAAAAAGGTGTGGAAATTCAGGAGTGTCGCATTACACAAATACTGCCTATGGGCGAACATTTTATGATTAATGCTGAAAATGAATTTATAGAAGCAAAAGCAATCATTATTGCTACTGGCCTTAGCAAAAGCAAAAGTATCCCTGGAG
>JAAYQI010000087.1 GCA_012519385.1 Candidatus Epulonipiscium sp.
ATTGATGGCGAAATTATAAATCTCCACCGATTTGCACAGTTGGGAGAGCAGGGAGTATTGTTGCTGTTAAGTGATAGCACCAATGCCGAAAGAAAAGGGTTTACCATGTCTGAAAAATCCGTGGGTGCAGTTTTTCATAATATTTTTGAGGAAACACCCAAAAATAGAATTATGGTGGCAACATTTTCTTCCAATATTCATAGAATTCAGCAGGTTATTAATTCGGCACACGCCTTTGGCAGAAAAGTGGCCATCATTGGCAGAAGCATGACCAATGCTGTAAAAACTTCTTCGGAGCTAGGATATTTAAATATTCCGCCCAATGTGCTGATTGATATTTCAGAAATTAAAAACTTTCCAGATGAACAGCTAGTAATTGTTACCACAGGAAGCCAAGGTGAGCCTATGTCGGCATTATCCCGCATTGCTTCTTCTGAGCATAAGCAGGTAACAGTAAAGCCTGGTGATAAAATTATTATCAGTGCTTCTTCTATCCCAGGAAACGAAAAAAGTGTTTCCAGAGTGGTGAATGAACTATTAAAAAAGGGTGCCCATGTAGTCAATGATTCTATAGCGGATATCCATGTATCTGGACACGCAAGACAAGAGGAGCTAAAGCTGATGCTTGCTTTAACAAAACCCAAGTATTTTATGCCGGTACATGGTGAGTTTATCCAATTATCCAGCCACAGAGATTTGGCACTTGCCATGGGAATGGATAAAAAGAATGTGTTCTTGATGAAAATCGGCGATGTTTTGGAGGTTTCCAAAAACGATGCCAGAGTAAACGGCACAGTTCCCGCAGGGCAAGTAATGATTGATGGCTTGGGTGTTGGCGATGTTGGCAATATTGTGCTTCGTGACAGAAAGCATCTTTCTGAAGATGGTTTAATGGTTGTTGTGGTTACTATGGATAAAGAATCAGGTACGGTGATTGCAGGGCCAGATATTATCTCCAGAGGGTTTGTCTATGTAAGAGAAGCCGAGGCTTTGATGGAAGAAGCCAGAAAAGTGGTGAACGATGCACTCTTAAAGTGTGAGGAACGCCATATTACTGGTTGGAGCTATATCAAGGGTCTGATTAAGGATACACTGAAAAATTATTTGTGGCAGAAAACCAAACGAAGCCCTATGATACTGCCCATCATCATGGAGGTATAGGGTGGACAAGATTCTGAGTGCCGCAGAGGACTTAGCAAATCAGATTGCTTCATCGTCACTGTATCGGGAATATTTATACCATAAAGAACAACTAATGCAAAAACCTAAGCTATGGGAGAAAATGCGTCGGTTAAAAGCACTGCAATTTGAGATTGGGCAAAAACGAAAGAACCACGAGCCTGTATCTTTTGAGGAAGAAACGGCTCTAAGTGAATTGTATAGCCAATTAATGCTTCATAAAGTAGCTGAAGATTTTTGGAAAAGCAGACAGGAGATGCTTCAACTGCAAGCAAAGGTATTTCAGATTATCGCAGAAAAAGCACCTATGGATGGTATTTTTTGAGAGATAAAAGGCAGAGTGAATAGTCACTTTGCCTTTTTTATGGGAATATGATAGGGATGAATTTACAGAAGAATGGTTTTTCGATATAATGCAGGGAATAAGAATTTTTTGAGCATAATTTTGAGCGTAAAAAGAAGGTGAAGCTATGGCACTGTCGATACAAGAGCTGAAAAAGATATTGGAATCCTGCCCTATGGAAAAACTTCCTACAGAATTGGAAAAATGGAAAGAGGATAGTCGTAAAGGTGTAATACAGCTTTTGCAGACCTATCAAAAAAGATATGAAGCGGAAGAACGGGAGAATCAACGGCTGGAGGAGCTTTTATCCTATGAGCGTAGCTATTACGCTAAGGGCATAGAATATATTGCGGGAATTGATGAAGTGGGTAGAGGGCCTTTGGCGGGGCCAGTGGTAGCTGCCGCAGTGATATTACCCAAGGAGTGTAAAATTCATGGTATTAACGATTCTAAAAAGCTATCCGAGCAAAAACGAGAGGAATTATACCATGTGATACTGGAAAAAGCCTTGGCATATGGCATTGGTGTGGTATCTCAAGAAAGAATTGATGAAATTAATATTTTGCAGGCTACCTATGAGGCCATGCGGATGGCACTGGAACAGCTAGCTGTAACGCCACAGCAGATATTAGCGGATGCGGTTACCATCCCTGGGGTGATGCTGCCGCAAAAAGGTATTGTAAAAGGGGATGCAAAAAGTATCTCCATTGGTGCGGCTAGTATATTGGCAAAGGTCACAAGAGATAGAATGATGATAGAATGGGATGCCGCATATCCCCAATATGGTTTTGCCTCTCACAAGGGGTATGGCTCGGCAGAGCATATCAAAGTCATAAAACAACAGGGCTTATGCCCTTTGCACCGCCGCAGTTTTGTAAAAAATTTGATGGGCGAAGGTAAAAGCCAAAGTCAGAATAAACAAAAGGGAAACCATGGAGAGCGATTGGCCGCCAAAGAAATGAAACGACTTGGCTATGAAATAGTAGGAGGAAACTATCACAGCCCTTGGGGAGAAATTGATATTATCGCCCGCAAGGATGGATATTTGATTTTTACAGAGGTGAAATATCGCACAGGCACCAATAAGGGTCTACCCAGAGAGGCAGTACATGAAACAAAGCAAAAACGCATGATAGAAACAGCCAAGGCATATTTGGCAGAATTTTCATTGGCGGAAGAAAATGTACGCTTTGATGTGGCGGAGCTGATGGAGCAAGGGGGGAAAACCCTATTTCATTACATAGAAAATGCATTTGGGGAATAGGAGAATGGATATGGGATGGAAAGAAAAAGACGGATTACGCTATGTGGTGTTTGAAAACTTGGAGCAGTCCCAAAAGGTGAACCACTGCTTTACTTCACGCTTGGGGGGAGTAAGCCAAGGGGTTTATAGTGGGTTAAACCTTAGCTTTACCAGAGGGGAAGATAGGGCATTGGTAGAAAAAAACTATCATATTCTTTGTGATGCCTTAGGCTTTCAATATGATTCTTTTGTGTTAAGCCACCAAACACATACCACAAACATTCGGGTGGTAACGGAGAAAGACCGTGGCATGGGGCTTAGTAAGGCTAGCGAAATAAAGGATACAGATGCACTGATTACCAATGTAAAAGGAATACAACTAACGGTGTTTGGAGCCGATTGTGTACCTGTTTTTTTACTGGATACCCAAAAAGATGCCATTGGCATGGTACACGCAGGGTGGAGAGGTACGGCAAATGGCATTGTGAAAAAAACTGTGGAAAAAATGCAGGAGGTATACGGCACAGAGCCAAAAGATATTTTGGCGGGGATTGGCCCCTCTATCGGGCAGTGCTGTTTTCAAGTGGATGACCCTGTTGTCAGCTTATTTCAGGGAAATCTAGATTTTGCCCACGAAGTGATACAAAATGACCCTGCCGAAGCAGGAAAATATAAAATAGATTTATGGAAAACCAATCAAAAGTTATTGATGCAGGCAGGTGTGCCTTACGAAAATATTGAAATTTCAAAAATTTGTACCATGTGCCATACGGATTTATTTTATTCCCACAGAGTAATGGGGGATGCTAGAGGAAATATGGCTGGCATTATGGTTTTGAAATAAAATCACATAACTATGGTAAATAAGGAAAAGACTATGATATAATAACATCAAGTAGAAAGCGAAGAAGCTAGAACTTTGCGGGGTTCTTGATGATTTATTATACCACGTAGGCTACAAGCAAGGGGTAGACCAAATCAATACCCATTGCTTTATAAGGATAACATCAGTCGAAGGCGGAGAAGCTAGAACCCTCCTTTCTCCGCTTTTAGGATATACCTAGTTTTGGTATGGCATAAGTGAAAAGCAGGAAGTGTGAAAAGCAGGAAGTGTGAAAATCATGGAATTGAAACAAAACGTCATTATAAAAGTAGAAAAAGACAGCATTGCCGAGGAGTTGGGCATTGAACCAGGAGATATTCTTTTGGCAATCAATGGGCAGCCTGTGCGGGATGTATTTGATTACCGCTACTTAATCAATGAAGAATATTTGGAAATGACCATCAAAACCATACAGGGCGAGGAAGTTGTTGCAGAGATTGAAAAAGAGTATGATGAAGATATCGGTATTGTGTTTGAAAGCGGTTTGATGGATAATGCTAAAAGCTGTAAAAATAAGTGTATTTTTTGCTTTATTGACCAGCTTCCCAAAGGAATGCGGGATACCCTGTATTTTAAAGACGATGATTCCAGACTTTCTTTCTTGCAAGGCAATTATGTAACATTGACCAATATGTCGGAGGAGGATATAAAGCATATTATATTTTACCACCTGTCGCCCATTAATGTTTCAGTGCATACCACAGACTTGGAGCTTAGAAAAAAAATGCTGAAAAACCCCAATGCGGATAAGGTATTAAGCATTATGAAAAGGCTTGCAGATGCAGGGATAGAAATGAATTTGCAGGTGGTGCTTTGCAGAGGAATCAATGACGGAGAGATTTTGGACAAAACCATTGCCGACTGTGCTTCCTTTTTTCCTCATGCAAAGAGTATGTCTGTGGTACCCATTGGGCTGACACGGTATCGGGACAACCTTTACCCCATGGTGCCTTTTGACAAAGAGTCAAGCATAGCCGTAATACAGCAGATACAAAAATGGCAAAAAAAGCTGAAAAAAGAAATCGATACTTCTTTTGTATTTGCTTCGGATGAGTTTTATTTAAAAGCCGACAGAGGAATGCCTTCTTGCGAGGAATACGAAGATTTTGCCCAGTATGAAAACGGAATCGGTATGATTGCACTGATGGAGGCGGAATTTTTGGAGGCTCTGGAGGAGTTAAACCCAAAAGATAGCAGAGAAAGAACTTTTTCTATCGCTACAGGAGAAGCGGCATATGCCCTAATAAACCGCCTGGCAAACCGCTTGATGGAACGATGCCCCAAGTACCACATTCAGGTATTTGCCATCAAAAATGACTTTTTTGGAGGAGAAATTACTGTTTCTGGACTTTTAACAGGGCAGGATATTATCAAGCAATTAAAAGGAAAAAAATTAGGGGAATATTTAATGCTCCCCGATAGTTTACTACGAAATGATACTACTGTCCTTTTGGATGATATGAGTATTGAAGATATGGAAAAGGCTCTGGATATTCCTATTAAAATTACACTGAATTCCGGAGAAGCGTTATTGAAAAATATGTTGAATTGGGAGGAACAAACACTATGAGTAAACCCATTGTAGCAGTGGTAGGAAGGCCCAACGTAGGGAAATCTACCCTGTTTAACCGCTTGGCGGGAGAGAGGATTTCCATTGTGCAGGATACCCCGGGAGTAACCCGTGACCGTATTTATGTAGATGTGGAATGGCTTAACTATAAATTTACACTGATTGATACGGGCGGTATGGAAATCGGTACGGAAGATATTATTTTAAAACAAATATTACAGCAGGCGGAAATCGCTATCGAAACTGCTGATGTAATTTTATTTGTAACAGATGGCAAGCAAGGGGTAACCGATGATGACAGGCAGGTTGCCAATATGCTTCGCCGTACCAAAAAACCTGTGGTTTTGGCGGTAAATAAACTGGATAATGCCAATCGGGATGAAATGGCTATTTATGAATTCTATGAGCTTGGCATGGGTGACCCTATTCCCATATCTGCAGGGCAGGCACTTGGCCTTGGCGATATGCTGGATGAAGTGGTGGGATATTTTCCGAAAGATAAGGTTGAGACAGAGGAAGAAGAGGCCATTAAGGTGGCAATTATCGGTAAACCCAATGTGGGTAAATCCTCTTTGATTAATAAAATACTGGGAGAGGACCGACTGATTGTCAGCAATATCCCTGGTACTACTCGTGATGCCATTGATAGCCCTATTGAGGTGGATGGACAGAAATATGTACTCATTGATACGGCGGGTATGAGAAGAAAAAGCAAGATTAAAGAAGAAATTGAGCGCTTTAGCATTATCCGTGCTGTTGCGGCAGTGGAACGGTGCGATTTGGCAATTCTTGTAATTGACGCCCAAGAGGGTGTTACAGACCAAGATACTAAGATTGCAGGTATTGCTCATGAAAGAGGCAAGGCGGCGATTATTGCTGTTAATAAATGGGATGCCATTGAAAAAGATGATAAAACCATGAACCAATATTTAAAAGACGTTGGCAACGAGCTGGCATATATGTCTTACGCACCCAAGGTGTTTATTTCTGCTATGACAGGGCAGAGAATCAGCAAAATGCTGGAGTTAATTCGTATCGTAAATGAAAATCATGCACTGCGTATCAGCACAGGCTTATTAAATGATGTATTGATTGAGGCAATGGCAATGCAGCAGCCTCCTGCGGATAAAGGCAGACAGCTTAAAATTTATTACATGACACAAGTATCGGTAAAACCGCCTACTTTTGTAATTTTTGTCAATGAAAAGGAATTATTCCATTTTTCGTATCGTAGATATATTGAAAACAGATTAAGAGAAGCCTTTGGCTTTGTTGGAACACCGATTCATTTTATTGTACGGGAAAAAGGAGAAAAAGATTGATATGCGACCTTTGATTTGCATTTTGATTGGATATGCCATAGGCTGTATTCAATCGGCATACATTGTGGGGAAAATGATGCACGTAGATTTGCGTCAGCATGGCAGTGGCAATTTGGGCAGTACCAATGCACTGCGTGTGCTGGGCAAAAGAGCAGGGGCAATCACATTTTTATGTGATATTTTAAAATCTGTAGTCAGTTTTTTGATTTGCCGTGCTATTTTTCCTGATATGGGTATGTTAGCAGGCATTTTTGGCAGTATGGGTGCGGTCTTAGGGCATGACTTTCCCTTTTATCTTCATTTTAGCGGAGGAAAGGGCATTGCCGCTATGATTGGCATGGTTTTTTGCCTTGCCACATATCAGCCGTGGGTTGCGGTAATTACTTTCGTAGTTGGCATACTAGCCATTGTGTTGACAAAATATGTATCTGTTGGCTCTATGGTTTTTGCTGTGGCAATTCCCATTACACTGATTACTTTTCAATTTTCCAATACGGCCATCGCTATTACGGCAGGGCTTGCCATACTGGCAATATTTCGCCATAAGGCAAATATACAACGGTTGTTTTCCGGCAATGAAAATAAGCTGGGTGCAAAAAAGGTAGAGAAGGGATGAGGTTTCATGAAAAAGGTTTCTGTTATTGGCTCCGGAAGCTGGGGTACTGCTTTGGCAGTAATGCTGCATCAATATGGGCATGAGGTAACCATTTGGGCAAGAAGGGAAGAAGCCATTGAAGAAATCCGCCAGACAAGAGAGAATAAAAGGTATCTGCCCAATGTGCGGATTGAAGAAGGAATACACCTAACCAGTAATCCCGCAGAAGCAGTCAAGGATGTGGAGATTGTGATTTCTGCCGTGCCATCCAAGGCAGTAAGAGAAACCATGGTGAAATTTGCACCTTTTTTTCCAAAGGGTGTAGTGATTGTAAATGTGGCAAAGGGATTGGAAGCAGGTAGTCTCCTTCGGCTGTCTCAAGTGATTGAGGAATGTGTACCTCACGGTGAGGTATGTATTTTGTCTGGCCCTAGCCATGCAGAGGAAGTGGGCCGAGGTATCCCTACGGCTTGCGTCATTGCCGCCCAAAAAGAAGCTGTGGCAAAAATGGTGCAGGACGAATTTATGAACCCCAATTTCCGTTTGTATACCAATACCGATGTGATTGGAGTGGAGATTGGTGCGGCTTTAAAAAATGTAATGGCATTGGCGGCAGGAATGTCTGACGGATTGGGCTTTGGTGATAATACAAAGGCAGCATTGATGACAAGAGGCATTGCAGAGATGAAACGACTGGGTACTGCCATGGGTGGAAAGGCTGAAACCTTTGCAGGACTTTCAGGTATTGGAGATTTGATTGTGACTTGTACCAGTATGCATTCCAGAAATCGTCGTGCGGGAATTTTATTGGGCGAGGGGCATTCTCTAGAGGAGACCCTTCAAAAAATTGGCATGGTAGTAGAAGGTGTAAATACAGTACAAGCAGCTTGTGACATGGCACGGGAGCATAAGGTATCTATGCCGATTACGGAAAAGGTTGCGCAAGTGCTTTTTGAGGACAAGTCTGTTAAAGTTGCTGTGATGGATTTGATGAGCAGAGTGGGAAAGGCAGAGTAAATAGCCAGCCTAAAATATTTGGATAAATTTTTGAGAATGGAATTTTTTGCTAGGGGTTTTTAAGAAGCGGAAAAAAGATAATTCTAAAAGTAAAAAGAGAAATAAAAAAACGGTTGCATCCATTAAGATAAGGGAGGCAGCCGTTTTTTTAGCCTAGTAAATATAAGCATTCTTCAATTATATCCTGTGGTATAGAATCGTTCATTGTATCATCTCCTTTCTATTGGTAACATAGCGGTATCAGCCAGCGTTGGGAACCTTGAACTCTGCAGGTTCTGGTGTTTATCAGCTATGCCTTTTCCGCCTTTATATACTATAGCAGGATTAGGTTAGGATTGTATAACGGTTAGGTTAACTTTATGTTAAATAATTATTCCTGAGAAGATTGTTTTTTTGCACAGCTTGGGCAAATTCCTGAAAACTGCAGAGTATGCCCCAGTATTTTGTAGCCTGTTTCGTTGGATAGGCTTTCTTCAAGTTCTGTGAGAGGGCATTGCGCTACGGGGATATTTTCGTGGCAAAAGGTGCAATGCAAGGTATGCTGATGCATATGGTTTTGTATTTGATAATATGCTTTTCCATCTTTATGAATATTTTTGGAGAGTATTCCTTTTTCTGTAAAAAAAGCAAGACTGCGGTATACAGTGGAAATATTCATGGGGAGAATTTTGTTGGCTTTTTCATGCAAATTTTCTGCGGTGATTGCCTGCTTTTCTTCTTTTAAAATGGAGAGCAGCAGGTTACGTTTTTTTGTTGATTTTACATCTGCTGATTTTAAAACATGGGTTTCCATAAAGAGATACCCTCCTTTCTGATATGTATCATAGTATATTCATTATTTTTTGTCAATGTAGCTAGAGAGAGTAAAAAACAAGTTTTAAAAAATTAAAAATGTGGAGAAAAGTTCCTGTATGTAATCTTGAAACAAAACCATACTAAGACTGTAGCAAAGACAGAGCAATCTGGATTTAACATATATAGAATATAGAAAAAAGGATTGCTTCTGTATTTGCTACACATTATCAGCCAAAATGGTTAATAAAGATTGCAAAGCATTTACTCAGAAATGTTTTGCTACAGAGGAGGCATGATTACTGATGGCATCAAAAGGCACAAAAGCAGTTCCGGAAGCAAGAGCAGCAATGGAGCAGTTTAAGTATGAGGTGGCAAACGAAATCGGTGTTCCTTTAAAAAAAGGGTATAACGGTGACCTGACATCAGCTCAAAATGGGTATGTAGGTGGATATATGGTAAAAAAAATGATTGAGGCCCAACAAAGAAATATGGCAGGCACACAGGGATATACCGAGATTAACCCATATGGCAGTTGATGAAAAAGCATTGATTTTGGAATAAAATAAAGAAGGGGTCGGCTTTCTTAAGTGGGAGTCGGCCTCTTTTTTTTACAAAAAAAGAAAAAAATGCTATAATAGCGGTAGTTATGACCCATTACTTAAAATCTCATGAACCATATGGAGTAATTTATTTATGAAAATAGTATTAGCGGCAATCAATGCAAAATTTATTCATTCTTCTTTGGCAATACGCAGTATTCGGGAGTATTGCCAGGGGATGCAGGAACATATTGAACTGGAAGAATATACCATCAATCAAAAGGAGGATTTTATCCTTTGGGATATTTATCGCAAAAAGCCTGATATGGTTTGTTTTTCCTGTTACCTTTGGAATATCTCTATGATAAACTCTATCATAGACAATTTGAAAAAAATTATGCCCCATGTGCCCATTGTTTTGGGTGGGCCAGAAGTTTCCTATGAAGCGGAGGAATATTTAGAAAAACATCTATCAGCAGATTTGATTCTCAGGGGCGAAGGGGAAGCTACCTTTCGGGAAATGGTGGAGTTATTTTTATCGGGAGTTTTTCCTCCCGAGGCTATTGATGGGGTGACATACCGAGAAGGGGAGAACATTATCAGTAACCCTGCCAGAGCACCACTTTCGTTGGATGAAATTCCTTTTGTGTATCATCAGTTGGATGACCTGAAAAATCGTATTTTATATTATGAAACACAAAGAGGATGCCCTTATCAGTGCCAATATTGCTTATCTTCCATAGAAAAAGGAGTACGTTTTTTATCTCCTCAAAGGGTGGAGCAGGATTTACAGTTTTTTTTAGACCAAAAAGTGCGACAAGTGAAGTTTGTAGACCGTACCTTTAACGCCAACCCTGCTCATGCAAAGCATATTTGGCGGTATTTGATGGAGCATGATAACGGTTTTACCAATTTTCATATGGAAATTACGGCAGATATTATGGATGAAGAAAGTATTTTATTACTAAAAGACGCTAGGCCAGGGTTATTTCAGTTTGAAATCGGTGTGCAGTCTACCAATGAAAAAACCATAGAAGCCATTCAGAGAAATACGTATTTTGAAAAGCTTAAGATAGTGGTGAAAAAAATTCAAGAAGCAGGAAATATTCATCAGCATTTGGACTTGATTGCGGGGCTGCCCTATGAGGATTATGCCTCTTTTCGCAATTCTTTTAATGATGTGTATGAGTTACGCCCAGAGCAATTTCAGCTAGGGTTTTTAAAAATGCTAAAAGGCTCTGGTTTACGGAGAGATGCGGAGAAATATGGCATTGTATATCGGGAAGAAGCGGTGTATGAAATCCTTTTTACCAAGGATTTGCCCTATGAGGATGTTTTGCGGTTAAAACTGGTGGAGGAAATGGTGGAAACCTACTATAATTCCGGTAAGGCATGGCATACACTGCAATATGTGGTACCATTTTTTACCAGTGCATTTGATTTTTATGAAGCTCTGGGAGAATACTGGGAGAAAAAGGAATATCACAAAGTGCAGCATAATAAAATGCAGCTTTTTCAGATATTGGACGAATTTTTTGGAGAAAGAAAAGAACTGGAAGGCAAACAAAAGGTATGGCGAGGCTTTTTAAAATGGGATATGCTTTTGGCGGAGAATTTACGCAGTATGCCTGCATGGTTGGAGGAACCGCCTGCCGTTAAGGGAAGAAAGTGGGACTTTTTTCATGATAAAGAAAAGACTTCCAAGCTGGAAGAACCATTGGCAAACTTGTCTGTAAAGGATTTATCTGCCCGCTGTGGAGTAGGGTATTTTGAATTTCGTATTTTTGATATGCTGAAAAATCCCAAAGCCGACGCTGTGTGGGAGGAAACCATGGTGCTTTTTGACTATGGCGATAGAAATCCTTTGACAAACCATGCTACGTGGTATGTTGTTTCCTAAAGAAAAAAACGCAAAAAAGGGGGCGAATGAAATGAGAGAAAAAGAACGAGTAGAAATGATATTGCAATTATTGGAGGAAGAATACGGCCCAGAAAAGTGCTACCTCCATTATAAAAACCCATGGCAATTATTGATTGCTACCATTTTAAGCGCACAATGCACCGATGACCGTGTGAATATGGTAACCAAAGATTTGTTTCAGAAATATACCTCCATACAGGATTTTGCCCAAGCCAACTTGGCGGAGTTGGAAAAAGATATTCATTCCACAGGATTTTATCATAATAAGGCAAAAAATATCATTGCTTGCTGCCAAGGCTTGCTCTCCAGATTTGGCGGGGAAGTACCCAGCGATATTGAGGAGCTGACTTCCTTGGCAGGTGTTGGAAGAAAAA
>JAAYQI010000088.1 GCA_012519385.1 Candidatus Epulonipiscium sp.
AGCACGATATGTATGGAGGTGGATGGCATGAAAAGGGTATTGTTTAAGGTCATTGTTCCGGCAGTGATCATTGCGGTATGGATGCTGACCTGTTATCCGGTATGCAATAAAGCAGAAGGCTTTGACTGGTTTTTATATTGGATTATTGCAGGGTGCCCGTTTGGTATCCGCCGGATGTGCCTGTGGCTGATACCGAAGAATTTCGGCATCAGTGGGAGCATTGGTGTTCTTGCTCTGAATTGTATCATAGGCGGTTTAATCGGCGGTGTAGTGCTGATTTTCAAGATAATCGGCATTGCAGGAGAGCTTATCAGTATTGTAACAGGACACTTCTGGACGAAAAGTCCAAAAGTGGAAATATAGAACTTCTGGACATTTTGTCCAAAGGTGGGGCAGTCAGAACATGGCTGCTCTTTTATTGTCAGAAAGGAAGGAGCAAAAAGATATATGGAGTCAATGAGAGATGTGGACAGAGTAATGGAACGGGAAATTAAAAAGGGAAGCACACCTTTACAGTTTGAACAGTTAGGATTTGGAAATTACAGCTACAATGAAATCACTTCAAAGGAAAAGCTGTTGCAGGTGCTTTCCTATCTGTTGCGGGTCGGTGAGTATGAGCCATTCGCCGGAAAAACCATAGGGAACAATGTTTACATGGATATGCGGGGGAAAAAAGCTGTTTTTAAGAGAACCAGACTGACCTATGAGAGAAATAATATTTTTGCAACAATTAAGCGGCTGGCAAAGAAATATAAGCCGGACTATGAGGGAAAAGTGTATCTGGAAACAGTCAGATGTTTCTTTACCATATCTGTGGAAGAATTGGAAAAGTGCCGATACAATTATAAAGACAAGGACACCTATGCCTTTGTGATGTCTGACAGATATATTATGGCTTTATATACATACTGTCTGTCAGCAAGAAAAGCGGTGGCTTTGGAAAATATAGAGCTGGAGGGACTTTCGGAAGCGGAGCTTTCTATGGTAAAATTAGAGAGTGTTAGGGAAGTGTTATTCCGGGCATTACTACTTGATGATGTGAAGTTTGAAGATGGCAAGATGTATGCAGAACTTTGTACTATTTTTTCATTTCATAAAGTGCCACAAAGAAAAGAGGGATAATTTTGGGACTATTACTTTTTGATGAAATAAAGGGCTTATCAGATGATAGGAAACATAAGAAGTTTAAATTTCTAAGAGATGAAATCCAACTATCAACAGAAAAGCAGTTACTTTGTACTTATACTAATGGATTGGTGGATAGAGACCATAAAATGGTTCGTCAGTTTCAAGAAACATTTCATTCTACTTATTGGGAGATTTGTATTTATCAGTTATGTTTGGAAGCTGGCTTTTCTTTGGATCAGTCGCATCCGTTTCCTGATTTTATTATAAAGAAACCTAGTGAGTTTTATATAGAGGCTGTCGTTGCAAATATAAAACAAACAGGAATACCAGAATGTGAACGAACTTTAGAAGATCAATTATCTATGCTTACTCCACCACACTTGCAAAAAGATTTTTCAGACGTACTCAATGAAAGTATCATTAGAAGCTCTAATGCAATATTCTCTAAAATAAGAAAATACGAGGATTATAAAAAAGAGCAATGGGTTGATGAAAAAAAGCCTTTTATTATTGCATTAAGTTCATGTGACCAAATAAATTATGGTAGAGAATTCATTTATCCTATGATGGCGTTATTATATGGAAGATATTATATTCCTTGTGAAAATGGATGTATTATGAAAAAAAACATCAGAAAGAGCGAAACAGGTGTTGAATTGCCGCTTGGTATTTTCTTGAATTCAGAATATAGTCAAATATCAGCCATCATGTACACTTGTACAAATACTATAGGAAAACTAACTGCCTTAGCTTTATCAAAAGGTCTACATACCTTTAATAGCGTTTTAGATGTAGTGAGAGATGAAGAAGACGAGAAATTACCATTCAAGTTTAGAATTGTCAGCAATAGTTCGCCTGAAAGTATATCTGATGGAGTTTTCATATTTCACAACCCATATGCAAAAGAGCCTATTAAGCCGGAACTTTTTAAAAATACCAATGTTACCCACGTATTCTTAGAAAATAATAGCTTGGCTCTGCTGGGGGTAACTTCTCCATTATATACGAGATTTAGTATTAATTCATGTATGTCTCAACGTTTATTCAACGAAATTATTGCAAGTTCAGCAGTAAGTTGGAATAAGATAACTCCAGACATTATGAATAAAATAAACAATGAAAAATTATAGTAGGAGTATTCATATGGAAAAACTATTTCAAGATACAAATAGTAAAGTTAAGTTGGTAAAATAGAGGTTTAGAAAAATAGGTATCACAAAATAAAAAAATGAATTGAGGGTAATATAATGAGTTATGACATAAATATTTGTTATCATTCAAGGGCTAATAAATATTTGAAGAAACTTAGTCAGAATGAACGAAATAAAACGATGTTGTTAATAAGCGAAAAGGTCAGAGGATATATAGAAGATGGAGATAGGAGATACATTTTTCAAGAAAAATATTTTTCAAAATTAGGTCAGTTTGATTCGACAGTATATTATTTGAAAATAAACCTTAAGGTAATAGCTATTCTTTCTATTGATGAAGATCCTATTTTTGGAAAAGTTGTAGTGAATATCTTTACATTATGTAGTCATGAAAAAATGAATATTGA
Organism: Candidatus Epulonipiscium sp.; assembly: GCA_012519385.1. GTDB lineage: Bacteria > Bacillota > Clostridia > Lachnospirales > Anaerotignaceae > JAAYQI01. Next base: position 2,687 of record JAAYQI010000088.1, read on the forward strand.
GATACATGGTATTATGGAATCTCTTTATCAAAAGATGATAAATGAAGAATCTTATGATGAGGAGGAAGAATGATGGCAGAAATAAAAGGCTTAATAGATGATAATGGGGTAATTTATGAATGTAATAAAATTCTACCAGAAGAGTATAAAACAAAATTAGTAGAGGTGTTAGCTGAACTTGAAGATAATGAATGCCATAAATTTCAATCATTTCCCAAATCTAAACTTCATAAGGTAATGGGAGCAAATAAAGTATATAGAGCTTATATCGACAAAATATCTGGATGGAGGTTACATGTTCAATATGGCGAAGATAAAAAAATTCATTTGTGTGAAGTCTTAAAACCTGTTGAACATGACAGAGGAACGCAGAAAAAAACATTAAAACATAAAAAGGAAAAGTATTTATAGTTTATCAAAATAAAACAGCGTAAGGGCAGTTATAGACCGTAATGGTTTGTAACTGCCCTTTTTGTATTTATGGAACTTTTGGACAAAATGTCCAGAAGTGGAAAGGAGAGAGAAATGAAGTATTTACTGCACAGGCTGTATGTTCCACCTTAACGGGATTGCAGCTACAAAAAATCAAGGAGGAAAACCATGCAGGAGGAAGTTACACAGAAAACGATTGCCCTTGTTTTCAAGTCCTCAAGGCTGACCGCCGATGTACTGAAAAAAGCCATGAAGATGTATCTGGAGTGCCGGAAAGCCGGACAACAGGCAACGCATGGAAAAATGTCAGTGAAAAAGCTGGTCGGTCAGGGTATGGGAGCTTCGAGTATTGAGGTTACGGATAACAACATCAAGTCCTTTGAAAGAGTGGCAAG
>JAAYQI010000089.1 GCA_012519385.1 Candidatus Epulonipiscium sp.
AATTTGTTTTACCAGCGGAATGGGATGCACTCCGTTGCAGGAAATCAGTATTTTTTCGCCTTTTTGCAAACGGCAGCTATAATGTACCAAGTTATGGGCTAATGTTTTTAAACGAGGGTCCATGTTTGTATTCTCCTTTCCATATTGGGCAAAATAAAAAAAGTTTGCTACTGTAATTTCTATCATTATAACAGGAATTATTCAAAAATCTATTTTTTTCTCTAAGGAAATGAAGTAATTGCTAGGTTTTATAGAAAAAGAGTCTAAGAAGGGCAAGTTGTGAGCAAAAGCAGGCTAAGTTTGACAAAGCTTGCATCTGGCTTTACAATGATGAAAAAAAGGGAGGTAATATCATGAGAATTGCAATACCCACAGAGGATGGAAAGGTATTTCAGCATTTTGGTCACAGCAAGGAGTTTACATTGTATGATATAGAAAATGAAACGGTTCAAAAAAAGCAAGTGGTTGCTACCAATGGTGCAGGCCACGGTGCGTTGGCTGATTTTTTGACGGTGCATTCTGTAAATATGGTGATTAGCGGTAACATTGGCGGCGGTGCCAAAACTGCTCTGAGAGAAAAAAATATAGAATTGATTCCTGGTGTAACAGGAGAAGCAGATGATATTATGGTACGTTATTTGAGTGGGGAAGAATTGGGAAATCCTGATACAGAGTGCAGCCATCACAGCCATGATGGAGAGCATACCTGTGGGAACCATGGCTGCGGCAACCACTAAGCCAAAGAAAATCATAACCGTAACGAAAAAGCGGTGTCACGAAAAATTCGTGACACCGCTTTATTAAGGGGAAGAAGTAGAAAGAATGTTATTGTATGGGGGGAGAATAACATTCTCAATAGTAAGTATGAACAAAAAAAGCGGTTCTATTCATTTTTATGAAAAAAATTATGAAAACACTCTAATGGCTTGCTATGTGAAGCCGAGAAATACGCATAGTTTACAGTTTAGTTTTGTAACGTTGCAGGTTGGATTTTTATTAGCATAAGAAATAATATTAATGGAAAATAATTATTGACTATAGTATGTGTTTGTGTTATTTTTAGAGTATATATAATAATGAAACGTAAATACTAGCTGTGGGAAATTGGTTTCCAAAAGATAAGGAGGAGATTCCTATGTTATTACATGTAAAAAAGGATACATTTGATAAAGAAGTTTTGCAAAGCAACGTACCTGCATTGGTGGACTTTTCTGCTGTTTGGTGTGGTCCTTGCCAGATGATGGGGCCTGTGATGGAGAAGTTGGCAGCAGAGTTTCAAGGAAAAGCAAAGGTAGCAAAAATTGATATTGACCAAGAGCCTGATTTGGCGGCAAAATATCGCATTATGGCAGTTCCTTCCTTTGTTTTCTTTAAAGATGGCAAGGTTGCAGATACCATTACTGGTGTTGTTCCAGAGGAAGTGCTGGCGAAAAAGTTAGAAGAATTGAAAAGATAAATAACAGCTTCATTTAACATTTCAGTACTGTATAGTATGGTAAGCGATAATCACATAAAAAAGTGGTTATCGCTTTTTTATATTATGCCGCCTAATCAGTAAAAAAAAGCACCCATTTCTCTCATGGGTGCTTTCTAATTATACCATTATTAATTATTCCTTTACTTGGAGTCCAGC
>JAAYQI010000090.1 GCA_012519385.1 Candidatus Epulonipiscium sp.
CATAGACTATCCGGTAAGTACTGTCATAAATATCATACTGGTAAATTTTGGATTTATCCAAGGAAACAAAATATTTCCCAACAATCTCATTGCTCTGTCCATTACCTTTTTTGTAAACACTCATACCATAGCAATCTTTGCCATCAATTACCAAGCGTCCTTGGTCAAAAATTGTGGTATAGGATGACAATGGCTCTGTCAACCCCAATTTTTCCAATGGTTGCTGTGCCAAAAATGCCTTTGCTGCATCTCTGGTAAAAGTGTTGTCTGTCTTCTCCTCCTCATAAATCACTGGCATTTCTTTTTGAGTGCAACTTAAAATAATGCTAAATTCATTCGGAGTATAGTCAATATCTACTTGAAATAAATAGCCTTCCTTCACAGAGGCTCGTGCCACAGAAATATATCCTGCGGGATTTTCCAGTTGAAACTTAAACAAAGGCGAAAAGCCCAAATCGTTTAATAAATATTCTGTATAGGCTCTTACATCTTCGGCAGCAGTTTCTATGGATTTGTAATGATATTCTACTTTTTGAATACCATCCTTTTGTTCCATTACTACTTCATCCATCTTACGCTCACCTACCACAGAGGATATCATAGGAATGCTGTCCTCTTCTATCTGGTAAGATGAAATTTCTTTTTCTTTAGGTTCTTCTTGAAAAAATATTTTATTGGCTACAAAGGCAGATACCCCTGCTACAAGCAATAAAACCACCAATAGTAGCAATTTCTTTTTGTTACCTAGGATACTTGAAAATTTTTTTAAACCCTTCATAAATTACCCCTCTTGCACTAGCTTAGGCTCTAAGATTCTACATTTATCATGCATTGCCAACACAATCATACCATCTTTTTCTATATTTCGCTAGAGTATTCTTTCATTCTTCCCAAATCACTTTTTTCTTCCTATTAAATGTTATTTCACAGTATGCTTCTTTGCTCGCATTTTTAAAATTTGATCTAATAATCTATGTGCCACTTCCTCCTTACTCATTAAATCTAGCTGTATTTCTGCTTCCCTAGAAATGAGTGTTACCACATTGGTGTCTGTCCCAAAACCAGAACCTGCAACCTTGAGATTATTGGCCACAATCAAATCAATATTCTTTTTATCCAACTTTGCACGAGAATTTTCCAGCATATTTTGTGTTTCCATGGAAAAACCGCAGTAAAACTGCCCTTCTCTGCGACGTTCGCCTATATATTTTAAAATATCAATGGTTCTATCCAAAGGGATACTCATTTCGCCATCAGATTTTTTCATTTTATTATCGCTGACAGTACAGGGCTTATAGTCTGCCACCGCTGCCGATTTAATAATAATATCCTGATCCAAGAAGCGTTTTTCCACAGCTTCAAACATATCCTGTGCGCTTTTAACATCTACCTTTTCTATAAAGGGAGGTGCCTCTAAGGTGGTAACACCGCTAACCAGCGTTACCTGCGCACCTCTTAGCATACAAGCCCGTGCCACTTCATAGCCCATTTTCCCAGTGGAGTGGTTTGTGATATAACGCACAGGGTCAATGCTTTCCTGTGTAGGGCCTGCCGTAACCAATACCTTTAGGCCTTCCATATCCTTCTCGTATGCGATTTCCCGCAAAATATACTGCACTAAAACTTCCTCTCGGGGCATTTTCCCATCCCCTATATCTCCGCAAGCCAATAGCCCCTGGTCGGGTGCAATAACCTCAAATTGGTGCCGACGCAGTAGATTTAAGTTTTCCTGGGTTATGGCATTATGATACATATTTGTATTCATAG
>JAAYQI010000091.1 GCA_012519385.1 Candidatus Epulonipiscium sp.
AAAAACGAAAATTCCTCTTGGCTTTTTGCTGTTGCCTTTTGCACTGTATCCATTTCATCTTTTAACTCCATAAGGGTATTTTCTTTTGGCAAATCCATAAAAAAGAAATACCCATCCTCTGGTAATTTTTTAGGAAATACCCCGTCAAAAATATATAAGGAATATCCCTCTAAGGAGTCCATATGCTGTGTGCTAGTTTTGTATAATTCTATATCAGAAAATAAAAGTAGCACTTTTTCCAGAAAAACATTTCCCTCCGTCACTAATAGCACCTTTCTCTTTTCCTTGTGGTTAAGGGTATCAAAGGCAATGTCATCTGCCTGCAATACATCCTCTGGCGAAAGCTCTGCTCTTAGTCTTTTTCCTTGACTATCTATTCCCGAAAAAATAATATCTTGTTCCTCGTTGGGCTTTACCGTAATATCCATTACATCTTGTACCACATCATCACAAAATAATGTTACTGTTTTTTTCTGCTCTGTTTTACCAAAGTTTTTCACTCGGCATAATACATAAATCCCATCGTCTTCTATCATGTGAGATAGTGTTGTAATGGCACAATTATCTCCGCCTTTTCCCACAAAAACCTGCTTGGCATCCAGTGTTTCCATATCATAAGGATGATCCGTATAAAGAATCACTTGCCCTTGTATTTCTTTTTGAGCCATTTCAATCATGGGCAATGCCTTTTTCCAATCCGCACCGCCATTGCCTGCCTTTTGGCTCTGCAAAGCCCTTTTTACTTCCTGTTTTTGATTCGAGGCATTCACAGCAATATAGGGATTTTCCCCTAAACAAATTAATGTAACTTTTGTCTGGGGAGGTACAGATTGTATCAGTTCATTCATTTGCTCTTTTGCATATTCAAATCGAGTAGGACTTTCATCCTTCGCCTGCATACTCATAGAAGCATCCAAAACCAATACATAATTTGTAATTTCCTTATTCCATATTCCATAAGGACTCGCCAACGCCGTAGCAATGAGAATGACTCCCAGTATTTGTAAAAAAAACAATAAATTCTTTTTCCATTTCTGCCATGGCTCGTGTGCTTGTGTCACAGCAATGGCTTTTTTCCACAGAAATAAACTGGATATTTGCTTTTCTTGATACTTTTGTTTCAGCAAATACATAACAATAATAATGGGAATGCCCACCAAAGCTAAAAAACCCCATGGATTTAAAAAATTCATTTGCTTCTTCCTTTCTTTCTATCCTCATGATACTGGCTATTTTTCTAAACTTGAAAAATACTCTGATACCATTTTTCGCATTCCATAAGGAATATCCTCATTAGCCAAATCCCGTAGGGCTTCTTGCTTGTAGCTTTCCAATACTTGTTTGTAAGGCACGCTTTCACCTTTCATACCTTCTGTTTGCTGAATGCTATAGGTTGATTGCCCATTTTCATTTTGCACACCATGCAGTTGGGTTTCGTAACCAGCCTTGCCTTGCTCTTTTCTCGTATAAATCTTTTCCGATTCGGCGTGTCCTGTGCCTCGTCCTTGTCCTTTGCCGGCTTCTTTGCCTGCTCCTTTACTTCCACCTTTGTTACCCTCTCCTTGCCCAGCACCTGCACCTTCTTGTCCTGAGCTTCCTTGGTTGCCCTCTCCCTGAGAAGGTTCTTGGTTTTGCACGGAGTTTTCTCCGGCACTTCCAGCTTCTCCTTGATTTTGAGCAGTTTTTTCTTGTGCCATTGCTTGATTCAGTGCTTCCATTGCTTGCCTCATATCTTCCCCTTGCTGTGCCAACTGCGAAAGCTGTTCTTTCATTGCATTCATGCCTTGAGCGATTGCCTGCATATCTTCCGTACTTAGTTGGCTTGCCAAAGAGAGAAAGCTATTTGCAAGTTCTTGCGTAGAAACAGCCGCAGCCGCATTTTTAAAAATTTCAGCCAGTTGCTGTTTTTCCTCTGAAGTCATGTTGGGAAATTCTTCCATTAGCTGTTCCATTGCTTGCGAAATCTGCTGACTGTTTCCCTTTTGCATGGACATAGCCAAATCTTTTGTCATCTTATCTCCCGCAAAAACTTCTCCAGCACGGTTTAAGTCTTTATTTATGCTGTTCTTTTCTATTTTTTTCATGCTTTGCTGGGCACTCATAACTGCCTTATCCACTGCTTCTTTGTTCTTGGCTTTCTTCATATCCTTTTGCAGCTTCTTTTTTACTTGATTCCACTCTTTACGCTCTGCCTTGCTAAGCCTTGATACCTCCGAATTAAAGCTTTCAACCTGCTCCACTTTTTTGAGATATGCATTCGCATAATGAGCAACTTCTTTTTGATTGGGTGAAGGGATAAATCCCACAATGAAAAAGGCTAGCCCCAAAACTGCCGAAATTTTCAAAAACCGCTTAGGAATACAAATGCGATATGCTTTGGCTAAATTGTTGTTTCTTGCTTGCATCAGCCCATCCTCCACTGCCATTTGCTCCATGGCAGAGTGATTCTCTCCTTTGTTTAATAGTTCCATGGCGGTTACAAATCTCTCCTGATACCCTAAACTGTCTCCCGCCTGTGCAACTGCCAAATCATCTACCCTTCGGGGATAAAATACCAACAATATCCCACCAAAAAGCATACTTCCAATCATAGCAATACAGAGTCTGTCAAATTCTATAAACCCCCACCATTTATCTAAAACTGCAAGCGCAATGCCCCCGCCAAAGGCAAGCATACTCATGTAAATCACTCCATGACAGAAGCGTTCCCAGATTAATTTGTATTTTAATAGTTTTAAAAGTCGTTGCAGTTCATTCATAGAAAAACCTCACTTTGCTATCGTTACTTTCTTTTTCCTTTGATGGGATTCACAAAATAAGTTGCCATTGCAAGAAAGAAACAAATAATTGCTACATTTGCCGCAGCATTTACCACCCAATAATTTTTTACTACCCAATTTGTCCAACCATTTTGGGTTCCGTATATTCTAAATACCGTCTCCACAAAATTTGTTCCCAGTTGACCATCAATCACCGAAAAAAAGCCAACACCAGGATTGCCTACCAATAATAGAATCGGCACAATCAAACCAGGGTCTTTCTGGTATAAGTTCCAATAACTGGTGTAATATAATGCAGTAGCCAGTAATGTTCCAAAGCACAATCCCCCAATTACCAAATATACCATAACAATGGAAATTACAGTTCTCTTAAAGATACAAGAAAAAAATATAGAGATAGAACCTGCCATGCACGCCGTTAGCAATATAAAGCCAATCATCCCCAATAAAGCTGGTAGAGTAACCCCTCCAAAGTAAAATACCACTGCAAATATGGGTAGCGTAGCAATTACCATAAGTAATATCAGTCCCATAGAGGAAACCAATTTTCCAATCACGATAGAAAACTGCGACATTTTGGTCACCAAAAGCAAATCCAGAGTTTGCCGCTCTCTTTCTCCGCTAATGCTTCCTGCTGCCAACGCAGGGGTAGTAATCAGTACCAACCCCATCTGCATAGCACAAAGTATCGCATATAAATACACCATGTTTCGTGGGTCAAATCCATAGTTGTAAGATTCAAACATATTTACATATAAAAATATGCCTGCACCCCCTGCTACAAAAAGTACATATAGCATAATGGCTCCAAATACTCTCCAATTTCGAAGGGAAGTTCTCATTTCCCTTCTTAAAACAGGATTCATCATCATTTTTCATCCCCTCCTGTTACCCGCATAAAAATTTCCTCCAGATTTCCCTCTTTTTCTTTAAAAGAAAGAATTGGTATTTCTGCACTGATGATATTCGCTAGCAAACGAGAAGCCTCCTCGTCGGTACCGTTAAATGCAAACTCTACATAATCTGTACTTTCCATAATATCTACTATATTTGGCTGTTCTTGTAATACTTGGCATAATTTGTCCATGTGTTTCAAAGGTTTCATTTGCAGAATCCTATTTTTTTCCAATCTTCTCATAATCTCCTGCACTGTGCCTTCTGCAGCTAGCTTGCCATGGTCTATAATGCCAATTTCTGTGCATATTTCAGCCAATTCAGGCAAAATATGAGAGCTGATGATTATGGTCTTTCCCATAGTCTGAAGTTGCTTCAAAATTTCCTTCATTTCCACTCTGGCTCTGGGGTCAAGTCCCGATGCAGGTTCGTCCAATATCAATAAATCCGGGTCATGCACTAAGCTGCGTGACAAACAAAGCCTTTGCTTCATTCCTCTGGATAAAGAATCCACATAGGCATCCTTTTTATGTGCCAAATCTACAATTTCTAATAACGAATTGATTAAAGCTGGTCTTTCCTTGTATGGAATATAGTACGTTCCCGCATAAAAATCCATATACTCCATTACCTTTAAATCATCATATACCCCAAAAAAATCTGGCATATAACCAATCTTTTGCTTCAGCAATTTACTTTGCTCTGTTACATCAAATCCATCAATACGGATGGTTCCTGAGGTAGCAGGAAGTAGTCCTGCCATAATTTTCATGGTTGTGGTTTTTCCTGCTCCATTAGGCCCAACAAACCCATAGATACTTCCTTTTTTCACCACAAGGTTAAAGTTATTCACCGCTGTAACCATACCGTATTTTTTGACTAAATTTTTAATTTCCAGCATTGCTACCTCTCCCTTTCAGCCTAATTTCCGGCATAGCCACTTCTCTTACCTCATTGATAAATATCTTAACCCTAAGCGCACCATCATCAGTCAAATATTCCTTCACATTTTGGTACTCCTCTGCTTTTAGGGGTTCCCATGTGTCGGTAGCTATATGATAAATTTCAGGTTCTTTCGAAAAGCTTACAAGGTCTGCCTGGGTTCTCACTTGGAACATAGATACATCAATTCCCTTTGGCATCTGGAAAATACAATCTACCTCACCCGCTTTGTCTGGGTACAGATAGTTTGTATAAACATCCCTATTCACTGAAAATTCTGATTCAACACGAGCAGGGTATATCAATCCAAATGGAATAGTTACTTCTCCCGAACGAGATAAATCTATATTAAACTTACACCGATATAGTCCCAAGTTTCTTTCTAATGCCAACTCACCATTAATATATTTTTTCTGTGGCAATACTGGGGCATCATTAAAAGCATATACGACTATAGGTAATATTCCAGTTTCAAAATTTTCCTGTTTCTGATAATACTCTAGTTTTAGACTGTCCTCTACTAAATTTTTTTGCTGATACAATTCATATGCTTCATTGGCACTTAACGTACTTTCTTTGATACGCTTGCGTACGACTGCTCTGTCGTTAATATCACCATACATTTCATTCACCATTTCATAGATGCCTTTTCTAGATGATATATCTTTCATTTTGTAAGAAAATTTCAAACTTTCCCCTGCTTTTAACTGGTCATATCGTTGAAAGCACCCTGCTGTTCCAATCACAACACCATAAAAATCCAAATTGGTATGATTTATCACTTCACCCGAAATAAGGTTGCCATCCAGTGAAATTGTGCTCTCCAAACCTCCTCCTATATCAACAGAGGTATTGGTCATAAAGGTGTTGGTAGCCCAGCTTTGGTTATCATAAAAAATTACTTTTGTACCTTCACCCGATAAAATTTTTCGTATAGGTTTTTCTTTTCCACGTCTGCCAAAACCCCCTCTGTAAGCATCTTGAAAAGAAAGGGGAATCGACTCCTTCATCGTAAATGTAACATCTCCACTACTTGATGATTTCAACGCGGCACTAATTCTTGTATTTGCCACAGGGTTATCTTGATTGATATCTGTGATAGAAACGATGTTCATAATATCTTTTCTGTATAAGCTATTTTGGCTCAGTAAAAACACAATTCCCATAAAAACAAGAGAAAGAGCAGGTACCGCAACCCATCCCCATTCTCTTTTATCCTTCTTTTTCAAGAAATAATATAAAATAGGGCCAATAAAAGCTAAATATATTAAAATGCAAATAAAAATTGTGTAGATTCCTTCCGTTTTTAAGGCAGGAAAGTTTTCTGCAATATACTGTGTGTTTACAACATTGTCAGTATCAAATTGAGATACTTTTAAACTTGGTACTATTTTGATATACATTGAGCGAAGAGCCATTGCAACATCAGGAATCGTTGTTATCGGTGCGGAAGAAAGAGAAAAATTGTGGACAATAATATTACCTCCGATTACCTCCGCCAAATATCATTGCTGATGTAATTCCTACGCCATTTTCCTGATATACTTCCTTCAACCCTTCTCCTAAAATAGGTGCAATGTCCACTTCTCCGTATCCATTGGGGTATCCCAAAGAGGCTAGCGTACTTACCCTTTTCTTTTGCTCAATTTGAAATGTTGTTATATTCGTAAGCCCTGCCAAAACCTTTTCTGCTTTTGCACCAGTAGCAAGTACCAATGTTCCTCCTGCTTGCACCCAGCTTTTTAAAGCATCTTTTTGTTCTGTACTAAGTAGCTTAGTGTCAAAATCATCAATTATAACAATTCCAAAGTTTTTCAGAAAATCAGAATCTTCAGGGAAAATAGTCTCATCCATATAAATAGTTTTGCTAGCATATAGGTCACCCTCACCATTTTCAGCTAACTTTAGCCCTGATAAATATGCCAAGTCCTGAGGGCTATCCGTTAAAACACCTACAAACGAGGTGGCAGGTTCCATTGCTTGTGTCGCAATATTTTTTAAAAACACTGTTTCGCCTTGGCTATTTACTAATATTACTTGAAAATATTTGTGAATAGCATCTGCTGTTACTTTAAGGTTTACCTGTTTTTTTGCCCCTTTTGCAAGTTCCAAAGGCTGATAGTATATTGTATATTTCTTATCAATATCAGAATTATATTCTTCATAGGAAGAATATGCTTTTATTTGTATTTCCCCACTAAAATCCGAACCAAGGTTTGTTAAAACCCCTTGAAACGGTGTAGGTCTTCCTAAAATATAACTATCTGCATACCCTGCTCTCATTTCTAATAAAAATTGCTCCTGCCCTTTTTCTTGGGCTGGCAATATTGCATTAATATTTCCTTCTGTTTCAGGGTCACTTTTTTCTACAGTTACTGGCATAGCTTGGGCAGTTGTAAAAATCGGTGCCGCCAAGCTTAAAATTAAAGCAATCACCAGTAATGCTGCCAAAAACCCTGCTGCTTTTCTTTGCTTATTTTGTTTCATGGTATTCCCCCCTAGTTATCTTTTAACTATATTATACAAGAATACCATTTTATCCACATTAATTCTTTCTTACGGTTTTATTAAAATGTAAATAACTATAAATTTTCTAAAAAACCACCTTTTTTGCAATAAAAAAGCCGCCATTTGCATGACGACTTAGGAAAATGAATTTCACTTTGCCAAACTCCTTTTCTCTGTGTGAAAAAACTAAAAAAACGTATAATGACCATGCGGACAAGTTCATGTAACCAGTAAAAATTAAAACCCCAAAGAAATGCTAATTTCTCGGGGGTTTTTCTATGCACCCTACAGGAATCGAACCTGCGGCCTTTCGGTCCGGAGCCGAACGCTCTATCCTCTGAGCTAAAGGTGCAAATACATTCTACATTTTACACGGAAAAATACAGTCTGTCAAATAAAAAGTATCTTTTTCCTGTTCTGCCTTTTCCTATAATTTTTTAATAAAAGAATGAAATTTCTTCTCTTTTCCATCCCCTGTTTACCCTCATGTTTACCCTCATTTTTTAAGAAATAGGTCATTAAAAATTCCAAATATGGACGAATCTTTATGTGTGAATCTCAAACTATCGGACATACTATTTTTGCAATTATACTATATTATAAAGGGGATGCGGAAATTATGGCAAAATTCATTGTGGAGCATAGCGAAAATTTAAGTGGATGCATAAAAATCAGCGGTTCAAAAAATGCAGTATTGCCCATACTGGCTGCCAGTATATTAACAGAAAAGGAATGTCTCCTGCATCAAGTTCCGGCATTAACCGATGTATATGCCATGATTACCATTCTGGAAAACTTAGGTGCAACTGTTACCTTCGATACAAAAAAGGAAACTTTAAAAATTTGCTCTGGCGTTCTTAAGAAACAAGAAGAAGAATATGAATTGGCAGAGAAAATGAGAGCTTCTTTTTTGATAATGGGACCATTACTGGCAAAATATAAGCAGGCAAAAATCCCCTTGCCTGGCGGATGCCCCATCGGTACAAGACCGGTAGATTTGCATCTTAAAGGCTTCCTCGCTTTAGGCTGCAAAATAAAGCAAGAACATGGTTATATCGATATTACAACAAAAGGATTGAAAGGCGCAAATATTTATCTAGACTTTCCTAGTGTTGGAGCCACAGAAAATATTATGATGGCAGCCACATTGGCAAACGGTGTTACCATGATACAAAATGCAGCAGCAGAGCCTGAGATTTCTGACTTAGCAGCTTTTTTAAAAAAAATGGGAGCAGATATTGAAGGTGAAGGCACAGATACCATTGTAATACGAGGTGTAAAAGAATTAAACGGAACTGAGCACACTATCATCCCTGACCGCATCGAAGCAGGAACCTTTATGACAGCAGCCGCTATCACAAACGGCGATATTATTTTAGAAAATATTAATGAGGAGCACCTAAAGCCTATTATCGCCAAATTATCAGAAACCAATGTAAAAATAGAAATGGTAAAAGAAGGCCTTCGCATCTACCGCAAAGGAAAACTTCAGCCCATTCATTTAAAAACCATGCCATTCCCTGGATTTCCTACGGATATGCAAGCACCTTTCATGAGCTTAATGACAATGATTAAAGGAACCAGCCTAGTCACAGAAACTGTGTTTGAAAATCGTTTTCAGCACGTCAGTGAATTAAAACGTATGGGTGCAAATATTAAAATCGAAAGCAGAAGCGCCGTGATAGAAGGAGTAGATAAACTTACAGGCAGCCAAGTAAAGGCTACCGATTTAAGAGCAGGAGCAGCTTTAATTTTATCCGCATTGGCAGCAGAGGGAAAAACAGAAATCAGTGATATTTATCATGTTGAAAGAGGCTATTATAAAATTGAAGAAAAACTAAAAAGTTTAGGTGCTAAAATTCTCCGATGTGAGGATGACAATGAGGAATCATAATTATTTTTTTCCAATATCATAGCAACAAAAAATCACTTCAAACGGATTCTTCCGCTTGAAGTTTTTTATTTTCGCAAAAATATGGGCAATAGCCATACTCGGATGACCTTGCCCATATACCTGCTTCTATATATCTTTTTCAGTGAGATAAGGTTAAAAATTCCCGTCCTTATCTCTAAATTTATCTACCTATGGCATCTTTTTTATTATTTTTTCAACTGAGCAATTCTTTCTTCTACCTGTGCCAATATAGCTTTGTATTTTTCACCTTTTGCTTTTTCTTCTTCAATTACACTCACTGGTGCCTTCGCAACAAAGCCTTGATTGGATAATTTTTTCTCAACACGCTCAATTTCTTTCAACATTTTTTCTCTTTCCTTGGTAAGTCGTTCCATTTCTTTTTCCAAATCTACCAAGTCCGCAAAAGGAATATAAATCACAGCATTATGAATCACAATAGAAACTGCATCTTCACCAATCCCTGTTTTATCCTCCTGAATCATTACATCGCTGGCATATGCCAAGGTTTTGAAGAATGTTTTGGATTTTTCAAATACCCCTCTCACATCCTCATGCTGAGAAACTACAAATACCTGTGCTTTTCTGGAAGGAACTACATTCATTTCCGCACGGATATTTCGTATGCTTCTAATGGCTTCTTTGAGCATATCTATTTCCTGCTCATTTTCTTTATTATTCCACTCCTCTTTAAAGGTTGGCCATTGTGAAATCATAATGCTTTCTTCGGAAGATTGCAAATGCTGGAAAATCTCCTCTGTGATAAATGGCATATATGGGTGCAATAATTTCAATGCGGTAATCAAAACATTTTTCAATGTCCATAATGCTGCCCCACGAGTACTGTCTTCCTTATCATAAAGGCGAGGTTTTACCATTTCAATGTACCAATCGCAGTATTCATCCCATAAGAAATCATGCACCTTTTGTACTGCCAATCCTAACTCATAATGCTCCATGTTTTCTGTCATTTCTTTTGCTAAGGTGTTTACCTTTGACAAAATCCATTTATCCGCAGATGTCAGCATAAGAAGTTTATTTTCTTCTTCCTCCTCCAGATTCATCAATACAAAACGAGAAGCATTCCATAATTTATTGGCAAAATTTCTGCTAGCATCCAAACGTTCCCAATAAAATTCATATCATTTCCTGGAGCATTTCCTGTAATCAGCATCAAGCGTAAGGCATCCGCACCATATTTTGATATTACATCTAGTGGGTCAATGCCGTTTCCTAAGGATTTTGAGAATTTTCTTCCTTGCTCGTCACGAATTAGTCCATGGATAAATACATCCTTAAACGGTATTTCCCCCATCTGCTCTAAACCAGAAAATACCATACGCACTACCCAGAAGAAAATGATATCGTATGCCGTTACTAATACGCTAGTAGGATAAAAATGCTGTAAATCTTCTGTATTTTCAGGCCATCCAAGGGTAGAAAACGGCCACAATGCAGAGGAGAACCAAGTATCCAAAGTATCCTCATCCTGATGCAACTTGTCACATCCGCATTTAGAGCAGGATGAAGGTGCTGTTTTAGAGATTTCTACATGACCACATTTTTCACAGTAATACGCAGGAATACGATGCCCCCACCATAGCTGCCTAGAAATACACCAATCTCTAATATTCTCCAACCAGTGCAGATATACCTTTCCAAAACGGTCAGGAATAAATCTTAAATCTTCTTTTTTATATGCTTCGATGGCAGGTCTTGCCAGTTCTTCCATTTTCACAAACCATTGCAGTTTGATTAAAGGTTCTACTACAACATTGCACCGCTCATGCACACCTACTGCATGGGTAATATCTTCAATTTTTACCAGATACCCTTCCTCTTTCAGCTTTTCCACAATACGCTTGCGTGCCTCCATACGGTCAAGGCCTTGATATTCTCCCGCTTTTTCATTCATAGTTCCGTCATCATTCATTACATTGATTCTTGGTAAATCATGACGCAAGCCTACTTCAAAGTCATTAGGGTCATGGGCAGGCGTAATTTTTACAACACCTGTACCAAATTCACGGTCAACATAGGTATCTCCCACAATGGGAAGTTCTCTACCCACCAATGGTAAAATACAGGTTTTTCCAATCAAATGCTGATATCTTTCATCCTCTGGATGTACCGCAATGGCAGTATCTCCTAATATTGTTTCAGGACGGGTAGTTGCCAAAAGTAAGCCTTCCTCAGAATCCTTAATAGGGTATGTTATATGATAAAAATGTCCTGCTTTATCTATATGGTTTACTTCCGCATCAGAAATTGTAGTTTGGCACTGAGGGCACCAGTTAACAATTTTTTCTCCACGGTAAATTAAGCCTTTTTCATGCAAACGCATAAATACCTCTAAAACAGCATCAGAAAGTCCTTCATCCATGGTAAAGCGTACTCTGTCCCAATCACAGGAGCTTCCCATTTTTCTTAACTGCTTCAGAATAATGCCGCCGTATTCTTCCTTCCATTCCCATGCTCTTTTTAAAAACCCTTCTCTGCCTACATCGCTTTTGGTTACGCCTTCCTCTGCCATTTTCTGCACAACCTTTAGTTCCGTAGAGATGCTAGCATGGTCAATACCTGGAATCCATAAAGCATTATAGCCAGACATTCTTTTCCAACGGATTAAAATATCCTGTATGGTATTATCCAGTGCGTGACCCATATGAAGCTGCCCAGTAATGTTTGGCGGCGGCATCACAATGCAATATGGTTTTTTACTTTTATCAATCTTGGTGTGAAAATATTTTTTTTCCATCCATTGTTCATACAATCTTTCCTCAACAATAGAGGGATCATAAACTTTTTCTAATTCTTTCATCAGATTCGTTCCTCCCATCAAAACACTTCTCTTTTTTTCTCTTGATATTTAAGATACAAAAAAAGCTTTCTTCCTTGGATAAAGGACGAAAGCTCGTGGTACCACCTTAATTCCCGCAAATTGCGGACACTCAAAAACCTTTAACGGAAGTCACCCGTTTTCGTATACTAAGCACCTGTTTCACAAGTTGCCTTTCCACAAAAAAGCTCCAAAGCTACCTTCCCTGCCTTCTACATGAAAAACTCACAGCCCTAGGTTTTTCTCTCTGAATGCGAATGAGCAAGTACTCCTCTTTTTCACAGCTTCTATCTATATGAACAAATTTTATGCGACGTTTTCACATTTGTCAATAGTTTTTTGCAGATACTCTGTCATCTCTTACTTTTTGATACTTGGAAATATTGAGTAGTATGCCCATCATTCCCATAGTAAATACCAAAGAAGTGCCTCCATAACTAATAAAAGGTAATGGCTGCCCCGTATTTGGTATGGTGTTGGTTACTACCGCAATATTAATAATGGATTGGAATGCAATTTGAGCAGTGATACCGCTTGCCACAAGGCATCCATACATATCCTGTGCATTTAACGCAACCCGAATCCCTCGCCATATCAGTACCGCAAACAGAAGAATTACAAGGCCAGCACCTACCATTCCTAATTCTTCCGAAATAATAGCAAATATAATATCGTTATATGCTTCTGGGATAAATGTTTTTTGTCGACTCTGGCCTAAGCCCAATCCAAAAAGTCCGCCCGAAGCAACAGCATAGAGAGACTGAATGATTTGATACCCTTTATTGGTAGGATCAGAAAAAGGGTCCAACCAAATCTGAATACGCCCCAACCGATACCGCACCGATTCTAAAGAAACTGCTACCACACCTGCCAATCCAACAGGTATCGCCGCCACCACAAAGTACCATATTCTTGGACTTGCAATAAATAAAATCGTAGCACCAACAGCAGTTAAAACAATGGCAGTACTAAAGTTTGAGATAGCAATAAGCGCCACAGGAATCATTAAAATAATAAGGCACTTAAAGAACCCTTTTAAATCTTTCAAGCAGTCTTTGTGGGTGCAAATATAAAACGACAGATATAAAATAACTGCAATTTTTGCAACCTCAGAGGGTTGAAATCCCAAAGAATCGGTAATACCCAACCATCTTTTTTGTCCATTGATTCTCGTTCCCACAAGCTGAACCAATACCAAGCAAATATTAGCCACAGCATATGCTGCGAAAGCAAATTTTTTTAAAAGTTGATAGGGAAAATTCATCATAAAAGCCATGGCAAATATTCCCAAACCTGCCCATACCATCTGCCGCTTCAAAAAGTAAAACATATCAAAACCAAATTTTTTAGTCGTCATAGTGTAATAATAGCTGGCGCTAAAAATCATAACAATACCAAATAAAACCAGCATCAATACCACAAATAGCACTGTAAAATCATATGTATTTGGTTTGAGCTTTTTTTTACGCTTTGCAGTGTGCAGTCTTACACTTTGTGACCCTCTTCCCATAGTGCCACCTCATCATTTAATTAGATTTTAGGTAACTCCTTACCCGGGCTTTAAAGAGGTCCCCTCTTTGTTCATAATTATCAAACATACCCCAACTAGCACAGGCAGGTGAAAGTAAAACACAATCTCCTTCTTGTGCAATCTCTCTGCATAAATCCACGGCCTGCTCAAAAGTATCACAATTTGTGATTGTAGTAAAACCATTTTTTTCAGCCGAAGCTTGAATCTGGGGTGCCGTTTCTCCAATCAGCACCAAATGCTTCACCTTTCCCGGAAAGGTTGCTGTCCAATCGTCAAAGGAAACTCCCTTATCATATCCTCCTCCAATCAAAACAATAGGCTTTTTCATGGCATTTACAGCCCGAATAGATGCATCTGTATTGGTTCCTTTTGAGTCATTATAGTAATCCACACCATCCACTGTGGCCACATATTCTATTCTATGCGCTACTCCCTTAAATTCTTTCAAAGTTTTTATAATATTTCCCATTTTTACACCAGCACATAATGCAATGGCTACTGCCGCCATTACATTTTCATAATTGTGTACGCCCAAAATCTGCAGTTCATCAATATGAATAATATTTTGGCGAAGCCCATGCCAGCGAAGTTTAATGGTATCCTCCTCCAGAAAAATACCCTCCACAAGCGGCCTACTACTGCTAAAGAAAAATGGTTTTGCCTTAGTTTTTTCCGCCATTTTGCGACATACCACATCATCATAGTTGAGGATGCAAAAATCATTTTCGTCCTGCTTCTCAAAAATACGCTCCTTGGTGGCAATATAATTTTCAATTGTTTTATGACGATTCAAATGGTCAGGGGAGATATTTAACACCGCACTGATACGAGGGTGAAATTTATGGGTGTTTTCCAGCTGAAAACTACTGATTTCTGCAACAATCCAATCTCTCTCTGTTAAATATTCCACCATACTGCTATAAGGAACACCAATATTCCCCACAACAGCAGTTCCAGGGAATTGAGATTTCAGCATTTCTCCGGCCAGTGTAGTGGTAGTAGTTTTTCCATTGGTTCCTGTAATAGCCGCCACAGGGCATGGTGTCATTAAATAGGCTAATTCCACCTCGCTCCACACAGGAATCTCCGCTTCTTTTGCCTTGCATAAAAAGGGCAAATCACTGGGAATTCCAGGGCTCACAATCACCAATTCTTGATTCAAAATAATATCATCTGGATTTTTTCCATCATAAACTGTAATTCCGCTTTGTTCTAATAAGGAGACATCTCCAATTTCTTCTCTCTTTTTCAAATCTTGTAAAGTAACTCTGGCGCCAAGGTGGCAAAGTAACTCTGCCGCAGCAATTCCGCTTTTTGCCATACCGCATACCAGAACCTTTTTTCCACGAAAATTCAAATTCATACCTTCTTTCTGCCATTATAGAAACAAATACTTGCAGCCTAAAAAACTCACCAAACACAGCATTGCCGTCATAATGTAGAATACCGTCACAACCTTTGTCTCACTCCATCCACAAAGCTCAAAATGATGATGAATGGGTGCCATCTTAAAAAATCTCTTTCCACCCGTTTTTTTAAAATACAATACTTGAATCATAACAGAAATTGATTCCATTAGATACACAAAACCAACTAATATAATGAAAATCGGCATTTTCAATAAAAAAGCTGATGCCGCAACAAAGCCGCCCAACGCCAAAGAGCCAGTATCCCCCATAAACACCTTTGCAGGATAAGCATTAAAAATCAAAAATGCCAATAATGCCCCAATCACCGCTCCGCAAACAGGAACAATGCCGCTTCCCGCAGCCCATGCCGCCAGCATAAAAAATACCGTAACAATCAATGTTACTCCGCCTGCCAAGCCATCCAAACCATCTGTTAAATTAACACCATTTACCGTTCCTAGCATAGCGATTACCAAAAATGGGAAAAAAGCATATCCTAGAGAAACCGTAATTCCCTTTGTGAAAGGTATTAAAATATCTGTTCCCTTTCCAAATTTTATAAAATACCAAGCAAAAATCAAAGTAACTAGAAGTTGTCCTACTATTTTCTGCATAGCTTTTAAACCAAGGGACCGTTTTTTTACAACTTTGATATAGTCATCAATAAACCCAATAATACCAAAGCCTAAGGTAACCAAAACAACTGCCATTCCGTCATAATTTCCCTTCAAAAAAAACAGACTGCTGACAGTAGTTGCCACCAATATCACAATTCCTCCCATGGTGGGTGTTCCTTGTTTTTTCAAATGGCTTTCAGGGCCATCTTCCCTCTCTGTTTGCCCGTATTTTAACTTGTGTAATATCGGTATAAATATGGGGCAAAGAATCACACCCACTACAAAAGAAATCATGATGGCATAAATCGCCTGTTCCAAAGCTCCCACTTTTAGTTCACTCCTTGTATCTTGTCCACTGTTTGTTCTAAACCTCTGCTTCTGGAACCCTTCACCAATACAGTATCCCCCGAGGCTAACATAGATAGGCCTTCCTGCCAAAACTCCTCTTGGGTGTCATAATGATATGCATTTTTTGCTCCGTCTTTTATCGCTCCTTGATGCAGATGCCTTGATAATTCCCCAATAGAGATAATGACATCTATTCCTTTTTGGGCAGCGTATTCTCCTACTTCACGGTGCATCTGGTCTGCATAAATGCCCAGCTCTCCCATATCACCAAGAATGCATACTTTTCTGCCTGATGCAGCTGCCAGTACTTCCAAAGATGCCTTCATAGACACAGGGTTTGCGTTATAAACATCATTAATGATGGTAATTCCTTTTTTTGTATGCTCCACCGCCATACGCATTTTGGTCATTGTAAAGGTTTCAATTCCTTTTTTAATTTCTTCCAATGATAACTCCATTTGTAATCCAACAGCCGTAGCCGCCAATGCATTTTGTACCATATGTACTCCAGCCACAGGAAGTATCACTTCTATTTCTCCTTTTGGTGCGTGGATGGTACAACGAGTTTTCTCCAGCCCCTCCATATAGATGCTGTGGGCATAAATTCCCCTTTTGTTCTCAATGCCGTACCAAATGATGTTTTGAGATACCTTCCCCTCCAATGTTTGAAGCATATCATTGTCACCATTTAGTATTGCCACACCCTGCGGTGTCATATAATCAAAAACTTCACTTTTCGCTTTTAAAATTCCTTCTCGGCTTCCAAGCATTTCTATATGTGCCACACCTATATTGGTAATTACAGCAATATTGGGCTTAGCCACCTTGGAAAGGTTATGAATTTCA
The DNA here is from genome assembly GCA_012519385.1 of Candidatus Epulonipiscium sp. Lineage (GTDB taxonomy): Bacteria > Bacillota > Clostridia > Lachnospirales > Anaerotignaceae > JAAYQI01. The sequence continues at coordinate 16,627 of JAAYQI010000091.1, forward strand.
CCAAAACTATTCATCCCCATTTCAAGCACAGCTACTTCGTGCTCGTCACCAATGCGAAATACCATCAAAGGCAAACCAATATTGGTATTATAGTTGCCTTCTGTTTTCAAAACGCAATATTTTTGCATCAAAACAGAAGCAATCATGTCCTTTGTGGTAGTTTTTCCCACACTTCCTGTGATTGCAATAACAGGTATATCAAAAAGTGTCAGATAGTATTCTGCCAGTTCCAATAATGCCTTTTGTGCATCCTTTACCAATATGCAATATTTCCCCTTAGGAGGAAGTATTTCTCTTTCACTAAAACTGCAAATTGCACCTTTTTCAAAACAAGCAGTAATAAAATCATGGCCGTCTACCCGCTCTCCCCGGATAGGTACAAACAAATCTCCTTGCATAATCTTTCTGGAGTCTGACGCAACTCCAGAAACAAAAATCCTTTCTTTCTCCAATTCATCTGCACCGATTACTCTGCCACCTACTACCTGTTCAATGGTTTTCAGCGTCAATGGTTTCATATAGCATCCTCCCCAAAGGCTTTTCTTACTTCCTCCACATCATCAAAATGGATGGTCTTATCGGGGAAAATCTGATATGTCTCATGTCCTTTTCCTGCAATAATCACAATATCGCCTTCTTTGGCATACTCTACCGCATGACAAATGGCTTCTCGTCTATCTACAAATTTTACATAGTCACATCCTGTTTTTTTCACGCCTTGCTCCACATCTGCTAAAATAGCAACTGGGTCCTCCGTTCTAGGGTTATCCGAGGTAATTACACAGTAATCCGATAAATTTCCTGCAATTTCACCCATAATGGGGCGTTTTGTTCTATCTCTGTCTCCACCGCAGCCAAATACCGTAATTACTCTGCCCTCTACAAACTCCTTGGCAGTGTTTAAAATATTTTCCAATCCATCAGGGGTATGGGCATAATCCACAATGGCATGATAGCCACGTTTGCTTTTTACTCGCTGAAATCTGCCAGAAACACCAGAATTTTCCGCCAATCCTTTTATGATGGTATCCATATCAATTCCCAAAAGTAAGGAAGCACCAATGGCTCCCAAGGCATTGTAAATGCTAAATCTTCCTGGGGTATGAATCATAACAGGATATCTCTTTGTGTTATATTCCAGCACAAAATGAACACCATCCGCCGAAATGTGAATTTCTTCCGCCTGCAAATCCGCCTTATTTTCAATGCCAAAGGTAAGCACTTTCCCCTTGGACTGCTCCACCATATACTCTCCCGCAGGGTCATCTACATTAATCACACTTCCCTCGCATCTTTGGAACAAAAGTGATTTTGCTTTCTTGTAGTTTTCCATGGTTTTGTGATAATCCAAATGGTCCTGTGTTAAATTCGTAAAAATCCCTACACGGTATCTGATTCCATCCACTCGATGCAAATCCAATGAGTGAGAAGAAACCTCCATCACAACATCCGTCACTTCTTCTTCCTTCATCTGACGCAATAATGCCTGCAACTCCAAAGATTCTGGTGTCGTCCGCTCTGTAGGAATTACTTTTTCACCAATTCTGTTTTCAATAGTGCCAATCACACCAACCTTATGGCCAATTTTATCCAATATAGATTTCATTAAATACGTAGTAGTAGTTTTTCCATTGGTTCCTGTAACGCCAATCACATTCATTTCTTCAGAAGGATGATGATAAAAATTAGAACTAATCATAGCAATGGCTTTTCTGGTATTATCCGTTTGAATAATGGTAATATCTGTAGGGATACCTTCTATTGCCTTTTCGCACAAAATAGCTATGGCACCATTTTCCACTGCTTTTTTGGCATATCCGTGGCCATCTGTCTGAAATCCCGTGATGCATACAAACAAATCGCCTTTTTCTACCTTTCTGGAATCATATGCAATATGATTCACTTCTATTTCGGAGCTTCCTTGTAACACGCTGTATTCTATAGAATCTAATAAATCCAAGAGATTCATTTCCATCCTCCTTCATAGTTCACATTTTTTAATTATAGCACACTTGTATGGTATTACAAAGTTTTTTTACAAATAAACAACCATTTCATTGTGTAAATAATATTACTTTTGTGTTGACGTTAATGGTTTCTCCTTCCATGGGAACTTGCTTTGTAACAACTTCTCCCTCTCCATTAATATCACAGCTTAACTTTAAACTTCTAAGCTCTGCCTGAGCATCTTTTACAGATAACCCAATTAGCGAAGGCACTACTGCTTGCTGTACTTCTTCCATGGCTAATTCTTTCTCGCTGTATTTTACTTCAATGCCCATATAAGGCAGTATGTTGCTTAAAAGTTCTTTCATCACAGGCCCTGCAACTGTTCCTCCGTAATACACACCTTTTGGCTCATCAATCAATACCAATGCCATCACCTGAGGATTCTCTGCCGGTGCAAAAGAGAGAAAAGAAGCAATATATTTTCCGCTTCGCCTTGGCAGTTTTTCAGAAGTTGCTGTTTTCCCGCCAATACGGTATCCTGGGATATATGTTTTATTTCCTGTTCCTTCGGAAACAACACTTTCCAAAATATATTTCATTGTTTCTGATGTTTCCTTGGAAATTACTTGCTCACCCATTTCATACTCAAATTCGTGCATGGTGTTTCCGTCTGCATCTACAATAGCCGTCCCCACATGAGGCGTAATCATTCTGCCTCCATTTACAATAGCAGATACCGCCCGTAATAATTGTAATGGCGTAATCTGAAAAGATTGCCCAAAGGACATAGTTGCAAGCTCCACAGGGCCTACATTATCCAGCTTGTGCATAATACCCACTGCTTCACCGGGTAAATCTATTCCGGTTTTTTCTGCGAACCCAAATTTCAGCATATATTCATAAAACTTTTCTGCCCCAAGTCGCTCTGCCACAACCATAAAAACAGGGTTGCAAGAATTTTGCACACCTTCCACAAAAGTTTCAGCGCCATGGGTTCTTGGAAATCTCCAACACTTAATCCGCCTATCTCCCGCAATGTGGTAACCATTGCACACAAATCTACTCTCCGGTGTTACTACACCTTCTTCCAACCCTGCGGAAGAAGTCACGGTTTTAAAGGTGCTTCCTGGTTCATAGGTATCATTAATCGCTGTATTTCTCCACATTTTATTTAATTCTTCATTTTTTTCCTTTTCAGAAAGGGAATCCCACACTTGGGCAAGCTCAGGCTTATTGATTTTAAAGGGTTGGTTCAAATCAAAATACGGATAATTCGCCATAGCGTAAATTTCGCCATTTTGTGGATTTAAAACAATAATCATTCCACTTTTTGCCTGCTTTGCCTCTACGGCCTTGGCCAAGGTTTGCTCTGCATATTGCTGAATCACTACATCTAAACTTGTAACCAAATTTCCGCCTTCTTCGGGGGCAAGGCGTTCTTGTTCACTTTTTACCTCTAATCCTCTGGAATCTGTTAATGTCAATATTTTACCAGATTTCCCCTCCAAAAACTTGTCATATTTTGCTTCAAGGCCTATAATTCCTTGATTATCTTTTCCTACAAAGCCTATTACCTGTGAGGCAAGCTCAGAATAAGGGTATACCCTCTTAACATCTTCATCTACCACCACACCGGGGATATCAGCTTTTCGTATTTCCATGGCAATTTCTTTATCCACTTTTGTTTTAATACGTACCAAGGCAACTCTTTGTTTTACCTTTTCCAAAACAGTATCGTAATTTAACTCAAGCTTTTCCGCCAAATATTTTGCTGTTGCCTCTCCATCCTTCACCTGTGCAGGTATCACGCTAATAGCATTCACCGTTTCTGTCATAGCCAACCCCACATGGTTTCGGTCAAGTATACTTCCTCTTTTCGGTGTAATCAAACGGTCTCTGGTTTGTTGCTCATATGCCATCTCCTGCAATTTTTGGCTCTGAAATACCTGTATGTAAGTTACTCTGGAAGCTAGTATCAAAAAGCCAAGCTCTGCCATAAACAGAAAAAATAATAACTTTTTCTTTACTCCTATGGTTGGTTTATTCATAAAAAAACTCCCTGCCCTTTCCAATGCTTTATTAAAAAATATATTGGAAAAATAGAGAGCATATTCATGAGGCTATCGACAAAATCGACAGCCTCACTGAAAAATAGATTTTTAATTGTATTTTTACAAGGGCATCTACCAAAAAAATTTTTTGAATTTTGTTTTAGTCCTTCAAAAAAAAGTTTAATTTCATTCTTATTGCGATGCCGCTTCACTTTGCTGTGTATCTGTCTTTTTTTCTATGGTAAGGGAGACAGTACTTCCTTTTTCTGCGGAAATTCCATATAAAGGAGATTGTTTTACTACAACACCCTCTGTATCTCCTTGTGTCTC
>JAAYQI010000092.1 GCA_012519385.1 Candidatus Epulonipiscium sp.
GCATCATTACGCCACAGCTTCCTAAGAAAAACAGCTTAAAAAACCAATGCTTAGTGTTTAAAAAATAAGCAAACGCAATAGGAATGATTAAAAGGAAGTATTCTCCCAAAACATTAGGATTGCCTAAGGTAGAATATACTCTAAAACGAATGTCCTCAAACATTTCTTTATCATGCCATACACCACTAAAACGGTCTGGGTACATAAATTGGTAAAAACCGTAAAACGCCACCAATATACCTACGCAAACCAAAAGTATCATCATCACATCAAGCTGGGTTTTATTTTCAATGGCATTGAGTAGCACAATAGAAAACAGCAAAAAAGTTACCGTCAGCATTCCGCCCAATAGGCTTCCCTTGGGTGTCACCGAGGTAAAGGTTGCAAATAAATATGCTGCGGCATAAAAATAAATATATTTATTGGTAGAAGTATGCTGCAATACCCTCTTTTTATCATAAAGAAATGCCAGAAGCAGTGAGCCAAAGCCCGCCAATACTCCAGCAAATACCACCATCGTAGGCATGATAGGTGCAATCACTGCCGTTAAAATACACCATAAAAATGCCATCTGAAATATGCTTCCCGCAAATACTTTGTCCAAATGAAGCCCATAAAAAATGCTACTTCCCATTTTTCGTTTCCACAGAAATAATTTATAAAAGATACTATTTTTAGATGCATTTTCATCCTCATTGGGCTGCAAAAACCAATTTATCATACGGCTTTGCCGAAATTGTTCGGAAAACCATTGGAAAATACCTGTAAAAAATTGATAAACTATACTTCCTTCTAACAAGGGACACCCTCCTTTTATTTTTTTAACCCTTTTCCAAGGATTTTACCAATAAATTGAAACACCATGGTACTTTCTTGCAATTTCATTACATATGTGAGTATCATATAAAAAGCGGCTCCTACTCCTGCTGGAATACAAACCGTAATAATACGCCCTGCCAACCCATCCAAAAACATATGCTCCATAGTATTTTTCAGTAACACTACTACTATCGCCATGATGCCTGCAGAACATAATATTTTACATAAATCTCGTAAAAATGTCGGTGTGATAATTCCTTTTTTCTTTCTCTGCATAGGCACCAAAAGCAGTAATGCAGATACTGTGGAGGAAATGGCAGATGCCAAGGCAAGACCGCCCACACCCATACTGTTTACCAAAAGCCTACATAGCAAATAATTGACTCCAATAGAGGCCAAGCCTGAGTAAAAAGGTGTTTTTCCATCCTGCTCCGCATAAAACGCCCTACTCAGTATGGTCTGCACACCAAAGCCTATCATGCCTAATGAAAAGTAGAATAATGCATTTGCTGTATAGGATGTGGCAACTGCATCAAAATCCCCCCATTGATACATCAACCTTACAATAGGCTCGCTTAATGTCATAAGCCCAAACATCATGGGAAGTAATAAAAAAGCCATGGCTCTTAATGTCGTTCCAAGGGTAGATTCAAAATCTCCTGCATTTTTATCTTCCGCCATGCGAGATAGTCTTGGAAAAATCACATTGGCAACAGAAAGTACAAATACTCCTACCACAATAGAGTATAGCGTATTGGCATACCCTACCACCGCAATGGCCCCCTCAAAAATTCCTGAAGCAAAGCGGGTATTAATCATAAGGTTAATAGGCTGTATCCACGTACTCACCATAACTGGAAGCATCAATAAGCCTATTTTTTTTAAGCCTTCCTCTCGAAATTGAAAACAAGGCCGATAGTGATACCCCTTTTTTCGTAATGCTGGTACTTGAATGATTGCTTGCATTGCCCAGCCGATTAAAAAAGCTACTGCCAAGCCATAGATTCCATATTTTTCGTTTAAAAAAAGATAATAAAAAATGATTACCACATTGGAAGCAATGCTCATGGCCGCAGGAATACCAAATTCATCCAGAGATTGCAAAATTCCCACAAAAGAAAAGGCAATTCCCGTAAAAAACACAGCGGGAAATAAAATACATAATAACTCTACACTAAGAGCAGTGGTTGGTGCATCGAATTGGTTAGCAAATAAATTGACCAATGGCCTTGCGGCAGCCATACCCACCAGCGTCAGTGCTATGGTAACAATACCAATTATGGTAATAAATTGATTGGAAAGACGAAACGCTTCTTCCTTTCCTTTTTTTTGCATATATTCATTAAAAATTGGGATAAAACTTGCGGATATGGCAGAAGCAAATACTGCATCAAAAAAAACACGTGGAATTTGGCTAGCAGTCAAAAAAGCATCTGCCTCCATCCCTATGGCATAATGTATTGCCATAAGCTGGTCCCTTACCAAACCCAACACTTTTCCCAATAGGGTAATTGCCATCATAAACCCTACCGTTTTGATTACACCTTTTCCTTGCTCTTTCAAAATTTTTCCTCCTACAAGACGCATATATGGGCAGGGATACAAACCCTGCCCACATTATACTACCCCAAAAATATCCATTTTACAACAGAAATCAGAAACTTACGCTATATTTTTCTTTCTTAATAGGATTCGCTCATCTTTACAGCTTCATATGTAATATCGCTTCCATTTACACGCAGCTTCAGCTTTGTAAAATTGGAGTTTACTTGTCCCGATGCTGTCCACAAATTAGGTAAATTGATATATCTTATTCCATCCTTTAAGTTTTGCCAGTATCCAACATCTGATGCAGAAATAACAAATACAGTTTTTCCCGCCTTTCTGATTTCTTGCAAAACACTGCGGAATAATACCGTTTCCATAGCATCATTAAAATCAGATGGAGTTCTATCCATAATAAATATCACATTGGGGTTGGAGGATGCTAAAATATCATTTTTAAATTTCAGCCATTGCGCCGCATTGGTATTTCTAAGCCCTCCATTGGCAGCCGTCATCTGAACAATGCTTACATTGGGCTTGTTATAATATTGATAACTTCCATTCCACTGAATGGTGTCGGCGATAGTTGAAGGAGAAATATCATTTTTTCCCGCATAAATGGCTAAGTTTGCTTCTGTTTCTGCAAATGCTTTGGCCTTTTTTCTTTGAGCTTCATAGAGCTGCTTATTCTCTACCGTTCCGGAAGAAACTCGCCCAATAATGTTTATGTAATAGGCTCCATCATCTGCTTTTTTCACCTGTTTCTGACGCACATCCGTAAGCTGGGTGGTTTTTGCAGGAACATCCTCCACAGCATTTTCATAAACACCTACCAGTTTATCGAAATATACCGTCTGTTTTTCACTTGTAGTATTCCCCATGGAAGCACAGTACATATTATCAATTTTGATAGGATATGTAGTCCCTGCAGGTATTACTGCGGTAAGTTCCTTCCATTCATCCTGCCAATCAATCGCCTTGGTAAATTCCAAAATGATATCCTTACCCGCCGCATCTGTGCCCTTCGCACGCACCATATGTCCTGAACCATTTCCAAAAACAGACAACTTTAACGCTGTAGGTTTTCCTGGTACCACAATGGCTTTGGAAAAACTTACATATGCAGCCTGCACAGCGTCAGATTCCAAAAATTGATAGTTTAGTTCCAAAGAGTTTTTCCCGTCAATAGATTTTTTATCAGAAAGAACCGCACTTCCTGCAATTCCAGTTTTAGGGAAAGAATTATAAATAATACCGCCTTGTCCTTCAAAGGAAGTAACCATTTCTTCTTTTACCCCTACAGAAATAGGGATTTGGCATTTCGCATTTCCCATAGTGGCTTCCACATAGCCTGAGCCTTTTTTAGAAGCAGTAAATACATTGCCAGAAAGGGTTCCTAATGTTTCATCCGATAATTGATAGGTTACCCCACTAGAAATTGGTGCTGTAAAACCATCCTTGTCGATACCTGAAATTTTGATGGTTGCACTTTGGCCTGCATCAGAGAGAGAAATTCTTTCTTGGGCTGTGATTGCCGCAGCCTCCATACTCTCTATGGATACACTTCCCGAAGCCCCTCTCCATGTAGCGCTTACCGTAATTTCTCCTGCTGTAGTAGGTGTAAGGGTTCTGCCTGCAAAGGAGCCTGCTCCCTTGTCAATAGCAAAGGAAACCTCATCTGATGGCATCTCTATTTTATGATAATATTCGTCATACCCCACTACATCAAAGGAAACCTCATTACCTGTAAACACCTTTTCCGCAGATGGAATTAACTTAATATGATTTACTTCTCCTACTGAGCTATTGTTAAAAACACCTACAGCATCCATTACTCTTCTTTGAGTTCCTTCAGATACCTTATTTTTTACTTCTACCTTATCATCTTCAATGGTTTTTGCAACCAGAGTGGAAGAACCTCCTCCATCCAAATGCATAGCCTCATATGCACCATATTCTTTTAACAAATCCGCCATTTCATCATGAGTTGCCCCTATGCTGTGAGAGCGTCCATCCACCACCATTAAAATTAATGTGCTCTGGTCTTGGGTGATACCCAATGCTGTTCTTGGCTGTCTGCCTGAAATAACAACACCCTGGCCTGTCACCTTCTGACCTTGGGATAATATTTTGCCCGCTCCTCCTATTGCTGTTTTTATATTATTTAAGTCAATAGAAGCATTCAGTTTTAGCTCTGTATGCTGCCCTACGCAAAAATAAGAAGCTACACCGTCATAATGCTTACCACTAAGAATAATCAAATAACCATTTTCTGGTACAGTAACGGTTTCTCCCTTTTGAGAGATATAAGTAATGGTATCATTCTCCACCACAAACTTTACCAATTCAGGAAATCGCTTGTCCAAATCAGCGGTAGTTGCGGCAGCATTTCTATCAAAATAAATGGGATATATCATCTCTGTAATTTTATTTAAGGATGCTAATTCCAGATGAGAATTGGTGTTAGCATAAAAATCAGCTTGCACCTTCAAAAAATGGATAAACGGATTCCCATTTTGATTTATGAAAAAGGCACCATATTCATATCCATTTAAATTCTTATCCGTTCCCACCGAAATAATGTTTCCATCTTTTATCACAGGCCCAAAAGAAGCCGAATAGTTGCCCTTTAAGCCAAAAAAGTCAGCATTGACACCAGCAACTGCTCCTGCATCACTAATCATATTAAGCACTGTATCTTTTAAACCATATTCCTTGGAGGATTCCACAGGAGCTACAGCAATATTAGGGTCTGTCAGATTAACCTTCAATACGTGAATATCCTGCCATCCATCCGCCGTTAAACGATGGTTAAACTCGTAGGTTACTCCCTTGGTAATGGTTTCTGTGGTAACTTGGTCGTATAACTTTTGTGCTGCAAAAGTGGGTACCCCCATCGCACCAAAGGCAATCATAGAGGCTAAAGCAAATGCCCCAACTCTCTTTTTGTATCTTAAAAACTTCTTCATTTTCTTCCCTGCTTTCCTTACAATATCTATCTTAGCGACAATCGCTCTGTCGTAAGACGTAAAAAAGATACACAATGTTCCATTATATTAAATAAAATTTATAACAAAAGGTGTCTTATTGTAACATATTTCTCTGCCAAAATCATGAGAACTTGGAATTTTTAATAAAATCGTAAAAATACTAGATTCCAACTATACCTTTGTGCTGTCAAAAATCTCGAAATAAACACATAGTCACTTTGTCCGTTTAATACATATTAATGTAAGCAAAATCATAAGGAGGCAATGATATATGAAAAAAACCATCATCCCTTTGCTCATTTTTGCAATTACTTTTATTTTTACAGGGTGTGGTTCAACCAAAGAAACATTAACAGAAATGGAAAAAGTGCAAAAACAACTCAACGAAATGGAAGGATACCAATGTAAAGCAACTCTAAAACGTATCTCCAATAAAGGCGAAACAACCTATGATACAAAGCAGTATTATAAATCCACAGGGGAGTACCGTCTGGAGCTGCTTTCTCCTGAAACAGTAGCAGGAAACTATACTGTTTTTGACGGAACAAGGGTATTACAGTATAATCCACGGATTCAAGGCAAAATTATAAAAGATGTACCTGAATCACAGCAGAGAAACGAATTATTTTTAGGACAATTCTTAAAAAACTATATGCAGTCTGAAGGTGTTACCGTAGATGCTATGGCTCTGGATGAGACACAATGCACTGTTTTAGAAGCTGTTATTCCCGGCAATGACCCTCATCTAAGCACAGAAAAATTGTGGATTGATAATTCCACATTAAAACCTGTACAATTTATTATTTATGATGAAAACGGAAAAGAGCGATATGTGCTAAACTATACAGAATTTGAATATAATCCACAATTTGACCCCGCTCTTTTTCAAATTGAGTAAAGGATAATACCAACCGTATGTATAGGAACCGCTGTCTGTGGGGATACTGTTATTAGCCGGTAAAAATCGCCTTACATAGCATAACAACGAATTACATAGTATTTGAAATAGGCTTTTCCTTCACCCGGCAATCCTCATGGAACGAAACTATCCATGAACAGCGGAGTGTGAGTTATTTGATTGTACGAAGAGGAGATATATTTTATGCAGATTTAAGCCCTGTAGTTGGCAGCGAGCAAGGAGGAGTGCGTCCCGTACTTATTATTCAAAATAATATCGGCAACAAATATAGCCCTACTGTAATCTGTGCCGCTATCACATCGCAAATTAATAAAGCGAAACTCCCAACACATATTGAACTTTCCTCCCAATGCTATTCCCTGACCAAAGATTCTGTCATATTGCTGGAGCAAATTCGCACCATTGATAAAAAAAGACTGCGAGAAAAAATTTGCCATCTGGATGCTAAAATTATGTCAAAAGTCAGTGAAGCATTAATCGTTAGCCTTGGACTAAAAAGCCATTCCGGAGAAAGAGCATAATCAAAAAGTACTGCTCCTTCTTCGGAATCTATAAAATCACTTTTTCTATGCATACTAGTACATAATTTCATTATGATTTTAAAAAAACTCTTGACCTTTGTGACATAATATGCTAACATATAAAAGCTAGCGCATTTATTGTAATAAATTAAATAGTTTTGTAATATTTGTAATATTTGTAATATGCTGATATGGCTCAGTAGGTAGAGCGTTACCTTGGTAAGGTAGAGGTCACGGGTTCGAATCCCGTTATCAGCTTTTAATAAAAACAGTAAACTTAAATAAGTTTACTGTTTTTTTCATATTATCCCTATTTTCATTCTTTTTCCAAATAATTAATGCAAATTTAATCTAAAAATGCTATTATATTATAAAATGTATATTCATATTAAAGTGCATATTTTATTTATCTAAGGGGGGTACCAATGAAACAAGCACTTATGAAACAACTAATTGCAGGGATAATGGCAACTACTATTTTATTTCCAACGAATATTGTTTTGGGAGCAACCAAAACCGAAGTATATAATGCATTACAAAATGCTTTATATACACAAAACTTCCACGAAATGAGTGCAAACTATCAGGAACAAGAAAAAGCTTTTGTTTCTCAAGTGGAATTGGGAACAGGTGTTATTTGTGCAGAATTGCAGGATTTTGATGGAGATAATCAATTAGAATTAATGACTGTATCTCTTGAAAAAAAAGGTACCATTGAAGAAATGACAATAAATATCTATAAATATGTAGCTGGAAAAGTTAATCTGGCAAACTCATTTTTAATAGGTACATTTACTTCTTCAACATTTCAGAAACAAGAATGTCGAGTAATGATAAAAACATATGATAAAAAATATATTTGTGCACAGTATCAAGGAATCGGAGATTTGGGAGCCAAACAAGAAATTGTTGTTTTGGAATATAAAGGCGACAAACTAGACGTCAAAATGCAAGCAAAAACTGAAAGTTCTGTTGCAATGAATGATTTAAAAGGCATTGCTGATAATTTATACTCATTAGGGTTCAAAGAAAGCGCAAAGATTTTTGGAAAAAGTGGCTATGGATATACTTTTTCAGAAACCGAAGCAAACCTTATGAATATAGCAAAAGTATCCATTGAAAACGGAATAGTAAATATTTTTGATTATACAGATACCCAAAAAATTAAAGTAATGTTAAATGGAGATAAACTTTCTATGGACTCTTTGCCTGTTGTCAAAAACGGAAGGACTCTCGTGCCATTAAGAGATATTGCAGAAGCTATGGGAGCAACAATTTCTTGGGATAGTCGCACCAAAAGAATTACTTTAGAAAAAGACGATACCATAATGCATATGTTTGTGGACAAGAAAAAAGCATATCTAAATGGACAAGAAAAAAGCTTGGATGTAGTTCCTCAAATCATTAATAATAAAACCTATGTGCCTGTTCGGTTTATTTCAGAAAATCTCAATGCTAAGGTAAATTGGGTGGCAACCAGTCAGACCATTCAGATAGAGTACTAATTAATAAAAAATAACAATACTTTTTTGAGTATGTGAAGAAAAGTCTGTAAATACATATCTTCTATGATAAGCGTTGAGAGCTGGTAAGCTTTATGTAAGTTACCAGCTCTTGTTTTATACTTTCATAGACTTAAAAAGGCGGCTTTTGCTGCCAAAGATTTATTTCAATTTATTTTACTAATTTTGAAACCGCACGGAAGCTATCAGTACCTGCTCCTTGTACTAATTCAAATAATAATGCTTCATATGTTGTAATCAAAGCACCTTCTTGCTGTGCTCTTAAGATTGCCGCTTGTTTATTGATTTCTGTTCTAGAACCAACACAGTCAATAAGCAGTATTGTTTGGTATCCTTTACTTTGCAGGTCAATAATCGTTTGCAAAACACAAATATGAGATTCCACACCACATACAATGATATTCTTTTTTCCGCTTTGCTCAATGAGCTTTCCAATTTCTGCTTCTCCGTATGCACTAAAAGAAGTTTTTTCATTAGCGGTAATAGAGTTTGGCATATCCAGCACGTCTTTGAGTTCTACCACTGTTTCCCCCAAACCTTTTGTATATTGCTGTGTCACCATTATGGGAACATCGCATATCTTTAAACCCTGTAATAATTTTTTTGTATTGGAAACCACTGTACTATATTCATGGATAACAGGTACTAACTTTTCCTGATAATCTATCGCTATACATAATGTATCTTCTTTTAAAATTCTCATGGTTTCTCCCTCCATTATCTTATCATGGTATCAATCATACCGCTGATTTTATCACGACTAATTTTTTCCCGAATTGCTTTTTTCACAAACTCTTCTTTAGAAAATCCATATTCTTCCAAATAGTTTTCTAATTGCTCAAAAAGTTCCTTGTCCAGTGTAATGTTTAGTTTTTTTCCGCTTTTTTTAGCCGTAGTTTTTTTGGTGCCGGCAGTATTTTTCGGAACTGTTTTGGGCATAGTATTTCCTCCTTTCTTCCAACAATTTTTAACAAAATAAAATTTTTTCGTTGCTGCCATTATTATAGCATATAAAGGAAAAATGAAAAGGAAAAGATTATCCAGTTTTATATAATTTTAGCAGGATGATTTTAAAAAAATAGGACAAAATAATAAAGCAACAAGCAATAAATTAAAATATATATTTAGGGAGGAATTTATAATGGAAAAAGCTAACGAAAGTATCAGATGTTCCGTAACATCATGTAGACATCACTGCACTTCCAAAGACTATTGCAGTCTTCAAACCGTTCAGATTGGAACTCACGAATACTGTCCAACTGAAGATCAATGTACAGATTGCAAATCTTTTGCTTTAAAATAATATAAACAAATTTTTAAGAGGATATTCTTACAGTCTAAGACCGAAAGAATATCCTCTTTCTTTATTACAATGATACATTTAAAAAATAGGAAAAAAATGATTTGAATTTTAATTGAACCATATATCGATATATGGTATCATAAAAGCTGTTAATTATACATAATTTTTTTGCAAAGGAGCGTATTTATGGATCCAATACAAGTTGGCTTTTTATCCATTATCCCACCAGTGATTGCCATTGGCCTGGCATTGGCAACCAAGGAGGTTATCTCCTCTTTATTGATTGGTATTTTTTCTGGAACTTTTATTTATGCAATAAACACTTCTTCCGGATTTATGGGAGTGTTAGTAAAAACCGTGGATACCACCATTACACTTATGTCAACTAAGTTATCTTCAAACATTCCCATCGTACTATTCTTGTCTATGCTGGGGGCATTGGTTGTGGTTATCACCAAAGCAGGAGGTTCAAAAGCATACGGTGAATGGGCTGGAAGCAAAATCAAAAGCAGAGTAGGTGCATCATTGGCTACTTCAGCATTGGGTGCTTTGATTTTTATTGATGACTATTTTAACTGTCTTACAGTGGGCACCGTTATGAAACCTGTTACAGATAAGCACCGCATTTCCCATGCGAAACTTGCTTACTTGATTGATGCAACTGCTGCACCTGTTTGTATTATTGCCCCTATTTCATCTTGGGCAGCTTCCGTTATTTCTCAAATGGGCGATACTGGTTTAAATGGTATGCAATCTTTTATTCAGTCTATTCCCTATAATCTCTATGCAATATTAACTATTTTGATGATTTTAATACTTTCTATTGCACAGCTAGACTTTGGTCCTATGGAAAAGTTCGAGTATAATGCAAAAGTGCATGGCTTATTAGATTCTGAATTAAGCACAGGCGGTACAGAATCAACTGATGAATTAAATCAGCTTCGTATTTCTCCAAAGGGACGTGTATATGACTTACTTATCCCAATTGCCGCATTGATTATTTTTTCTATTCTTTCTATGTTGTACGTTGGCGGCTACTTTGAAGGCGGTATGACCTTATCCGAAGGCTTTGGTAATACAGATGCTGGTCCTGCATTGGCAATGAGCAGTTTTCTTTCTCTTATTGTTGCTTTTATATTATTCGTTCCCAGAAAAGTCCTTAATTTCCGTGAATTTATGGATGGAATAGGACAAGGTGTAAAATCCATGGTTGGAGCTATTATTATTTTAACTCTTGCATGGACAATTAGCGGTGTTTGCCGTGACTTATTAAGCACTGGCGAATATGTTGGTGGAGTAGTTGCAACATCCAATATGCCTACCATATTGATTCCTACCATTATCTTTGCTGTTGCAAGCCTTCTCTCCTTCTCCATGGGTACTTCTTGGGGAACATTTGGTATTTTGATTCCTATTATTGCAACGGTTTGCAGCAAGGTTGCCCCTGACCTTACCATTATCTCTTTATCAGCAACATTGGCTGGTTCCGTATTTGGTGACCACTGCTCCCCTATTTCAGATACTACCATTTTATCCTCTACGGGTGCAAGCTGTAACCATATCGACCATGTTTCTACCCAAATTCCTTATGCGCTTTTGGCTGCTGCTTGTAGTGTTGTAGGCTACATCATTGCTGGAATCACTAAAAATTTATTCCTTACCTTATCTGTTTCCATTGCTTGCTTGGTAATTTCGCTAGTTGTTTTACACCGAATTGCCATTGCAAAAGAAAACAAGGCAACCCAATAAAATTAAGCCTTCTAAACTTTAGCTTTATGAAAAAACTCCTTGCCGGCTTTTAAAAGAAGTCTGCAAGGAGTTTTTATGTACATAAATTTTTATTTTCCTTAGGAAAAAAGTATGCTATTTTTTAAATTATGCCTTAGCATGGTCAACTTGATACATATGTGCAATCAAATCAACCACCTTATTGCTATAGCCCCACTCGTTATCATACCAAGCAATCAGCTTTACAAAATTATCGTCCAACATAATGCCTGCTGTTTCATCGAAAATACAAGTATGAGGATCGCCGATTAAGTCTGAAGATACAATCTCATCCTTTACATAGCTGATAATCCCCTTCATATTAGTTTCCGATGCCTTTTTGATTACATCACAAATTTCATGATATGTTGTATTCTTGGATAATCTTACAGTTAAGTCTACTACGGATACGTCATTGGTAGGTACACGGAAAGACATTCCTGTCATTTTACCTTTTACCTCAGGGATTACAAGGGCACAAGCTTTTGCCGCACCGGTGGTAGAAGGAATAATATTACCAAATACAGAACGGCCTGTTCTCCAGTCTCTGCCTGCTCTGGCATCTACTGCTTTTTGCTTTGCTGTAGCAGAATGGATGGTAGACATTAAGCCCTGCTCAATTCCAAATGCATCATAAATTACTCTTACCAACGGAGCCAAGCAGTTAGTAGTACAAGAAGCATTGGATACCACATTGTATTCTGGTTTATACTCTTTATGATTTACACCCATTACAAATGTAGGTGTTTCAGAATCCTTTGCTGGTGCGGTAATTACAACCTTCTTTGCTCCTCCTACAAAATGCAGTGCACCTTTTTCTGTAGTATTGAATACACCTGTAGATTCCACAATATACTCTGCACCACATTCAGACCACTGAATTTTAGAAGCATCGCTCTCGCTGAATACCGTAATCTTTTTACCATTTACAATAATGCAGTTTTCTCCCGCTTCCACAGTTCCTTTAAACTGGCGGAAGATAGAATCGTACTTAATCATATAAACCATATAATCAATTTCTGCATTTCTCAAATTAATACCGCAAAGTTCAAATTCATCCTGCCGTTCCATCAGTACGCGAAATACTACTCTACCGATACGTCCAAATCCATTAATACCCACTTTGATGGCCATAATATGTACGCTCCTTTATTATAAACATTTCAATAGTTACCAATCTATTGTAGCATACTACAACAAAATGTCATCGGATTTTTGGTAATTTTTTAAATTTTAGAGAGGTACACAGTATTTTGAACTTTTTTTTGTATAATATGGTCAAATTTTGACTTTGTTTTGTCACTAAATAATAGGAAAAGGTGACAAGGATGCCTATTGTATAGTTTTTCCATAGGATATCTCCTATTTTCAGCCAAAGGAGTGTATCTGCTTCTATACACTACGATGAGATTCTACCGCAATAGATAAACAAAAAACCGTAACCTTTTTTGCCCCTCCCTGATATAAGATAGTGGTACACTCATTTACTGTAGCGCCCGTTGTAAAAATATCATCCACCAATACTATATTTTTCTCCTGCAACTTTTCCTTATCTTTTAGAAGAAATGCATTTTGTATATTGACACGTCGCTGGGTGGGTGTCAGCTTGCTTTGGGGCACAGTATTTCGGGTACGCACCAAGCAATCCTCCACACAGGGGATACCTGTATGTTTTTCTATCTCTTTTGCCAACAGAATACTCTGGTTAAATCCTCTTTTTTGCTGTTTTTTATGATGCATAGGCACTGCAATCAAATAATCCGTTTCTTACAATAGGTCAGCATAAAAAGTTTTCAAATAATTAGCCATAATCTTTCCCAATCCAACTGCATCATGCTTACATTCTCGAAATTTAAAACGCTTTATAGATTGGTGTATCTCTTCATAAATAAAAACACTAATCGCCCTATCAAATACAAACGCCGACTGACGACAACGCTCACACCTCATCTCCTCTCCTGACAAAAGAGGTCTTCCGCATTGCACACATATTAGCTGTGTAATCCAAGGCATTTCCTCCTTGCATCTAGTGCATAATTCTCTCTCCGCCTTTTCCAAAGGTAAAAGTTCCCCACAAAGCAGACACTTGGGAGGATAAAGCCACTCCAAGCCACGAGTAAACCATATCTTTTTCATAGCAAACCTCAATTCCCATACATAAAATCATACAAATTTCGGATACGGTATGCCAAACTGGAATATCGGCTAATTTCTTTATTATTGGCAATCATAGCCGATACCGTTTCCGAAAGCCCTACCAGAACCACTAATTTTTTTGCTCTTGTTACCGCAGTATAAAGAAGATTTCTTGTCATTAACATTGGCGGCCCACTATGAATGGGAATCACTATAACGGGATACTCGCTTCCCTGAGATTTATGGATGGTAATGGCATATGCTAACTCCAACTCATCTAACTGAGTAAAATCATACTCCACTGTTTTTTGGTCATCCAAAAGCACTTGCATTTTTTCTGAGTTTTCGTTGATTTCTGTAACTCTGCCTTGGTCTCCGTTAAAAACACCAAGCCCTTCCTCCACCAATCTTCCCCTATCATTATAGATTTTCCATGGGATGTTATAATTGTTTTTAATTTGCATTACTTTATCCCCCACACGAAAAACCTGATTTCGATATTCTTTTTCCTCTTTATATTTATCAGGAGTATTTAATGCCTTTTGTAGCACTTGGTTTAAATTTTGCACACCAAAGGGACTTTTTCTCATGGGAGTTAACACCTGTATATCTTGATTTTTGTCGCACTCCATAAACTTTGGCAGCCTATTGGTCACCAAATCCACAATAGTCCTCACCACATCCTCACTGTATGCCCTGCGTATAAAAAAGAAATCCTTTTCTTTGTCGTTAAGCACCAATTCTTCCCCTTGGTTAATACGGTGAGCATTCATAATGATGGCACTTTCCTGTGCTTGGCGAAATACTTGCTTTAAGCGAATTACTTCTAGCCGCTCACTTCTTATCATGTCTTTTAATACATTGCCTGCACCCACAGAAGGAAGCTGGTCAACATCTCCAACAAATATCAATCGAGTACCCTCCGCAACAGCACGGAGTAAAGCGTGCATCAATAAAATATCAATCATAGAAGACTCATCAATAATAATGACATCCGCTTCAATGGGATTTTCCTCATTTTTATCATAAGTTTGCCTTCTGCTATCTTCATTCACATAGTTGATGCCCAAAAGCCGATGGATAGTTTGGGCTTCCATGCCTGTGGCCTCTGTCATGCGTTTGGCGGCACGGCCTGTAGGTGCTGCTAAGAGAATCTCCAAATCTTCTTCCTGCAATAATTGCAGTATGGTATTGATTGTAGTAGTTTTACCCGTACCTGGGCCGCCTGTAATAATAAGAAGCCCATGACTTAGAGCCTTTTTCACGGCTTCTTTTTGCTCATCCGCCAAAAAAAGCTGATTCTTTTCTTCTAGCCGCTTAATTTTCTCATCAATATCTTTTTCTCCATAGGGTTGCGTATATTCCGCCAATTCTAAAAGACGTTTGGCAACAGAAATCTCTGCATAATAAAAAGAGTTCAAATATACGCAATCCGTTCCCTCTATTCTTTCCTGCCATAGCTGGCTCTCCACTTGCAGCTCAAGAATACAATTTTCCACTTGTAGAGGATGTAACTGCAATAATTCCGATGCACTTTGCACCAAATTCTCCTTGGGCAGATAAATATGCCCATTCCCCGCTCCTTGGTTTAATACAAATTTAATGGCACAACGAATACGGTGAGCACTATCGGGAGATATCCCTGCTGTCATTGCCAATCTATCTGCCATTTTAAAGCCAATACCGAATATATCATCTGCCAAACGATAGGGATTGTTTTGTACAATGTCTATGGTTCTTCCCTTATATTTTTTATATATTTTCATAGCAAAAGCAGGTGTTATGCCTAAGCCTTGCAAAAACATCATGGTTTTTCGCAGTTCATGCTGTTCCCGACACACTTCGCTGATATTTCTTGCTTTTTCATAGGTGATTCCCTTGATTTCGGCCAATCTATCTGGCTTTTCTTCAATCACATAAAATGTTGCCGCTCCAAATTTCTGTACTATTTTTTTGGCAATCTTAGGACCAATACCACGAATAACTCCCGAGGAAAGATATTTTTCTATTCCTTCTTGTGTTGTAGGGATAAATTTTTCAAAAAAATGCACTTGAAATTGCTTTCCGTACATGGGATGGTGTATCCAGCTGCCTATTAGCTTTAAGGTTTCTCCTCCATGGATTTGAGGTATGGTTCCTACACAAACCACCTCGTCCTGCTCCCACTGTATGCTAAATACCGTATAGCCATTGTCCTTATTTTGAAAAATAATATCTTCTACCATTCCTTCTAACACAATATCTTCCACCGATTTCACCTCCTTACATCCTTCTTGCCCATACCCAACTGAACCATATTGTAGCACCAAACAGCAAAAAAATCACCCCTTAGAATCAAATTCTCAGAGGTGATTTCAAAATTTCTATATCATCATTACCTTGTAAAAAAGAACTACTTTAGTTTAAAGCAGCCTGAAATATTGCTACCTTATCTGTTTTTTCCCATGGAAGGTCTAAATCAGTTCTTCCAAAATGACCATATGCCGCTGTTTGTCTGTAAATTGGGCGTTGCAGGTCAAAGTTTTTAATAATTGCCGCAGGACGCAAGTCAAAATTTGCCTTAATCAATTCTGTAATTTCCTCATCAGAAATTTTTCCTGTGCCATAAGTATTTACCAAAATGGATACAGGCTGTGCTACACCGATGGCATATGCTAACTGAACCTCACATTTTTTTGCAATACCGCTAGCAACTATATTTTTCGCCACATATCTTGCAGCATAGCAAGCAGAACGGTCAACCTTTGTAGGGTCTTTTCCTGAAAATGCTCCGCCACCATGGGCAGCATATCCGCCGTAAGTATCTACAATAATCTTTCTTCCTGTTAAACCACTATCTCCCTGTGGGCCGCCAATTACAAATCGTCCTGTAGGATTGATGTAGTATTTTGTGTTTTCATCCAATAATTCTGCTGGAATTACAGCTTGAATCACGTGTTTTAACACATCATCATAAATTGTCTGATACTCTACATCTGGGTCATGCTGTGTAGAAATAACCACTGTATCTACTCTTACAGGCTTATCATCCACATATTCCACCGTTACCTGAGATTTTCCATCGGGACGAATATAGCTCAGAGTGCCATTTTTTCTCACCTCAGCCAGCTTTCTGGTAAGTTTATGTGCCAAAGAAATAGGCATTGGCATAAGCTCCTCGGTTTCATCACAAGCAAAACCAAACATCATTCCTTGGTCACCTGCGCCTGTATCGAACTCACTATTATCCGTACCCATTTTTTGCTCATACGCCTTATCCACACCCATAGCAATATCAGGGGATTGACCATGAATTGAAGTTACTACGGCACAAGTTTCACTGTCAAAGCCGAATTTTGCTCTGTTATAACCAATTTCACGTAAAGTATTGCGCACAACACCCTCAATATCTACATAAGCATTGGTGGTAATCTCTCCCATAACAAATATAATACCTGTTGTGGTTGCTGTTTCACAAGCAACTCTTGCTTTTGGATCCTGCGCTAAAATACTATCTAAAATAGCATCAGACACTTGGTCACAAATTTTATCTGGATGTCCTTCTGTTAC
>JAAYQI010000093.1 GCA_012519385.1 Candidatus Epulonipiscium sp.
ACGCTTTTATAAAGGACCACTCCTACGATATAGGGTTTTGGGAATTTGTACAATATAAGTTTTTTACTCAATGGTTTTCCTTACGCAGATATGCCTTGACCAAAGGTATAAAAATAATCGGAGATATGCCCATATACGTGGCATATGACAGCGCTGATGTATGGCTGAATAAAGGACTTTTCCTCCTTGGAAAGAATTTCTTACCGCTAAAGGTTGCGGGCGTACCCCCCGACTTGTTTTCAGAAAGCGGACAATTATGGGGCAATCCGTTATACGATTGGAGCGCAATGGAAAAGAACGGATTTGATTGGTGGCTGAGAAGATTTCGTTTCAATTCCATAATGTATGACATATTGAGAATAGACCATTTCAGGGGATTTGCTTCATTTTATGCGGTTGACTATGGCAGAAAAGACGCGGTTATAGGGAGTTGGATGGATGCCCCCGGAGAAAAGCTGTTTGAATTGGTGTCGGATAAATTTCCCGATCTTGAAATAATTGCCGAGGATTTAGGCTATATCACGCCCGATGTGGAAAACCTTCTGCGCAAGACAGGTTTTCCCGGAATGAGGGTGCTGCAATTTGGTTTTGACTGTAATACCGACAATCCTCACCATCCTGACAATTACCCCTATAATTGCTTTGCCTATACGGGAACTCACGATAACCAGACTACCTTTGCCTGGTATAAAGATACTGATAATAAGCAAAGAGAGGAAATCCGGCGGTATACCAACGAGACTGATCCTGACAGGATAACTGACGCCTTGATAAAAGCCGTTCTCGACAGCCGCGCTAAGACAGCGATAATACCCATGCAGGATTATATGAGACTGGGAGATGAAGCGCGTATGAATACTCCCTCAACAGTCACAGGTAATTGGACATGGCGTCTTAAAGAAGATTATGCAGATGATTTACTGACTGATAGAATACTACATATGGCCGTTAATTCGGGAAGGACTTTGGAAAAATGATGGATATTGATAACACATTGGAAAGAATTGCAGTAAAAAAATATTTACGCAGTATCAAGGAACTTACACCTTGCGAGCTTGATTCCGTACTTTCGGATTTTGTTTTGGATTTAATCTCTGAACGCTGGATAGAAGATATTAAACAGCAACGCTCGTCAAAATGCGCCTTTTATCTTTCGGCCGAATACCTTATGGGAAGAGCGGCCCTCAATAATTTAATCAATCTTAATATCTATGAAGATGTTAAAACGTTATTGAACAGATATGATATTGATATCTCTGTACTTGAAGAAGTGCCTGACCAGGCGCTTGGAAACGGCGGTTTGGGCAGGCTTGCAGCGTGTTTTTTAGACTCCGCTTCTGCGCTTTCCTTACCTGTCATGGGACACGGAATAAAATATAAATTCGGATTGTTTAAGCAAAGCTTTCAGGATGGCAAGCAACTGGAGTCTGCAGATTGTTGGCAGGGCTGCGGACAGTGGTCTGTCAGGCGCGATTCTGAAAAGAAACTGATTAATTTTAACAACTTCAGTTTATATGCGGTACCCTACGACATGCCCATTATTCCATACGGCGAGGGCAGAATAAATACCCTAAGGCTTTGGCAGAGTGAAGCAGTATGCGATCTGAAATTTAATGAGTTTAACAATATGAATTATATTGAAGCTATAAGAGAAAGGGAAGAGGCGGAGCGAATTTCCTATCTGCTTTACCCTAATGACAACGGCGAAGAGGGAAAAAGGCTGCGCTTGCGGCAGGAATATTTTTTAGCTTCAGCAAGTATACAGGATATTATTTGCTGCTGCAAAGACCTTTCAGATATCGATAAAAGCGCTACAATTCAACTTAACGATACCCATTTGGTCATTGCCATTCCGGAATTTATTAGGTTGCTATGCGAAAGAGGTATATCCTTTGAAGACGCATTTTCGGCAGCAAGAAAAGTTTTTTCTTATACCAATCATACAGTTATGGAGGAAGCGCTTGAAAAATGGGATGAAAGGCTTATCAGGGAAGAATTGCCAGAAATATATTCAATAATAGTCAGGATTCAACAGAAATTAAGAGATGAGCTTATGAAAATGCAAATCAGCCCTGAGAGATTTGATATCATATGCGAAAACACCGTTCACATGTGCCGGCTTGCTATGTATATGTGCCATACTGTAAATGGCGTTTCAAAAATACATACTTTCATCCTGAAAAACAAACTGTTTTCGCATTGGGGAAAATTTTTTGATAAGAAAATAATTAATATAACCAATGGA
>JAAYQI010000094.1 GCA_012519385.1 Candidatus Epulonipiscium sp.
AATCCATGGATTTCCCTTGCGTAATGGGGGCTGTTTGTAAGGATATCCGTTGAGATAAAAACCCTGTTTTTCATAAAATGCAATCCGTCTTTTTGCTGTTTCTGTAATAGGAGGCTCCACCTCGAGCATCATATCATTACCATGCCCTTCTCGAATCATGTTTAACATTTCCGCTCCGTATCCGCTGCTTCTAAGTCCTTGTTTCACGGCAAAATGCTCTACAAATACCACTCCTTCTATTTCCCAAATAGCAGAAAAACCAATCAACTCCTCTTTCTCAAAAAAGCCGTATAATGTATAATCCTCTTCCAATAATAATGCCTTTTGTCCCTCATATGTTCTAAGCTCTGTAATCGGAAAAGCCTCCTTCATAATATGAAAAATTGGATCAAACTCTTTTTCTGTAATCTTTTTTTGTGTAAGCATATCCTTATCCTCCTACCTTCAGAATAAAAAAGCACAGGAGAATCCTGTACCTTTTCCTCCTTCTTAGATTATATCATTAAAATCCAAAAAGTACTCCTATTCTGTAAATGATAAACGAGACAATCCAAGCCGTACTCAACCAAAATGCTATGGCAAATGCCAGCCATCTTCCCGAATTTGCTTCCGCACGAAAAGCGGATACTGCTGCCACACAAGGCACACAAAGTAAGTTAAATACCATAAAGGAAATGGCCGCCATAGGCGAAAAGGTTACTGCTATTGTTGCAAGCAATGCCTGCTTTGCCTCTCCAGCTTCCAATACATCTCCATCCATCGCAGGGTTATATAATACACCTAACGTGGAAACCACTGCTTCTTTTGCCATAAGACCTGTGATAATGGCAACCACAGGCTTCCAGCCATCGCTTCCCCCAGCAAAACCCAAAGGGCGAAATACAGGAACCAGTATCCCGCCAACTACGCCTAATATACTTTCTGAGGAGTTAGTTCCAACCATGTGTAGTCCAAATGAAAAATTAGAGCAAAACCATATCACAATGGTAGATGC
Organism: Candidatus Epulonipiscium sp.; assembly: GCA_012519385.1. Taxonomy (GTDB): domain Bacteria; phylum Bacillota; class Clostridia; order Lachnospirales; family Anaerotignaceae; genus JAAYQI01. The sequence goes on from JAAYQI010000094.1 coordinate 995, forward strand.
CAAAATTACCGTTCCAGCTCTTACCACATATCCTCTGAGCTTTTCCCAAAGTAATATCAAAAGGCTTTGAAGCCTTGGCATATGGTAAGCAGGAAGTTCCATAATAAAAGGAGCCATATCTTGCTGGAACAACAGTTTTTTTAATAAAATGGCAGCAATGATGGCTGTCACTATTCCTACAAGGTAAATACCAAAAATAATAAATTCCGAATTTTGAGGGAATAACGCCGCTGTAAACATAGCGTAAATCGGCAACTTCGCCCCACAGGAAAAAAACGGAATAATCAGCGTAGTGATTCTCCTATCCCTTTCATGCTCTAGGGTTCTAGCACCCATAATAGCGGGCACACTGCAGCCAAATCCCATCAAAAGGGGCAAAAATGCCCTTCCCGACAACCCAAATTTCCACAAAAGCTTATCCATTAAAAATGCGGCTCTCGCCATATATCCGCTGTCTTCCAAAATAGATAAAAAGAAAAATAAGCATAGTATTTGTGGCACAAAAGATAGTACTGCACCCACACCGCTAATCATACCATCCACCACTAAGCCAAGCACCCAAGGGCTTGCTCCTGCCGCCAAAAGCATATGGGCAACCGTATCACCAATCCATCCCATACCGCCTTCCGCAAGATTCTTTAGCAAAATCCCTGGGGAGGGTACTCCTGATATGCCAAAAAGCGATTCACTAAACGTAAAGTGAAATACCAAAAACATAAATATCAAAAATATAGGTAAGCCTAAAAAACGATTTGTTAATATGCGGTCAACCTTATCAGAAGGGCTTAACTCTCCTGGTTGATATAATTTTTTTACTAGCATAGTGCAGTGCTTCGTAATAAAGCGATATCGTAAATCAGCTACGATTGCTTCCACGTCATGGTATTGGTCTTCTTCTTCAATTTTATCCAGTGCCGCTTGTATTTCCTGCTGATGCTCCTTTAGTTCCGGATGCTTCATGGTAAGGGAGTCCGCTTCCAGAAGCTTTACCGCATGAAATACAACATGACGTATTTCGTGTTCTTGTAATAAATTTTCCATCTGGATGATGGCATCTTTAATGTAAGAATCTTTTAATATGGAATATCCTTTTCTTTTTTGCTGGGCAGCGGCATAGGCTTCCTCCATAAGTGCATCCGCTCCTGTGCCATTTAATGCAGATATGGGCACAACAGGCACACCCAACAGCTTACTAAATCCTGCAATATCCAGCTTATCCCCTCGTTTTTCCACCAAATCCATCATATTTAGGGCAATAATCAAGGGGCAGTCCATCTCCAAAAGCTGTGTCGTAAGATATAAATTTCTTTGTATATTGGTGGCATCAATAATATTGATGATTAAATCAGGCGTATCTTGAACAATAAAATTTCTGGCAATTACTTCCTCTGGTGTATAGGGCGATAAGGAATAGATTCCTGGTAAATCCACAATGGTAACCGTTTCCTTGCCACGTCTTTTGTAAAAACCTTCTTTTCTATCCACCGTAACGCCTGCCCAGTTTCCTACATGAGCAGTGCTTCCCGTTAATTCGTTAAACAATGCTGTTTTGCCGCAGTTTGGGTTTCCAACCAGTCCATAGGTTAGCAAATCAGCTCTCTCCTCTCATTTATCATGCTTCTTTTTGTACTATAATGGCTTGGGCTTCTTTCTTTCTCAAGCTCAATTCATAATCTCTCACCATTATCTCTATAGGGTCACCAAAGGGTGCATTTTTTTTATAAACAATATAAGCTCCGGGTGTAATTCCCAAATCAAATAGTCTTCTTCTAACGGCACCTTCTCCCGTTACCTTCACAACAACACAGTGCGCTCCGGGAGATAATTGGTCTAATGTAAGATGCATATCATTTCCTCCTTTCAAGGCACTCTAATGTTATCCATACATAACTTTTTGCCATAATAACACCTTTTTCTTTAACACGCAATATCATACCACAAAAATCATAGGATTCCAATATAATTTGAAGAAATTTGCTTTGTTAGATATCTCCTATTGTTTTGCAAGTAACACCTATAACTACTAGCCTAAAACAATATTACTCTTGCAGTTTTTTGCCCTCTTTCTCCTTACTCCATAAAAGCGGAGAACCTCCAATCCTTCGGATTCTCGGTCTCTTGCTCCGCAAGAGGGGCAGTTCAACTGCAATATTCGTACCAATATTTTCCGCTCTTGCAGTTTTTTGCCCTCTTTCTCCGCTTTTATGGTATACTTAATAAAGCACTTTTTGTGCTATAGTTTGAATAAAGGAGTGTTACAAATGAAAACATTTTCATCTAAAATAATAAGGGTTCTTTTTACCTTTTGTATGGCACTACTCTTTACTATGACAAAAAATGTCTCAGCAGAAAATGCTATTTCCGTATACCTCAACCAGAAACCCGTCACTTTTTCCGCATCTCCCATAGTGCGGGATAATCGTGTTTTGGTACCAGCTCGGGATATGTTTGAGGCAATGGCATATCAGGTAAACTGGAACCACGCAACAGACACAGTTTCTATCACAAAAGATATTACTACTATTACCCTGAAGATAGGCAGTAACATTGCTTTAAAAAATGATGTCTCCATCCCTTTAGATGTAGCACCTATTAATTTCAACGGCAAAACTTATATTCCTTTGCGTTTTGTAGCAGAAAATACTTCCGCCGATGTAAAATGGAACGAGGCCGCCCGTACTATTTATATCACAACATCTGCCTCCAATGAAAACCGCCTATTGCAATCGGTAGTAAAAATTCAGACCAATAAAATACAGGGTAGCGGTATCATTCTTTCTACGGATGGATATATTGCCACAAATTTTCACGTGCTGGAAAATGCCACCACGGGGCAAATTCAATTCCAAAATGGGGAATATTATAATGGTAATATTACCTTGGTAGGCTATGATACCGTAAAAGATATTGCAATTATCAAAATCAATATGACAGGCTTGGTCCCCGTAATTTTTGCCAAAAGTAATGAGCTACATATCAATAACCCCGTTACTGCCATCGGTTCCCCTGGAGGTAACTTAAACGTAGTAAGTAAAGGTGTTGTCATTGGCACCCGTGATTACATTATTGCAACCACCGCAGCCATTCGCCACGGAAGTAGCGGCGGGGCATTGTTTAATCAAAATGGGCAGCTCATTGGTATGACATCTTCCTTCGGCGGTGAAAGTTATTACTCCATTCCCGCAAGGTTTAT
>JAAYQI010000095.1 GCA_012519385.1 Candidatus Epulonipiscium sp.
ACAGACCGATTGATAACGGATTAAATAATGGGCTAAAAAATATAGGAAAGAATATGAAGAAGTAGGTGACGTTATGATTGACAAGATGAAAATCTATAAGGATACAGAACTGTCTCATAAGGCTATACTGGTATATTTTTATCTCTGTGACCGGTCAAACAGCAAAACAAAAAGCTGTTACCCATCGGCAAAAACCATAAGCAAAGATTTGAATTTGTCCTTGTCCTCGGTAAAAAGGTCACTGAATGAGCTTGTAAAAAACAACTATATACAAAAAGAAAACCGCTTCAGGGACAACGGAGGCAAAACAAGCAATATGTACTATATTCTCTAAAAATTGATTACAGTTTTGAAGGGAGCAGTCTGCCCATTCCCTGAACTATGGCATGGTTCAGTGTGAACAGAGAATGTTAACCCTTCACCTTAACCTGTTTGTTACAGAAAAGAAAATAATAAGAATCCAATAGAATATTTTGTATAGCTGTAGCATGAAAAAAGTTGCTTCAACAGCCAAAAGATGAGCTAAAATAGAAAAAAGAATAAAGTATATTGAAATACAAAAAGGATTTTCCTTAAGATAGATAAGGCAAATCCTTTTTTATTGATAATCTAAATTTTATATCAAATATTGACAAACTACTATTCATTATAGTAGAATATCTACTATAATGAATAGTAGTTTTTAGGTGGTGATCTAAATGAAAGAGAAAGTAAGCTTGCCAAATTCAGAATTAAAAGTAATGAATAAGATTTGGGAATTGGGAAGTACAGTAACAGTACGGGAAATGGTGGACATTCTAAATGCGGAAGGAGAAGAATGGGCGTACCAAACAGTTGCTACATTTCTAAAACATCTGGAGGTAAAAGGTTTTTTGTCTGTTACGCAAAAAGGAAACAAGCTTTGTTATTTCCCTTTGATCAGTCAAGAGCAGTATAAAAAGAATGAGGCAGAAGGCTTTTTGAAAAGGTCGTTTGGCGGTTCTTTGGAAAAATTTTTAACAGCTTTTCGTGGAAGTGACAAAATCCGCAAAGAAGAGATAAAGAAGTTAAAGGCGTGGTTAGATGAGTATGACGATGGTGATTGAACGTGCGTTTATCATGTGCTTGCTGATGTCTATCTGCGGTTTCGTTTTTTGTATGATTTTTCTCCCGCTTGAGAAATTTACCAGAAATCTGGTTTCCGCCAAAACAATGGTGACTGTAAATACGGCGGCGCTGCTGTCTTTTGTTGTACCATTTTATTTTGCAATCTCTATTAAAGACGGAACAGAAGCTCTCTTAATGAGAAACGAGTTATTGGTATATCAGGACATAGGCGGATATGATGGTTTTGTCTGCGGGATCAGAGAGCATATAGGCACGGAATATTTAGGATTTATATGGTTGCTTGGCGTTTTGTTAGTATTGCTCTATCGTTTATGGAAGTATTTCCATTTGATGAATATGATAAAAAGCCAGTCATACCGTATATACGATGATTTCTGGAACGTAAAGTTTTCTGATATAAAGGCACGAGAACAGGTATCCGATGTGTTTCTTGTCGGATGCTGCAGTATATCTACGCCCTGTACGATTGGGATAATGAAGAAGTATGTTGTTATACCTTCCTATATGATAAATGCGCTTGAGGAACATGAAGCTGAGTTTATACTGGAGCATGAATTTTATCATATCGTAAGCGACGATATATTGCGGAATTTCCTGATTATGCTTTTGAGCTGTTTGAACTGGTTTAATCCGTTGTATTATTTCCTGCGGAAAAACCTGCTGGAATGGATGGAAATAGCCTGCGACGCAGAAGTTACAAAAAATTATTCAAAGAAACAGCGCCGACAATATTGTGAGCTTATCATAAAGGTACTTTCACTGGAAGAAAACAGAATTGAAGAAGGAAGTTTCACTGTAAATTTCAAAGGAATAAGGAATTATCAAAGGAGGCTGAGCGAAATTATGAAGCAGAATAAGAAAAGCAGCAGGATAGGGAAGGTTTTAGTGACATCATTGGTATTTACAGCATTATTCTGTGGCACTGCAGCCGCAAAAGAAGCTGATATGTCTGTACACATGCTTTTTTCAAAAAATATAGATATGGTAAATTCCGATGAATTTACTATTATTGAGTCTGATGAAATTCCAATGGAGGATACTTTTGAAAGCGATATTGCCGGAGCCTATGAAGAAACTGTTTTCGTAAGTGCGGAAGGCGTTACTTATACCGTTATTTATAATGAAAACGTACCGGATATGCAAAAGACGCCGGAGAACCAGATTGAGCCAAACCATGTTCATGAGTATGTAGATATTACAATAAAGGAACATAAGAAAAACGCTGATGGCTCATGTGTAACAAAGTATTATGAAGCGCAAAAGTGTACGGGCTGCGGTAAAGTGGTAAAAGGTAAGTTAGTTCAAACAATTATCTCTGAAATCTGTAACCATTGATATTTAAAGATATATGACTTATATGCTTTTATAGGAATGACGCATGATTGCAGTTAAAAAGTTATTTTCTGATAGGTCAATTATGTCCTAAAAGATTATATAAACGCTGTTAAATATGAGAAGGAAAGGAGGAGGTTGACAAAAAAAGAGAGAGATATAACAGGAGGGAGGTAATAAAAAAATCTTGAATGAAAAAAGCAGAGCAGTGCGACCAACACAAAATCTGTTTCAAACAGGATCAATAATAATATAATATAAATCGTTAAGAATATCAACACAATTTTTTTATACAGGAGGTAATAATATGAAAAAGCTGGGTATGTTTTTTTTGACTGGATTATTGCTTATGACCAATTCTTTTCTCGCGTTTGCTCAAACAACAGACAAAGCAATTTCTATGGAACAAAACAATGAATATGACTATTGTATTCAAGAAATTGTAGATGAAATCAATCAAAAATATGATATAGATTTGCAAGTTAGTGAGCCAGCACAATTTAGAAATGCTTTTACAGTTACGGATACAAAGAAATTAACAAAAGAAGAATTTTCTGCCATATTAAATGAAAAAGCTGCGCAAATTGCAGAACATCGTGATGCAGCAAGAAAGCAATTTGAAGAGAGAACTGGACGCGTTCCGTTTGAAGAAAATGAAAAAGTTGGAGAATTAAACAATGTTGATTCTACAAGATCAACAATTAAAAATTATTCCAAAACTAAAAAAATTGAATATATTCCAGTGACAGTAACGGGAAAAGTAATTACTGACAGCTATACAAGGTTTTATAATGTATCGTCTGTGACAGCAGAAGATGTAATAAGCATTCTTCCAGGAGGAATGAATCGTCGTGTAACGGATATTGATAAAGATCTTATTGATAGTGGGAGAACTTGTGCTGTAGTTTTAGACATATTTATTGATTATTATGATGCACAACTTGGGCAGATAGTAACCTATAATGATTCTGGTTATGGAGAATTCTATGCATCAGAAGGTTAAAAATTTGAAGAGAAAATATTTATAAGTAAAGAAGATTAAAAATTAAAGAGTGAATTCTATATGTAATTGTGTGGATCAGAAGTTTCCTGTTCCACACAATTTTTTTGTCAAAGCGAGAGATCTGCTCTGTTTTATAACTTTGGAAATTTTATTTCTAAAGTATAAAAGTATTTGAAAAGATGAATTTTAAACATAAAAAAGAGAAAAAGCAATTTAGATAGCATATAAAAACAGTAAAAAAATGAAAAATTCGCTCATAAAATTTCTTTATTTGTGGGAGTATCCCAAAGTTTGTGTAAACCTTCAAACTGATGTAAGATAGACTTATCAGTTTGGAGGTTTATTTTATGGCAAGGAAAAAAGATACACCACAAAAAGCTGCCCTTCGAGAAATGATCGGCAACTATCTCAAAGAGAATCATGTAAAGGTCAAGGATGGAACCGATGTTAACTCCATTATGCGAGATATGATGTCTATCATTCTGGAAGGTGTTCTGGATCAGGAAATGGATGATGAACTGGGATATTCCAAGTATGATTATCGCAACAAAGAAACAGATAATTCCAGAAACGGTCATTCCCAGAAGACTATGCATACCAGCTATGGTGATATGGAGATAGAAATCCCCAGGGATCGGAAAGGCGTGTTTGAACCACAGATCGTCAAAAAATATCAGAATACAGTCACACAGGACATGGAGGAAAAGATTATCTCCATGTATGCTAAAGGAATGACCACGAATGATATCGAAAGCCATATGCGTGAACTGTATGACATTGAAATTTCTGACAGCACGATCAGCCGGATCACAGATAAAATCCTTCCCATTGTGAAAGAATGGCAGGAAAGACCCTTGGAAGCAATCTATGCGGTAGTTTTCATGGATGCTATCCATTATCATGTGCGCAATGAAGGCCGGATTGTAAAACGTGCGGTTTATATCGCTATTGGGATCGACATGGAAGGACATAAAGATGTACTCGGTATGTATGTTGGGCAAAACGAAAGCGCGAAATTCTGGCTTTCTATTCTGAATGGTCTGAAGAACCGAGGTGTAGAAGATATCCTGATTGCGTGTGTAGATGGTCTGACAGGCTTTCCTCAGGCTATTGAAGCTGTTTTTCCGGAAACAGAGATCCAGCAGTGTATTATCCATCAGATCCGGAATACAACAAAGTTTGTTTCTTACAAAGAAATCAAGCCGCTTATGGCCGATCTGAAACGTGTATATGCTGCTCCAACAGAGGATATCGCACTGGCGGAATTAAACACCTTTGATGAAAAATGGAGCGAAAAATACCCGAAAATCGCAAAATCCTGGAAGGATAACTGGGCAAATCTGTCGACCTATTTCAAATATCCGGAGGCTGTCCGTCGTCTGATCTATACCACAAATACCATCGAGGGTTTTAACCGTCAACTTCGGAAAGTCACAAAATCCAAGACGGTATTTCCCTCTGATGACAGCCTCCTGAAAATGCTGTATCTGGCTATGATAGATATTACGAAAAAATGGACAGGTCACAGACAGGATTGGGGTCAGATCCATTCTCAGCTTGAGATTTTCTTTGAAGAAAGACTGTCTGGATTATAAGCAGCGACAAGACTGACGGAGCTGGTCAAGCCAGCCCTGCTTGACATGTCTGGAAACTGCATTATAATACAAAGCAAAGGCAGAACCTCTAAAAATTGGTTCTGCCCAAAGTAACTAATGGCATATCTTATATCAGTTTTTTCAGTTTACACAAAACTTGAAACGGTCTCTTATTTGTTGGCTATTCGCTATTTTTTTGATTGGAAATAATTGAGGAAAATTAAAATAAAAGTATCCAGAACATTCTGGATACTTTACTTTTCATTTAAATATGCTATAATATAGTTAAGTAGGAAGCCGCCACAAAAGCGGCTAACCTCGGTTATCATTTAGAGTTGCCCCTAACCAGCCAAGATTAATGAGGGCAACTTTTTTATTTTGCTCTTACTTCTTATGTAAATAAGAGAGCAAGGCTATCAACAACATACCGAATGTAAATGTTACCATTAACGCTTCGTAAACCGTCATTGACACCACCTCCTCCCTAACTAAAAGGAGGTTTCGCCGCCCGTCACGACTTCCGTGTATTTATATTACCATATTTTTGTTTTAGTATCAATTTTTATCAAATATCATTTGTTTTCCGCCAATACTTGATACATCTTCATCAGCTCCGCCACACAGGCGCTTTCGCTTTTGTAGGCTTCCGTATCCTTTGTAAAGCCGTATGCCTCCATAACCGCCTTGTCGTTTTGCTGGTGAGCCCTGCGCAGCTCCGGCGGCATTGTAAGCTCATCATATAAGTCGGCTAAGGAGCTGTCGGGATACAAAGCGCGGGCGTCAAGGATTGCCTGCGCTGTTTTCTCAATTTTGGCTTTCTGTCCCTCTGTCGGCGCAGGCCAAGGGAAGTTGTTGTAGACGACTGTGTTTGAATAACTATAATCGCTTTTTAGCCTGCCACATACCGCTCTTGTCCATGCCATGTGTACATTTGATGTAAGAATACCAAAATGATAAAGTGTAGCTTCAGGTATCATAAACAATTTATTTCCTGCAATAATATCTTTTGATAAATAATCCATTGGAATATATTTTCTGTTTTCAGAGGATACAACTGGCAATGCAATATAATCTGTTTTACATTCTTTTACCTCATCAAACAACATAGGCGTTTCTGCTTTTTTTCTTGTAGCCTCTTTTTTGCTTTCTATAGCAATCCAATAAATTAGCGCATATATCCACACGCACGAAACCAGCCCTGACAATCTGTTTTGCTGATTGTTGCGAAAGCACTTTTTATGGCGCATGGAAGTTCTTCTGCATTTCGTACCTTCTCCTTGCGAAGAAAAGCTTTGATTTTTGACCAGAGTTTTTCAATTGGATTCAAATCCGGACTATATGGCGGGAGATAAAGATAACGTAATCCAGACTGTTCCAATATCAGCTTTATATTCTTCGCATGATGAGAACGCATGTTATCCATTATGATGATCGAATCCGGCTCAAGCGTTGGAAACAGTTTTGTCCTTAAATATTCAGCAAACTTTTCAGCAGTTGTCCCTCCTTGGTATGTGGTATAAGCTGTTTCTCCATCGATCTTTACCGAAGATAACACGGTGGTACTCGAAGGCGTATTTACAGGGGTGGAATCTACGGTTCTCTGCCCTCCCAATGCCCTGGCATAGGGCCGTGTCATATCCGTATTGACACCGCTTTCATCGAGAAAGACCAGATTGTTTACATCGTATTCCGACAGGAGTTTTTTCCAGCAGTTCCTCTTTTCTTTCACATCGGGGACGCTCCTGTTCCGAAGCATGCAATGACTTCTTTTTATAAACGTAACCAAGTTTCAGAATCGCTTTTCGGACTGTTTCATCACTGACAGCAAGATCAAGAGTATTCATAATTTCCTTAATAGTAATGTCTGGTTGCTTTTGAATCAAATGCTTAATATTCTGAATATCATCCTGATTCAAAGACGGTTTACGTCCCCGCAGATAAGTTCTGGTATCAACAGATCCGGTAGCGTTCATGCGCTCAACCAGACGGTATACCGTACTTGTGTTTACAGAGAAACATTCTGCAACTTCTTTGGCATTATGGGTTTTATTGAATGCTTGAACTAAAAGCTTTCTGGTTTCATTATGTAACATAAGAATCACCTCTTACATTTATCATAACGCCTATGTCAAGCGATTGCATTATTTTGTTGGATTGCTATAATCTAAACGCTTTTACCTTTGCTATGCGCTCCATTACTTCAGGGCATTTTTTTACTTCTGTTGGATTTGCATTAACAAGCCATAAACAATATCTTGTTTCCCTATTAATGAAGTCCTTTCCCATCATGTATGGTCTTATAAATTTAGCCGCTAATGGTTCTTTTAAAAGTAAACTTTCTTTTTCTTCTTTTGTTAAAATCAAATGTCCTCCCTCGGCTGGTTTTCCGCCATTTAACATAATTGGCGCATTGCTTATTGCTTTATTTCTGGCTTCTATAAAAATTGTATCCATACTAACAAGATATGGATTAATATTGTTCACCAACTGCACTCTTTCCGATGAATACAACCTCTTTTTCTCTGTATTTACTGTTGTGCTAAATCCAACAATCACACAATGTACATGGGCTTTCATATTTGCCTCGCTGTCCCAGCGGAATGTACGATGAGCAAAATCTATATGTATTCCAAAACGGTCATATAACGGCTTCCATACGCCAGCCACCTGTTCACCCTGCGTGATAGAGTTGGTTGACACAAAAGCGGTGCGGATATTTGTGCTCCGTATCATTTGCGCCGCCTTAAAATACCATCCTGCCACATAGTCGATTTTCCCAGCAGTTTTATATAGTTTTCCTTTTTCATCAATGTATATGGAAAGTATATCCTCTTTCTGCTCCTTGCTCTGGAGGGAATAACCCACAAACGGAGGATTTCCCATAATATAATTCAATTCATGCTTTGGCACAACGCTCTCCCAGTCCACACGCAGGGCGTTGCCCTCGATGATATTGGCATAGCTCTTTAACGGCAGGAAATCCAGGCTCATGTGGACAACCTCCTCCGTTTCCTTCATCATCTGGCTTTCGGCTATCCAAAGGGCGGTTTTGGCTACGGTAACGGCAAAATCGTTTATCTCTATGCCGTAAAACTGCCCGATGGATACCTTTATAGGATTTGTGCTTCCCAAAAGTATTTGTCCCTGATTTAAAAGGTTGATTGCCTCATTTTCCAGCCTGCGCAGGGAAATATAGGTTTCCGTCAGAAAATTGCCCGAGCCGCAGGCTGGATCAAGAAACTTCAGCTCTGAAAGCTTCTTTTGAAAGTCCTCTAACTTTCTGGTTCTTATCTTTATGGTTTTCATTTCCTTTATTTCTGCCAGTTCATTTTTCAGACCGTCAAGAAACAGCGGGTCTATCACTTTATGGATATTCTCGATAGAAGTGTAGTGCATGCCGCCCTTTCTTCTGGTTTCGGGATTTAATGTGCTTTCAAACACCGCCCCGAATATGGTAGGGCTGATTTCCGACCAGTCAAAGTCCTCGCTTGCCTTGCTTAAAAGCACCTCTCTGATATGCTCCGTAAAGTTTGGTATCTCAATATTTTCATCAGAAAACAGTCCGCCGTTGACATAGGGGAACGCTGCCAGCTCTGGATCAAGGTATGGATCTCTGTCCTCTATTTTTGTATCAAGAATTTGAAAAAGATCTATTAAATCCGTTCTCAAATGCTTCAGATCTGATTTTTCAAGATAGTCGTGGAACATGCTCTTTTTCCCAAAAATTCCCGCGTCTTCGGCGTAAAGGCAGAATACAAGACGGACACAAAGCATGTTCAGGCTTTTTAAGGAGTGTTCGTTTGCGGGGTCTTTATACTGCTTCAGTATTTCATCATACAAAACGCCTACAATATCGCCTGCCTGTATGGAGATTTCCATTTCACGTTTTAGCTGTTCATTTCCTTGCTCTACAAGAAAAGAAAGACGGTAATATTCTTTATCCAGATTTTCAAGAAGTATTTCCTCCGGCTCGCCTGTTGGCTTTTCCATATCGTACACGAGGAATGAGGAGAAATTGCAGGTCACAACCCACCTTGGATGCTGTGATACAGGAAGCTCTGTGATATATCGTTTCGCCTGCTGAAAGGGCGTTAAAAGACTTCCGTCTGACTGCCCTATTCCCTTACGCAGGTCTTTGCCCAGACTTTTCTGCTCAATAAGCACTTTGGTGGAAGGGATAAAGCCGTCGATAAAGCTGGTGTGGTCAAGATGAACCTGTTCCTCAAAAGCAATAAATTCCTCCGGCTGCTCTAAGCCAAAAACGTCTCTGAGAAGAGACAGCCAAAATGATTGGCTCTCACCCTTTTCATAGCTGCGCCCTTTCCATTTTTCCGAAAACCGCTTTTCCGCGTTTTTTTGTTCTGTATTTGTCATAGGGAGTCCTCCATGTATAAATTCGCCAAATTTTCATAATTGCTTTCATTATACCATATAAAGGGGCAGAAAATAAAATCTATAGAGTATTTTCGATTATTTATATGTAACGACCACAGCATTCAGGATTTTTACAAAATATTTTTATTCTTTAGACATAATACAGCAAATTTTTTCTGTCTCACCATGTATTATAAAAGTAAGAATATTTTAGCAGGGAGAAATGAAAATGCAGCTTTTTTTGCCAAAAGGATAAATGTAATATGAAAATACACACGAAAATCAAAGTAGATTATATCTATATGTAAAAAAGTGTAAAACAGCCATTGTATTGAAAAGAAAATACATGGCTGTTTTTTTATCGACATTTTTTTATGTTTTTCTATGTTTTCCCCCTCACCACCACAAAAACAACAAAGTGGTTTTATTCAGTGCGCCGCATTTTTGCAGGCGCTTTTTTATTGGATTTTATAACGTTAGAGCGCCGCCTCTGATTTGAGTTTGCCATTGCCCTACACAAATTCAGATCGGAGGAATAGAAAATGAAAAAAGACAGAGAGAAATATTTTATAAAAATTCAAGGTGTTCTGGTTGAGGTAACCAGCGAAGTTTACATAGCTTATTACGAAATGGAAAGAAAAGAAAAATACCTGACCGAAAGAGATAAGGCTCATGGCCTTTTATACTATGACGGCTGGGATTGCGAAACATCAAATGGAGCTGATCTCATTAAGGACAATAAAACAAATGTAGAAGAAGAAGCCATTCAAAATTTGCTTCCTGATATTTGGACGTATGTTGCAAAGATTGGAGATAAATATCATATTTGTCAGTTTATTGCCAGTGGAAAGACAGAAAAGGAGATTGCAGAAATATGCGGAATCAGCCAACAGTCTATTAATGAGGCAAAAATAAGGCTTTTGAAAAAGCTGCGGGAAATTGTCGAAAAAAACTTTTAAAAATTTTATAAAAATGCCTGTTAAACAGGTTGTTTTTTCGGCTTATAGATGAGGGGGTTATAAATATCCCTTGTGAACCTTGAAAATTTTATATCCAGCAGCAAAAATACGTTAGCTGTTCAGCCGGAAACGGAAAGCGACAGGAATCAATACGCCAAGAAAGACATTTTGATACCGGAGATGAAACAAAATGATTTTATATAAGTTCCAAAGCAATCAAACAGTCCGAGCGATACAATCTGACTCCAAGCGTCTAAGGTAAAGACGCCGCCATGACCTGAACAGACCTATTATGATACTCCTGCCGAGTCTCAGACATCGCAAAGACGGCAGCCCGCTTGAAGGAGGGAGGTGAAATTCCTGTGAATGTATAGTGCCGATACATTGTTTTTGCTGCTGCCCTATGTCGGGGAAGTAGTGTCAAATACGGCAAACATAATCAGAGGTTAAGGCAGTAAGACGTTTGTCCTGCTGCCTTTTTATATAAAATATATATTCGGAGGTGATTTATGACTAACAAGGATAATATCAGTAAAGCGACGGTAGATGTAATAAAAATTCAAAATACAAAAGTAAGAATCGTACATAAATTTATGGGCAAAAGCTGCTTATTGGATATTTATTTTAAGCTTGCTGCCAACACTTTAAAAGAAAACATACCTATAGATGTGTAAAAACACCTATGCTATGATAAGCATGGGTATTTTTAACGCGTGCTGGAAAAAGGAGGTAAAATAGCCTTGAATACAGTGCCGAAAGCAGCTATTTACTGCAGACTGTCAAGAGATGATAACAACAAAAACGATGTAAGTATGAGTATTGCCAACCAAATAGCGATACTTACAAATTATGTGAACGAAAAGGGGTGGAACATATACGATACATATATTGATGACGGAATCAGCGGAACAACCTTTGACCGGCCTCGGTTTAAGGATATGATAAAGGATATAGAGTCAGGACTCATCAACATAGTAATAACCAAAGACCTGTCCCGTCTTGGCAGAAACTATGTCGAAACAGGACAATATACAGACTTTTTCTTCCCCAATAACAATGTGAGATACATTGCCTTAAACGATGGGATAGATACAAGCCATGATGATAATGACATCGCACCATTCAAAAATATTCTGAA
>JAAYQI010000096.1 GCA_012519385.1 Candidatus Epulonipiscium sp.
AATTCCTTTTGATGCACCTGCAACAACGACCCATTCAGCATTCATATTCAGTTACCCCGGTACAGACACACGGTCCCAATTCAAAAGAGGCTGAAGCAACGGAAAGACCAGCTCCAAACCCTGAGGCCAGTATTCTGAGTTTTTCTTTGTTGACTCTTTCTTCTAATTCTGAAGCCAGTGTGACCGGAATTGTAGCAGAACTTGAATTACCAAACTTTTGCAGGCTTGTTGGCACTTTGTCAAGTGGAAACTTAATTTTTTTTGCAACTTGTCTGACCATGAAAAGGTTTGCTTGATGAAGTGCCAGTATATCAAAATCATCAATTGAGCTTTGAGTTTGATCTATTAGATATTCTAGGCTTTTAGGCACGTTTCTGACAACAAAGTTAAAAACTCCCATACCGTCCATTTTCATATCTATGCCCCTGCGTACTCCACCATCTGAATATTCCCTGTACAGGGAACTGGATTCATTTATTCTGTTCCTGAAACCACCTTCAGGTATCATCAGCGCATCCCTCTTACTGCCATCAGTAATGAATGAAAAATACCATTCAGTTTTATCATTTACAGGCTCTATTATTGTGGCCGTACCGGCATCGCCGAAAAGGATAGCGGTTGATCTGTCTTTAGTTGAAACAAAGTGGCTGTGTGTATCGCCATCAAGTAACAGAATTGGTTTGTCAAGTGAAAGAGAAGCCATCCCGGCAACCCACAAACCGTAAAGATATCCCGAGCAGGCCAAATTAATATCAAATGCAGCTGTTGATTGTGGAAGCCCTAATAGTTCCTGCGCATACGTTGAGTTATTTGGTAGAAGCAAATCCGGTGTCTGTGTGACACAAACTACCCCACCTATTTGGGAAAAATCGAAATGATTTGTTTCTATTAATGCTTCTGCTGCTCTAATGCAAAGATCAAGGCTGGTGATTTTACCTTCAGGACAGGTACGCCTTTTTTCAACACCTGTTGTTTTTACAACAGCTTCAATATCATCGCCGAAAAGCTGAGAACCCTCTATCATGTTTTCTACCACATGAGATGGTACACAGGCACTTAACCCTGCGATTCTAACACCCTTGATTTTTGCAATGTTGTAACCAGACATTCTATTCCCCTTCTTCGGCAAATATAATCAAGTCTTTTACTGATTTTACCTTAGCAATTTTTTCCAAAGGGATGGAAATGTTTTTTTCATCCAGTGCCATAATTATTTGTAGAGTTTTCAGAGAATCCCACTTATCTATATCTTCCATTATCGAGTTTTCATTTATATCTAACCCTAAAATTTCTGAAACAGTTCCCAGTATTTTGTCTTTCATTTTGACCACCCGCAATCCTTTACAAAATTCGTAGAGTTCTTTAATGGTATTTAATTCCAGAAAATCGTCTACATCTATGTTTACGTCATATTTATCCTGTAGATAGACCAATATCCCAAACCCTGTAAGGGAAGACCAATAATCTGCTGATTTTCTAAAGTCTGAATCCAATGTTAATTCTTTTGGATCAGCTTCTATTATTTCGGCGATATCCTCGATAAACGTTCTTTCATTCATGCACGACTACACCTTCCGTAATTGAATTTAATTTTTAACATTCATGTAGCTGTATTTCTATCAAACCAATGACGCTAGAATAAAAAAAAGAGACTTTATCTCCCCTCAATGCAGGAGCCTCTTCTGTTTTATGAAGTTCAATAAATCTGTTATTCAATAATAGTTTTTTGTTGTCTTCAAAATCCTTTTGGCTGCAAGATAAGCATATATGGTATGGTGTAGGTCCCATTTTATTTAAGATATTTGTTACTGGTGATGAAATATCTACAGGTTCAACCAGTTCAATTATGTTTCCTTCCTCGTTTTTAAGCAAAAGCAAATTTACTCCACGTTTTGTGTCTTTACACACAGAACCATCAGCAGAATAGCCTAAAACTGAAAAAATTGGAATTGATTTCTCTATTGACGAAACAGCCCAGCCTATATGTGAAAATTTAAAAGAATCTGGCATTTGTCTTACTCCCTTCAAACTTAGGCATTGTTGCTTCGCCTTCGGCGCTTATACCTTCGTGCTTGAGAACCTTCAATACTGTGATAAATAGAATTTTTATGTCCAGCCACAGGGACCAGTTGTCGACGTACCAGACATCGTTTTTGAATTTCTGCTCCCAGGTTAATGAGTTGCGGCCGTTTATCTGCGCCCAGCCGGTTATGCCCTGAGGGACATCCAGCCTCCGTTTTTGCTCCTTATTATATAGCGGTACATAGTCAAGCAACAGCGGTCTAGGACCAACCAGGCTAATATCGCCTTTTAAAACATTCCATAGTTGAGGAAGTTCATCGATACTGGAACTTCGGATCTTTTTGCCCAGTTCTGTAAGCCTTTCCCCGTCAGGAAGAAGATTACCATCTTTATCTTTTGCGTCTGTCATTGTCCTGAATTTATAGAGCTTAAAAGCTTTGCCGTTCTGCCCGGCCCTCAGTCTGTTGTAAAATACCGGACTGCCCATCTCTTTTGAAATTTTATGAGCATAATACAAAATCACCGGAGACAGGAATATCAGCCCCGCCCCGCTGCCTAATATGTCCATTACTCTTTTTAAAAATCTCTGGAACTTTTTGTCCCTCGCCATTACTTTATATAAATAGTCCTTTTATTATCCTGCATATCCTGAACAGGTCTTCGTCTGTCATTTTAGTGTCACTCGGGAG
>JAAYQI010000097.1 GCA_012519385.1 Candidatus Epulonipiscium sp.
TCCACACAAAATAAATGGATAGGCTTTTTTCTTATTTATCCTTCATAAAGAGCATAAAATTTTGCATAGATACCGTTTTTGTGCATCAACTGGGCATGACTGCCTTGTTCTTCTATGCCTTTTTCCGTCAAAACCAGTATAGTGTCTGCATCTTTTATGGTAGTTAGCCTGTGAGCAATGGTAAGGGTAGTTCTGCCCTTGGCAAGTTCCTGTAAGGATGCCTGCACCACCTGCTCGCTTTCGTTATCCAGTGCGGAGGTCGCCTCATCCAGTATCAAAATCGGGGGATTTTTCAGAAAAACTCTCGCAATGCTAATACGTTGCCTTTGCCCTCCAGAAAGCTTCACTCCCCGCTCTCCTACATAGGTGTCATATCCCCCTGCAAAGCCCATGATAAACTCATCCGCTCCCGCACGTTTGGCCGCCTGTATCACTTCTTCCTTCGTTGCACCCGGCTTGCCGTAAGCGATGTTTTCCAGTATCGTTCCAGAAAATAAGTACACTTCTTGCTGTACCACACCAATTTGGTTGTGTAAGGAGGATAAGGTTACCTCCCGTATGTCCTGCCCATCTATGGTAATTTGCCCATCCGTCACATCATAAAACCGTGGGATAAGACTGCATAAGGTGCTTTTTCCGCTACCCGAAGGCCCCACTAGTGCAATACGCTCGCCTGCTTTTATCTGTAAAGAGATATGGGATAGTACCTTTTCTTCCTCTCCTTCATACCGAAAACTAACATTGTGAAATACGATATTTCCCTTCACATTTTGTAATTCTCGAGCATTTTCCTTATCTTTTATCTCAATAGCAGTGTCCATCACTTCCGTAAAACGCTCAATACCTGTCATCCCTTTTTGAAACTGCTCCGTAAATTCCACAATACGGCGTACTGATGTTAATAGTGCCGTCACATAAAGGAGATATGCCATCAAATCTCCCGCACTGATTTCTCCTCTAAGCATAAAGAAAGCCCCTGCCATCACCACCATAATATACATGATTCCATCAAATAATCTGGTGGTGCTTTGAAAACCTGCCACGTATTTGTATATTTCTTGCTTGGTATCCAAAAAAAGTGCATTACCCTTGCCAAATTTTGCTCTTTCTATGTCCTCATTGGCAAAAGATTTCACCACTCGGATACCCAGTAGGCTATCTTCCACTTGAGCATTGATTTCCCCAATTTGATTTCTGGAACGTTTAAAGGCTTTTCGCATTTTGCCATTAAACTGCATAGAGCAAAAAAGCATAATGGGAATCACTGCAAATATCAGTAACGTAAGAGGAATATTTACATTGCATAGTATAATAAAAGAAACGGTTATTTTTAATGCCGCTATAAAATACTCCTCAGGGCAGTGGTGAGCAAATTCTGTGATGTCGAATAAATCACTGGTAATTCTGGCCATAACTTGCCCTATTTTTGTTTCATCGTAGTAAGAAAAAGATAGCTTTTGCAAATGGTCAAATAAATCCCGACGCATATCTGTTTCAATCCTTGCTCCCATCATATGCCCCGTGTACGCCATATAATAGTTCGCCGCCGTATCAATGATGCGAAGGATACAATAAAATACCCCTAGTTTCACAATGAGAGATACCGTCAGCGAGGAGATATCCCTACTTCCTGTATTGGTAATAAACCGTACAATTAAGGGTAGCACCAATTCGCAGATGCAAGTAAGTGCCGCACAAAATAAATCCAAAAATAAAATTCCTTTATATTTTTTAAAATACGGTAAAAATCGCTTCATCAAGTAAAATGTTCTGTTTTGTATCTCCTCCAACTTTACTTCCCTCCGTTTCTTCCCTTTCTATAAATCATCATTCGTACATGGTTAAACTCCGCCCCCATCAGTACCGCAACACAGCTAAAGTATAACCACATCAAAAATACAATCACCGCACCGATAGAGCCGTAAATCATGGAATATCTCCCCATATTATCCACATAATACGCAAATCCTACGGAAAATATGGTCCACGAAAGCAGTGCCGCCAAAACACCCCAAACCACATCCTCCCATTTCATTTTGTAACTGGGTGCCACATAATATAGTGCCGATAAAATAAAAAATAAAATCACCATCAGTACCAAAAAACGTAACCTGCTCCATAGCACAATCATATCCACAGAGATAGGGAAAAATTGGGATACCCATTGCAGTGCCCCTTCCCCAATCACCAATGCCCCCAAGGAAAGCACTATAAATAGCATCATGCATACCGTAAAAATAGCCGTAGAAAGCATATGAAGAAACCAAGAAGCAGGCTTATCCCCACGGTAGGCATAGTTAATCATGCCCATCATGGCACGTACCGCCCTGGTAGAAAACCAGAATGTCAATAAAAACCCAACGAATAAAAGTCCGCCGTTCCTGCTTTCGGTAATATGGGTAATAAAAAGATTAATCAGCATAATCATATCTTGTGGCAAAAAGTTGGCAACCTCTCCCTCCAAGGGTAGTAACGGGATATTCATAAAGCCTAACAGCATGCTAAGAAAGATTAAAAATGGAAAAAAGGTAAATATCATATAGTAGGTTAATGCCGCCGCTGATTTCCCGATTTCGTCCTGAAAATATCGATCCAAAAGCTCAGCCAAAAACCGAATCCATTTCTTTTTTCCCTTATATCGGTCACTGATATCCATGAAGGCCCCCCAATCTTTTTTATTCTATCTCAGAAAAGGCATCCAATAATGCCTTGCCAAATGCATTCAATTCCTTTTCCTGTTGTTTTTCTTCTTTTTGCTGTTTTTTCATGTAATTACGCACGGCATCTTTGGAAGCACCTTTGTTTTGTGCTACACGCTTATGAAGAACCTCCGCTTTTTCACGGTAGCCGCATCGGCATATGTAGGTTCTTTTTTCTCCCTCTCCAAATAATTCCATCTTTTTATGACAGGTAGGGCAACGCATATTGGTTTCACGGCTTACATTTATTCTTTCTCCACATTCTCGGTCTTGGCAAACTAGCATTTTGCCTTTTTTTCCTGTAACGGCAAGCATTGGCTTTTTGCAGACAGGGCAAAGGGTTTTGGTAATATTATCATGCACATATTGTTCTGTGCTTTCCTTCACATTTTCCACAAGCTCTCGGGTGTAGTGGCGAATCTGCCCAATAAACTGCTCCTTATTTTCCTTGCCTTGTATAATTGCCTCCAAACGCTTTTCCCACTTTGCCGTCAGCATAGGTTCTTTCAAATCAGAAGGTGCCAAGTCCACCAGCTGTATTCCCTTGGAAGTGGGATAAATAGAAGTTCCTCTTTTTTCTATATAAAAAGAAGAAAATAGTTTTTCTATAATATCGGCACGGGTGGCAGGCGTACCCAAGCCTCCTTCTATAAATTCCGCCATTTTTTTATCCTGCAAAAAAGCGGATGGATTTTCCATAGCAGATAATAGGGTTGCCTCTGTATATCTGGGGGGAGGTGTGGTTTTCATGGCTTTTAATTGTATGCTTTTGCAGGTAAAAGTATCTCCTTTTTGGAAATTGGGAAGGCTTTGTTCCTCCTCTTCCTCCTCATCCCTAATTTCTGCCGCTACCATCTTCCATCCTTTTTGGGTTATCACTCTGCCCGATGCCATAAATGTTTCATTTTCACAAACAAATTCGCCCCGTACTTTTTCAAATTCATAATTGGGATAAAAACAAGTTAAAAACCGCTTCACCACCAATAGATAAATCCGTTTTTCCGCCACGCTCATTGCCGATGTGTTTGCACTTTGCTCTGTGGGGATAATGGCGTGGTGGTCGCTTACCTTGGCATTGTTGATGCAGGCCTTGGAAATCTTTTTCTTCTCTTTTATAATCTCTGATACAATAGGGGCAAATTCTCCTTTTGCTACTGCTTTTAACCTGTCTTGCAGTGTCGGCACAATATCTTCTGTCAAATATCTGGAGTCTGTTCTGGGATAAGTAAGAGCCTTGTGCCGTTCATATAAATTCTGCATGGCAGAAAGGGTCTCCTTGGGAGACATTTGATATAGCTTATTGGCATCTCTTTGTAGCTCTGTCAAATCATAAAGCAGGGGCGGTGCCACAGTTCCTTTTGTCTTTTTCACTTCTGTTATGACAAATTCTTTGCCCTTCATTTTTTCTGCTAGTCTTTTTGCTTTTTCCCCATCAAAAATACCCGTATGATTCTTTTCATCCCGATAAGTTACAAAAAATTTCCCTAAATCTGCCCGTACAATAAAATACTCCTTGGGTACAAACTTTTTAATTTCTTCCTCTCTTTTTACAATCATGGCTAAGGTAGGTGTTTGCACCCTCCCTGCAGATAGCTGTGCGTTATATTTGCAAGTAAGCGCTCGGGTTACATTAAGTCCCACTAGCCAATCCGCCTCGGCTCTAGCCTGTGCCGATTGATACAGCGTCTCGTATTCTTTTCCGTTTTTTAGCTTGGCAAAGCCTTCTTTTATGGCTTTATCTGTTTGGGAAGAAATCCATAATCTTTGTATCGGCTTTTGAAAACCAACTTTTTTCAATATCCATCTGGCAACCAGTTCTCCCTCTCTCCCTGCATCAGTAGCAATGATGCAAGAAGAAACCTCTTTTGATGTCAGTAGTTTTTTTACCACACCAAATTGCTTTGCCGTTTCGGGGATAACCTTTAGCTGCATTTTTTCAGGCATCATAGGAAGGGTTTCCATGCTCCATGTTTTATATTGTTCTCCATAAGCTTCTGGCTCTGCCAAAGTTACCAAATGCCCCAATGCCCATGTCACAATATAGTTTTCTCCTTCTATAAAGCCTCCGCCGCTTTTTTTACAACCCAATACCCTTGCCAATTCCTTCCCCACAGAAGGCTTTTCTGCCAACACCAGTATTTTTCCCATAATTTATCCTTCCTTCTTCTTTTGCATATGATACGTTCCCTTTAATAATAACTTCAAAGGAATCACCCTTCTTCCATAATATGCCGCCTGCATGGTAAACCCAGGGATAATCACAAGCTTGCCCTCTTGCATCTTTTTCAGAGCATAGGCCGCCACCTTTCTGCTATTCATTCCCTTTAGACTAAACCGTACATTCGCCCTTTCATTAAAGCCTGTATCCACAGGGCCTGGGCATAAAACGCTAATTTGAACATTACTGCCCTCTCTGCGAAGCTCCTCATAAATTGCCAAGGAAAGCCGAAGCACATAAGCCTTTGTGGCATAATAGGATGCCAAGAGCGGCCCAGGAAAAAAGGAAGCCGAAGATGATACATTCAATATCGTACCTCTGTTTCTTTTTCTAAAATCCTGTAAGAATAGCTTTGTCAGCATATGCACTGCCCGTATGTTTAAGTCTATCATATTCAGTTCCTTTTCAAGGGATGTTTCATGAAATTTTCCAAACACACCAAAGCCCGCATTATTGATAAGTAAATCAATTTCTTTTTCCTTCACCGTATCGTAAAGCCTGCGGCAGTCCTCCTCTTTGGATAAATCAACCGTAACAATCTCCACAGAAGTTTTCAGTCGTTTTTGTAATTGCTTCATTTTTGCCGTATTGCGTGATGCCAATATCAAGTCATAGCCTTGTCTTGATAATATCACTGCCATATCCCTTCCAATGCCAGAGGTTGCCCCTGTAATTAGTGCAATCATTTCACAATCCCTCCAATCCAGTTCTATCTCCATCTATATCCATAGGATACCCTAAAGTAAAAATAATTCTACATCAACCCTACTAGAAAAACAACCACCCTCCATGGGCGGTTGCTTTCTTTGCTGTTAATAGGATTCTTCTATAAAAACATCCTGCTTTTTGCTAATTTCACTCTACAAATGTGGAGCCGAGTAAAAGCACCGCTCCCAGTATCTGTACCTTTGTCATATGTTCTCCCAATATAAAAAAGGAAACCAATAATGATGTAATGGGGTCTATGTAACTTAATGCGGCAATGCTCTGCCCCTTTAATCCGTTAATCCCTAAAAAGAATAAATAAAATCCCACTCCCGTATGAAGGACTCCCAGTAAAAGGATACAAATCACAGCTACCCCACTAATTTCTGGTACATGAAGCCCCTCCGTAGCCAAAACATAGGGTATCAGTAGCCCTGCCGCCAACAATAGCTGTAGTATGGTTGTTTCCAAGTCACTCATATCCCGTATAAATTTGTTGGCAAGAGTCAATGTTGCATAAAATGCCGCCGCCACAATTCCATAAAAAATACCCCGCAAATGATGATATACCGCACCGATATTTTGATTGCTTTGTATAATCAAAAACATACCCAGTACCGAAATAGCGATGCAAAGTACCTTCTTCATTGAAATTTTCTCCTTTAGTACAAAAGGCGATAAAATTACAACAAAAACAGGTGCAAAGTAATAACTTAACGTAGCATTGGCAATGGTTGTATTCTTATATGCCTGAAAAAAGAACATCCAGTTGGCTCCCAGTGCAAGCCCCGATAAAAGAAGTACTCCAATATTTTTTTTGATACTTTCATAGGATATTTTCTGCTTTGTAGCAAATACCACTGCCAATAAAAACATACTGCCAATGGCACCTCGTAAAAGTGCAATCTCGCTGGATGCCATGTTAATCTGCCTAACAAATATTCCAATGGTGCCAAAAATAATCATGGATAGTATAAAACATAATTTTGCTTTCATTTCAAGTCCCCGCTTTACCAATAGATTCTACTGTATTGGCAATATTGGCGGAGCAAGTCTCATTCCAATTCTTCTATTCATAGGGGTGCCTCCTTATCTTTTGTTTTTTCCTAAAATTAGTATACCTTACTCACCTTCCATATGCAAATAGTTATCCTCTCACACAAAAACACACCTCCCCATTTTTTCATGGAAAGGTGCATTTTTGTACCGACAAATAATGTTAAATTCTTCCTGCCTTTTCTTTTCCGTTTTTGGCCTTTCCTTGTATTTCAGGAACTGGCTCCACATCATTTTTAGGAAATTTATTCTTTTTATTGCTTTCTGTGCCGTGGGGTTCTTCCACGTTTGGCCTACGCATACCTGCCTTTGCCATACCAATCACCTCGGCTTTAGTATGTGCCTAACCAATTACTTTATTCATCATTCTCGGTATTACCTTCATAAATCAGGGTGGAAGCATCTATTTTTTTGGAAATCACGCCCTGCTCATATAACCAAACAATATTTTTTTGCCATACTTCCTTTGTTTGAGATAAAAATGGGGTATCTTCCGTTTCCATAATAGGTAAAACTATTTCCAAGCTTTTTTTCTCAACACTTGGAGATAATGGGAAGTTTTCTTCATTTTGGTTGGCCAATAATATTTCCAAGGCTTCTTCTGGATTTGCTTTCATATCCTCAAAGCCCCTTTTCGTAGCTCTCAAAAACTTTTCTATCTTTTCTGGGTTTTCCTTTAATTGCTTATCCCCTGCCAAAAATACCAATTCATAATATTCAGGCACACCATAGTCCGTGGGGAAGTAATAGTTCACTTCAAAGCCTTCTTCCTCCATTTGCGGAACCTCATGGTTCACCATGCATCCAATGGTTGCATCCACATTTCCCGTAGTCATGGCACTCATTAAATCAAATCCCACATCCACTAGCTTCAAATCCCCTGCTTTTGCTCCCACAAAGTTCATATTGGAGTTAAGCACTGCCTCTGTCTCTGTAGAACCGCTGTAGCCAATGGTTTTTCCCACCAAGTCAGCAGGTGATGTAATGTTTTTTTCCTTGAGAGATAGTACAATGTTTAAGGGAGACTGCAAAATTGCCCCCACCGACCGTACAGGTATGTCCTCATTGGCAGCTGCCATAATGGTGTTTTGCAAATAAAAAATTCCCAAATCTGCCTTTCCTGCTGCTGGCAAGGATATCCCGTCGCTTACACTGGCAGGGAAACGAATATTTACGTGCAGGCCTTCTTCTTCATAATATCCTTTTTCTATGGCTTCATACAAAAAGGCGTGTACCGCATTAGGATACCAGTCCAGCACCACATCAAATTCCTCCAGCTGTTTTTCTGGTACCTTTGCTTCTTCCTTGGGAGCTGTGCCGCATCCTGCTAAGGCAGTTGCCAATACTACCGCCATTGCCGCAAACCATGTTTTCTTTTTCATAATTATAATTCCCTCCTCCAATTAATTACCTTGTTTTCTATAAAACTAATACACATAACCGATACCATGGCCAACAAAGAAAGTATCACCACAGGAGCAAATACGCCTGCTCCATCCAGTTGCGTCATCATTCTCTTGCTATAGTATCCAAGCCCTTCTTGTGCTCCCAACCACTCACCAATGGCGGCACCAATTAAGCTTAAAGGAATTGCCATTTTAATCGCAGAAAAAAAGGCAGGCAGTGCCGTAGGAATTTTCAGCCGTATGAAAATATCCCTCTTGGTAGCACCATAGGTAAGAAGAAGTTCCTCCATTTCCCTTTTGGTTGCCTTAAATCCATCAAATACCGCAATCACCACAGGAAAAAAAGTAATCAATACCGTAACCAGTACCTTGCTCCAAATGCTGTACCCAAACCATAACACAAATAGTGGTGCAATGGCTGTGGTAGGTATGGTCTGTGAGGCAATAATCACAGGGTATAAGCCCCGCTCTATCATGGCATTGCTATCCATTAGTATTGCCAATGCCAACCCCAGCACCACAGATATCAGTAAGCCAATACCTGTAATGACTGCTGTTGCGGGTAGATGCACCGTCAAAAGCACTTTTTTACACTCCCATATTTTTTGCACAATCTGAATAGGCGAAGGCAAAATATATGCCGCATCCATTCCCATGGCAATAAATTGCCACACCGCCAATATAGAAAGCGCAACCACCATAGCGGGAATTTGCTTTTTCATAACATCTCCTTCTTTCTAAGCTGTCGAATCAGCGTTTCTTTAAGCTGTGTGATATCACTTTTTCGTAAATCCTCCCGGTTCCTTGGGTACTGTAAGGGAACATTTACAGCCTTCATGGTACTAAAGGGGCATTCCTGTATGGTAAAAATGATGTTGGATAAAAAAATAGCCTCCTCCACATCATGGGTAATAAAAAGTATGGTTTTGTTCCAATAGCTCCACTGCTCCAAAATCCACTCTTGCATTTCCACTCTTGTCAAAAAATCCAAGGCACTAAAAGGCTCATCCAAAAGCAATAGCGAACCTCCCGCCAAGAGTGTTCTGGCAAAAGCAACCCTTTGCTTCATACCCCCTGATAACTCTCTGGGATATTTGTTCCTGTATTCTGTCATACCAATCTGTTCTAACACAGCGGTGCATTGCTTTTTTTGCTCCTCCTTGGGAATCTTTTGTAGCTCCATGGGCAGTGTTAGGTTTTTTTCTATGGTGCACCAAGGAAAAAGTAAGTCCTTCTGGGGCATAAATGCAGTATATCTTCTTTGTTTTTCAATAGGCTCGCCATTTACCAGTATCTGTCCCTGTTGTGGTTTTTCCAAGCCGTTTATCAAGCGAAATATGGTGCTTTTTCCACATCCGCTACTGCCTATGATGGATGCAAAATCACCATCTTTTACCTGAAAGCTCAGATTTTCCAAAATAGGCTCTTTATCCTCGGGGTATCGAAATGTTACGTTTTGAAATTCCAGCATGGTCACATCTCCTTTTGATATGCCATATTCCAAAATTCATATTCATATCGGCTGCATTGCACAAAAATTCTTTTTAAATCTTCTAGTTTTTCTTGGGAAATATTCTTACCCAGTTTGTCTACCCACGCAATCAAATCCTCTGTTTCCTCCACATACGCCTTACTGGTGTAACCCTGCACCCATTCTCCGTAAAAAGGATGCTCCAATGCCCCTGGCACCTTAGCATTATGTGCTCCGATGCACTGGTAACTCCATGCGCAGGATAAAATCGCCACCAAAATTGCCAAAGGGTCTTTTTCATAAGCCACCTGTAGCATATATGCCGTATAAGAATCATTTGCTAGTGACATTTTCGCTTCTTTTACTTCTTCAGACGTAATGCCTAATCGCTTCATGTAGCTCTTGTGGATAGACATTTCTCCGTTTAGTATGGTATGTACCGATTGAGAAAATTTTCGCATCAGTTCCTCATCATCACTTTTTGCCACTCCCAATGCAAAAACCTTGGCATATTTTAATAAATACAGGTAATCCTGTATCATATAGTAGCGAAATTTATCCTCCGCTAATGTTCCCTGTGCCATTTCCGCCACAAAAGGATGGGTATAGTAGCTGTCCCATATTTCTTTTGCACTTTCATATAATTGCTGCGATACCTTCATAAAAAAAGCCTCCTTAAAAAAGTTTCTGTCTCTGGGAGAGCAAAAAAGAATATAAAAAATGCTCCCCTGCAAAATGCGGGAAGCATAACGCCCATTTTTTAACCTCTTGCTTCCCTTCGTTGGTATTAACCACATCAAGTTCAAAGGGTTAAGCAATCAATTGCTTTCTCAGCCGAATTCATTCAGCACCCCCAGCGTTCTTACCTTATTTCCTCCAAAGATTGGATGCCTTGATTATAGTATAAATCCTCCGGAAAGTAAATGTATTTTTAAAAATAATTCCTTTTACACCCAACCTGCCATTTTTTGTGTATGACATGGTTTTCTTTTTCATATGTATAGGAAAGAGGAGGGAGGCTCATACATGAAAAAAAGTTTGCTGATATTGCTTATTTATATTGTCTCGGCGGTCATTTTTATTCCGTCTATCGTAACGCTGCTTTTTTCGGGGCAAAAAAACCATGCTCCTTCCAATGGGACTAAACAAAGCACAACTACCGTAGAGGTGCTTTCCCCAGATATTCTTAATCTCGACTCGCAAAATGCTTTAGAAGAATATATTAAAGGCGTAGTTGCCGCAGAAATGCCCGCCTTATTCCCTGAAGAAGCCTTAAAAGCACAGGCGGTAGCCGCTCGCACTTATACCATACATAGCTTAAATGGCAGCACTGAAATCAATCCCGACAAAATTGGACAGGCATACCTTACCAAACAACAGTTGCAACAGCAATGGGGAAATCATTTTTCTGAATATTACAAAAAAATAAGCGATGCTGTGGATGCCACCTATGGTGAAATTATGGTATACCAAGATGAACCTATTTTAGCTGTGTTTCATGCCGAAAGTGCAGGAAAAACGGAAAATGCAGAAAATGTTTGGGAGCAGGAGATTCCATATTTAAAAAGTGTCGATAGCTCCTTGGATAAAAACTCTCCCGATTTTGAAAAAGAAACCATATTTACGCCTACGCAAATAAAAAATGCCTTTACTTCAAAATATGGAAATATCGGCTTGGATATTGGTAACATTTATTCCCAAATTCAAATACTCTCCCACTCCCCTTCGGGCTACATTCAGCAAATAAAGGTAGGCAATTCCACCTTTACAGGCAAACAAGTGCGGGAAGCCTTAGGACTTCGCAGTGCTAACTTTACCGTTACACAAAAAGATGCCAATACCA
>JAAYQI010000098.1 GCA_012519385.1 Candidatus Epulonipiscium sp.
CTTTAAACGGTCATTTTGAGTGAGAAAAGTCGGTCATTTTCAATGAGAATCATCGGTCATTTTGGTTGAGAATAACCGGTCATTTTCGATGAGAATTATCGGTCATTTTGAGTGATAACGGGCAACCCTGAATTCAGAAGTAAACATAAGCGATATTGACTTCCTAAACTTGAACGAGTGGAAAAAGACTCTTTTCAATGTAGATAAAAAAGGGAACATAACAGGTGGTGCCCTGGAAGCCAGAAGAGGTTCAGGATCAACAGACGTTGTTGCCAGATTCGGCAGTGAAATTGAGAAAGACGAGAACATTTCCGTGTCGCAAACAGAAATTATTATGAATAGAAAATCAGGTAGCGGATCACAGTTGAAGATCGCCACAAGAATGGAAAATGGCGGAAAATGGGATCAGAATAACTCGAATTCCGGTGGCATAGTACTGGCCCCGGATAATAAAATAGCTGTAAAGGTCGACAACAGCGGAAAAGTTGGTATTGGTAAAGAAAATCCCATAGACCTCCTGGATGTAGCCCCTTTCGGCTGTATCAGAGGAAAATACAAAACACATGAAAACGACACAGGTAAGACAGCATTAGGGCTTAAAATTGCAGCAGAAAATGGTGGCTATTATCTGCTAAATTTTAAGAACGGGTTACTCATCAAATATGAGTATATAGCACATGAATGAACTGAGTTATTGTTCTCTTCCGCACTTTGGTTTTTGTTACCTTTTATTGGTACAACTAGTTTTCAATCGACTAACGCATCGATTTCATGTATGCCGTACATGGTCGGAATACCGTATTTAAATCGATTGGCATTATTTGCAGGAAAGTCTATAAGACATCCATCCGCTAATAAATCATCTTCCAGATATTCCTGCGCCCATTGTAAAATGAGATCAATCTGTGGTGTAGCAATGCACATTTCTTGAGCGAACCATTTCGCAATGCAAAGGCCGAAATAAATATCATCTTTAAAAAACCTATGTTCTTTATTAAATGAATAATGATCACCGTGAAGAACTACAGGAGTCGTGATCGCACGTAGAGTTCTAGAATTCACAAAAGAATCCACAACAGATTTACTTTCTGAAGCATAGCTGAAGTGCTCCAGATCCAGGTAATTCATCATATAAGTAAATTTTTTTCCTGGATATTTATTTCTTAAAGCTATCCGAATGTTTTCATAATCATTATCTAACAATAAAAGCTGTTCTGCTGAGAATTCATTAAAATCACGGTAAAAGTATGGAACGTCATCTTTATTTTTCCATTTTCCGCCATTGCTTTCCTTGTATAATGAAAACAGTCGTGAAGTATGAATTATCTGGTTATCAACAGAAAATGTTAAACTAATAAAATTTTCTGCTAAATTGAACCGCCCGACTTTAAAAAAGTCTAACGAAATTGAATTTAGAAATCCGGTATCTAAGCGTCCAAATACTTCATCATTACTGACAGCAATAACATTTTCTATTTTTGGCCCGTATGTTACCCCAACTTTTCCGTACTCTTTTATTCTGCAGATCCAGGGGACTAATCCACTGGAAAAATATTCAAGATTGTGGAGTGCATGTTGATTTCTAATTTCCTCCACCATCCAGTTAAATCCCCCTTGACCATAAACTGTTCCAATAATCACAGGCCTGTCTTTGTCAATCTCAGAAGCAATTCTATGAAGTGCAATCTTGTAACTTGAAACCGGCATGCAAAGTATAATTACGTCCGCGGAAGGAATAACATCCTGAGGTTTATCTGAGACAATGCCCAGGGAACCATCGAGTGAATCGATAATCTGCCCGTTCTCATTCACATAGTTAAACCTTACAACTTTGTTCCACAATGCAGGCTTTGCAGTCAAGAGATCTACATTCATGCCTGCAGAGCGCAACAGCGGTATTAGGGTATGGGCTGTACTACCCCCACCTACAACACATACGTTTTTTATCATTGTTTACCTGCGCCTTCAATATCATTCAAATAGCGGACAAATTCAAATATTCTTAAATTTAGACCTTGATTATAATTAAATATGCCTTCTTCAAATCGCCATTCATCTTCTTGCTTTATAAAACGGCCCGGAATACCATCTTTATACATTTGTGATGGATTGTAGCTGCCAAACCATGTCTGCAGCTCATTTATTAATAGTTTGCCACATTTAGTTTCAAACACGTCAAAAGACATTACATTGATCTTGTTCGAATGAGCAATATTATAACAAAATTCAAAAACGCTTTTGGATGGTATTTCCCAAGAGTTTACACCACTTCCGCTGTATAGCACAGACCCATCTTTACCCAGTTTTTCGTGCCCAAACCAATTCTCCCCCACTTTTATGATTCTATACTCACGAACATCCGGAATGAACTCCTGTAAGTAAATATACCCATAATCAAGATCTCTTCTGTAAGCGCCCTGCCTCAGGAAGCCATTTGCAAACAAATACCTGATTGATTTATACGCTTCCTTTTTATTTTTAATTAAAAATACGCCACTCGAAGATGCGCCAGTGTTTGTTTTAATAATGAAGGGGAAATCCATCTGCTGCAGACATTCAATTGCACCTGCTTCGGTATATTTTACAATAGTTTTTGGAGTAGGTATGTTTAGTGATTCCAGATATTGCGAAGCTCTACACTTTGATTCATACAAGTAATTCTCCTGTTTGTTGGGCCAAACAGGAATATTGAAAAGCTCCAACAACTCTATATGATCATTTGATACTTGTCTTAAATAATTGGATTTGAATTCTGGCATGTATATTACCCCATCGTATTCTTCTTTGATTTTATTTACTGACCACTTTTCAGCAAATGGGTCGATCATGTCAATTTTTGATTTAAAAAAGCTGTTTGCCTTCAAAGCTGCTTTGTAAGTTAAAGAATCTTTAGGTAGCATCAAACAAATCTTTTTATTTAGCATCGTCCCTTGGGATGGATATAGTGAATATCTATTAAGCAGCTCGGTAAAGTTCTTTTCATCTTTATTTGCTGCCCAAGCATCCTTCGCAGCATTTATCCTTTTAATTCCTAATTTTTTCCCTTTTTCTTTCAAATAGGCCACAATCTTATTTCTTCTACTTATCTTTATTAAATCAGACATATTTTCCTGCATTTCCTCTTGAACTTAAGCGATTATGATTAAAAGGGGTAAAGGCTTTCAACAAATGCGCATATGTTGCTGATAACGAATTTAATATTAAGAGCCCAATTTAAAGATAATAATTTGTATAACACTTCTACAAATTTTTAGAAGCTTATCAGGAGCCTTCAGTTCTAACCCAACCTGATCTAAAAATTCCTGAAGTTCCCTGATATTACGGCTGGACTGAGTTCCAATGTAAAAGCCTGCGTATAACTCCCCTATTACTATCGTAGGAACAA
>JAAYQI010000099.1 GCA_012519385.1 Candidatus Epulonipiscium sp.
CAAGAAAAGCTGAAAGGATTGGATATCAACCAGTTAGAGCAGCTTTTACGCATGACTGATTTTGAAAAAGCGGCGGATCAGATGTCTATTCCCAATAAATTTACCTCTATTTTACAGGAGGGGCTTCAAGGAGCGGCTGGCCACGAGGCAAAAGCCGTATTTCAGAATATTATGAATGCTCTTTTGATAAATGAAAGCGTTTATATGCCATTACTACATATGATGATTCCTGCGGAGTTAAATGGAGGTATGATGTTTTCCGAGTTATGGATTGACCCTAACGACGGGAAGGAAGAAACAGCAGATGGCTCTTATGCAAAACGTGTGAGAGTATTTGTAAAGTTTGACTTGAAGGACGTTGGATATTTTGAAATGATTTTAACTGCTTGTGACGGCAATGTGGATATGCAGCTTTTTTATCCAAAAGAATTAAACTGCACAGAAAAAGAGATGAAAGATGGAATATATGGTATAATGGAGAGAAATGGTCTAACGTTTCGTTCGCTTTTTCTTGATAAGTGTACCAAGCCAAAGTCCATTTCTGAAGTATTTCCCAAGATACAGGAAAGGAAGAATTCAATCAATGTCAGAATATAAGGACATATTACGAAAAAAAGCGGTGGCACTGCGTTATGACGATAATGACGTTGCCCCCATTATTGTGGCATCAGGTATGGGGCATATGGCAGAAAAAATTGTAGAAATTGCCGTAGAAAATGATGTTCCCGTTTATGAAGATAATTCTTTGGCCACTATACTAACGCAGCTTGAGTTGGGTGCGGAAATCCCCCAAGAGCTTTACAAGGCAATTGTGGAAATATATGTTTTTTTCCTAAAGTATTCTCAGGGCAATACTCAAAAGGCACAAGAACAACCGCATCAAAATGAAGAAGTGTTAGAGGAGGAGCAGAACTGATATGCGTTCGGAAAATTATATAATTTTTACACAAGATAACGTAAAACTGTGTGAGGCGGAATTGATTTATATCAACATTGACAGGGCAGCGTTTATCATTGACTCTGTTATTACCCTTACAAAAATTTCTCGTATGGAGAAGATACGTTTTCATAAAGTGGAAGATTATCCTGAGATGTTTGAAGCTGAAGTTTACCAAGTTAAAGGAGAAAAGCTATTTGTCGAAAATTTAAAAAATATTACAGCACAGCTTCGTAGCGATTTAAAGGTGAGAGTTTCCTATAAAAGCTCTGTCCGTGTGATAGATTCAGCTTCTCCACTTAATATTAACATACAATCCAGAGATATTAGCTGCGGTGGCATTTGTTTTCAGGCAGAGCAGGACCTGATGACAACAGAGCTGTATGAAACAGTGGTTCCCATTACCCAGGACCCGATTATTTTAAAATTGCGTATTATACGTAAGGTGTTTGATAAAGAAAAAAATGTGTATGTGTACGGAGCACGTTTTGTTGAATTAAAACATAATGAAGAAAGAATGCTTCGTCAAGCCATTTTTAGGTTACAGATGATTGCCCGAAAAAAAATCAAAGTCAAAGAAAAACAAAATGAAAAGGCAGAGTAACAAGAGGGGGAATATAGATGTACAAAAGTGCTAAGGCGAGAGGAAAGAAGGTAATAGGGGGCATATTGTGCGGTTTGCTTATGGCAGGTCAGCTTTTGTTGCCGCAAGCACCGGGAATGCAAGAGGTGCTTGCGGCTCCATTTACCATGGGAACACAGAATCATTGGGCAGAGCAGTATATGCGCAAGCTTTTTGATGAAGGTATCATGCGTGGGGATATCAATGGAAATATGAATCCCGACCGTAAAATTACCCGTGCCGAGTTTGTATCTATTATAAACCGTGCCTTCGGCTATAAGGTATCGGGCAAAAATCCTTTTAAGGATGTAAAAGGAACAGAGTGGTATGCCAATGATTTGAGCATTGCGTATCAGCAAGGATATTTTTCCGGTAGCGGCAAAAACATGGCTGAGCCCATGAGCAATTTAACCAGAGAGCAGGCGGTAACACTTTTGTGCCGCAATCTCAATCTGGAAGGAGAGAATCGAGAGAGCTTTCGTTTCCAAGATAGCCGTAATTTTCAGTCTTGGAGCCGTGAAGCCATTAATGCCGCTACACAAAAGAACGTGGTAGCAGGCTATAAAGACGGAACCTTTCGCCCAAGTAACTCTATTACAAG
>JAAYQI010000100.1 GCA_012519385.1 Candidatus Epulonipiscium sp.
GCACCCATTGGAAAAGGGCAAAGAGGTATGATTGTTGCCCCTCCTAAAGTGGGAAAAACAATACTCTTGACCCAAATGGCAAACGCAATTACACATAACCATCAAGAAATTAATTTGATTATGCTGCTTATTGACGAACGGCCTGAGGAGGTAACAGATATTCAACGCTCTATAGAAGGCAAGAATGTTGAAATTGTGTATTCTACCTTTGATGAACAGCCAGAACATCACAAAAGAGTGGCAGAAATGGTTTTGGAACGGGCAAAGAGACTGGTGGAGCAGGGCAAGGATTTGGTGATTTTACTTGATAGCATTACAAGGCTTGCTAGGGCGTATAATTTAACCATTCCTCCCAGCGGCAGAACACTTTCGGGGGGTCTTGACCCTGCGGCGCTGTATATGCCCAAGCGTTTTTTTGGTGCTGCCAGAAATATTGAAAGCGGCGGTAGCTTAACCATTTTGGCGACGGCTTTGGTAGATACGGGAAGCAAAATGGATGAAGTAATATTTGAAGAATTTAAAGGAACGGGGAATATGGAGTTAGTGCTGGATAGGCGATTATCGGAGAGACGTATTTTCCCTGCTATTGATTTGAATAAATCGGGAACAAGGCGAGAAGAAAAGCTCCTTACCAAAGAAGAAATGGACAATGTCTATATTTTACGCCGCCTTGGCTCTCGCCTAAGTTCCGTAGAAATGACGGAGGGTATTATCGATTTGATGAAGAAAACTGCAAACAATCAAGAGTTTGTGGAAAGATTACCTATTTTGGAAAAAACTTTAATGAAAAATGAAAAAATGTAATAAAATATGATATGTTTGCGATGCATATATTGCAAATGAAAAAAAGATGTGCTATACTACTTCTGTTGTCTTTAAATAATTTTAAATTATTGATCAACAGAAAGAGGTGAAAGAAATGAGAGAAGGAATTCATCCTGAATACAAACAGATCCAAGTAAAATGTAACTGCGGAAATGAGTTCGTAACCGGCTCTACAAAAGACGAAATTAGAGTTGAGGTATGTTCCAAATGTCATCCATTCTACACAGGCAGCCAGAAGCTTCTGCTTGAATCCGGTGGTAGAGTTGAAAAATTCAATAAAAAGTATGGCAGAAAATAATATAGATTTCCTTAAAAGAGTTGGAGTGGATTTATGCACTTCGCTCTTTTTTTATGCTTGAAAAGCTATTTTAGCGGTATGAGAGGGTATTTTTTACAGAAAGAGAGAAAAAGTCTGATTTTTTTGGAAGGTTTAAGACTTTTATCGGAAAAGTTCGTATATTTTTAAAGAATGTTAAGGCACTATTAAGCATTCGTTCACAAAAAATACATAAATTTGGTTTATACTATCTTTAGTAGAAGCGGAGAACATGGACCCCTATAGATACTTGTTGCTTTGCTACAGAAAGATTATCTGTAAGCATAAAGTATAAAACAAGTTTTCTACCATGAGCTTCCCGCCATCTTATCTCCGCTTTTATGAACTACGATAAATTAGAAGTGAAAAAAATTAGCCACTTCATTGCCTGCACAAAAGCCCTCATCCTTACATTGTGCAGGCAGACCATCAAAATCAAAAAAGGAGTGTAGTGGTAGTGACACAGAAAGAATTCGAAATATTAGATGTCCCTCATGGAGAAATCATTGACATGAATGGTTCGGATGAGGAAACTCAAAAAAACATGTGTTCGCCAAAAGCAAAAAAAGCCTTCTTCTATACTTTGTTTTTACTCATTGCTGCGGCAATAACAGGTATTATTACCTGGAATAAACAGAAATAAAGAAGAAGGATACCGAAATATGTTTTATACATACTCTCTTTTAAATTTTTATATTTTTGCGAATCCCTTTTCTTAGTTTAGAAAAGAGTTTCTATATAAGGAATGACTGTTCATATCCCCCCGAAACTAATATGTCTGTCATTTCTCCCCCCTTATTCCAGGCTAGCGGAACACTTCCTCCGCTAGCCTTTGGTATGTTAAAAAAGAACAAAAACGCCTAATATAAAACCAATAAATCCACCTAATGCACACAATAATTGATTTTTTTTACTGGAGTCCTCGGGTAAAATTCCGCCACAGGCGATAAAGAGTAGCAATCCCCCAAAAAAAGCCACTACTATGGAATAAACCAATATTCCGTTACGCTCTGGCGGAATATGCCAATGTCCTAAAAGAACTGCTATAAAAAACGAAGCACTATGCAAAAAATCCCGCCGAATATTTTTTTCCCAGAAAAATAAGGTTTTTTGTTCTGCCACTGCACCTAGTAACACCCCTAATAAAATTCCAGCAACGCCTACTGCAAAATGACCTTCCTCCAGTACCACAGGCAGGAGGGAAAAACAAAGAAACGCTAACATTAGTCCATCAAAAAAACGAAATAGTATGCCGATTTTCCAACTGTTATATCGAATATATAACCCAGTGATACAACAAGCTGCACTTGCTAAAGCTAGCCACATTCCCATATACAACACTCCCTCGAAAA
>JAAYQI010000101.1 GCA_012519385.1 Candidatus Epulonipiscium sp.
CTGTTAGTTTCATTGTTTGTTGGTGTTGCTTCGTGTATGATATGGGGAATTTCTGCAACACAAGTTTACTCCGAAACCATACAAACAGGGATATCTCAAAAAGTAGTGCGGTTTCATGTGCGTGCCAATAGTGATACAGCAGAAGATCAAAGGCTGAAATTAGCAGTGCGGGATCGTATTCTTTCCGAAATGGGAGAAGAATTGGAAGCCTGCAAGAATGTGGAAGAAACAAAAAAACTCTTACAGCATTCTTTAGAGCGTATCGAGATGGTGGCACAGCAGGAGATAGTGGCACAAGGCTATGATAACTCTGTAAAAGCATATCTAACAACAGAATTGTTCCCCAAAAAACAACATGGGGATTTAACATTTCCTTCGGGGATGTATACAGCGTTGCGTGTAGATATTGGTGAGGCAAAAGGGCAAAATTGGTGGTGTGTAATGTTTCCTCCTATGTGTTATGTGGATGCCGCTTGCCAAGAGGTAACAGAAGAAACCAAAGGCAGGCTGGCAGGCACTTTAACTGCAGAAGAATATACTGTGGTTGCCTCCTTAGATGGAAAGCAGGGCATTACCCCCCAAGTAAAGTTTAAGGTTGTGGAATTATGGCAGGAAAAAAAGGCGAAGGATACCAAACCTGCCAAACCCAGTAAACCTAAAAATGCTATAGAAAAAAAGACAGTAAAATCTCATAACATAAAAAAGCACACAAAAGGTTAATAGCCTATATATTGAAAAGAAGATAACGAGCAAAGGGTGGTATTCCTGCCCTTGCAATTACGTTGTCTGCTCCGAAGAAAAAAAGTACCGTTGGCAAAATAGGAAGGCAGTACAACATAAGTTAGCCATCCACGATGCACAATCGGGGTGAGCCCAGTCCGTCTTATGAAGTGTCTTTTTTGCCTAGCGGTACTGCTTCGGAGTTATTACAGCACGTAATTTGATTGCTTGATACAATAAAATCATAAAAACCGATGTTGCAAAATGGTATCATACCAAAGCAAACATCGGTTTTTTTAGTTACTCCTCTTTAGTGAAAAAGTCCGGTGTATCTTCCTCATAGGCCATCGGTTTTTTGGATGGCAGGGTGTATAAATACGCCGATGCAGCGGAGGTGATGGGGATAGCACACAAAATGCCAATACTTCCTGTTAAGGATTGCAAGATTTCAACTACAATCATCTCCAGATTAAAAAGCCAAAGCATATCATTGCTATTTAATATCAGTAGTAGTGCCATAGCAAGAGAACTGCCTATATAAGCTAAAATTAAGGTGTTAGTCATGGTTCCCATAGCATCTCTACCAATGTTTAGCCCAGAGCGTAAAAAGGTGGAAAAACGGCGATGCTCTATCTCTATATTTTCTGATAGCTCCTGTAATGCAGAAGCAATGGACATAGCCACATCCATAATTGCCCCCAAAGAGCCAATGAGAATACCACTCCATACAATTCCCTTTAAGTCAATGGAAGCGGTGGTGCTTTGCAGTAGTAAAAATGCTGCATCATTATCCACAAGGCCTGTGATG
Organism: Candidatus Epulonipiscium sp.; assembly: GCA_012519385.1. Classification (GTDB taxonomy): domain Bacteria; phylum Bacillota; class Clostridia; order Lachnospirales; family Anaerotignaceae; genus JAAYQI01. The sequence goes on from JAAYQI010000101.1 coordinate 1,529, forward strand.
TTAAGTATGTTATTCATAAATAATGTTAATACACCAGATACCAATAGCCCGCCCAAGTTGCCTAATATGGCACAGAGGGTTTTGATATTGGCACCGTTTAATAGCAGTAAATTCATAAATACAATAAATACACAAATAATGGTGCTGGTGATGTAAATAGAATATCCTTTTTCAATAGAAGGGATATAAACGGCAAATATGGCAATACAGGTGAAAATTAAAGACAGTATGGTATTTCCTCCTTTTTTGCCCCCAAATAAAAGAAGCAGTAGAAAGAAAAATCCGCATAAGAGTGCCAGAGGAAAGCTTCTGTCATATTCCACAAAGTCCCATAAGGAAGTAGGGGAGGGGTGCTCCTCTGCAGAAGTAATCAAAATAGAATCTCCAATTTTTACTTCTTTGGGATTTACAGCAGCAATACCATCCATATTTTGTATGCCTTCCACCACACTATGTTTTAATGCTCCATTGGTGATAATGGCACTAAAACGGATGGTTGTATTTTCAAAAGTAGGGGAGGTTTCATCTTCTCCCAATGTGTAAGAATTGATGGTTTTATCCTCTATGGAAATTACCTTGGCTGAAAAGCACTGCCCCCCTTGGGGCGTATTTTCTGTATCTGGTTTACAAACTTTGTATCCTACAAAAAGAAATAGTATAGAAAATAGAATAGTAAGCCAATAAATCAGTTGATTTTTATATTCTTGAAAAAATATCATTTTTTTCTCCTTTTATCAAAGCAAGTGATACGTTGTGAGGCATATTTTTTTAAGAACCAGTGTTACAAACCTCAAAAGAAAAAGGGAAATGGCAAGCACCAATTCCCCAATAGTCAAAGTTAAATTTGAATAAAAGCAAGGCAATACGACAGAAAGTACTGTTTTTATCTGTCTAAGCCTGCAAAAAGAGCTTACCAAATAAAACATATGCCACCGCCAAATGTAAGTTACACGCCAGAAAATAGATAATATAGAAATAAAACTTCTTGGTTTTATGCCGTAAAACGAACATACCTAAAAATCCGCCCAGTGCACCGCCTAGCAGTGCCACAATAAAAAGATGAGCTTCGGGAATCCGCCAGGTACCTTTTTTCGCGCGTGCTTTATCTATCCACATCATAAAGAATAGTAGGATGTTTATGATACAATAGTAAGCTATAAATATCTTCATGGGAAGAGACAATTATTTCACCACATTTCTCCAATCCAAATCACCACGGTCTAATGCCAATAGTAAAATTTCCGCTGTTGCCAAATTACTTGCCAAGGGGATATTATGCATATCGCAAAGGCGAAGGATAGAGCTGATATCTGGCTCATAATTTTTGGGAGATACAGGGTCTCTTAAAAAAATAACTACGTCAATATCGTTACTAGCAACCTGAGCGCCCAGTTGTTGCTCACCGCCCAAGTGACCCGCCAAATATTTATGAACAGAGAGGTTGGCAGTTTCCTCAATGAGTCTTCCGGTGGTTCCTGTTGCAAAAAGGCTATGCTTGCAAAGAATATGCCTGTATGCAATGCATAGGTTCTCCATTAATTTCTTCTTATTATCGTGTGCAATCAGTGCAATATTCATATTAAACCCCCTCGAAAATAGAACTTGATCTTTTCATACCTATATTTAAAACCAACCCAACTGCAGTCATATTTGTCCACATAGAACTACCGCCATAGCTGACAAAAGGCAAAGACATACCGGTGTTTGGCATAATGCCTGTGGCAACACCTACATTTACAAATGTTTGAAACGCAATCATACCTGCGATACCTACTACAATTAGTTGGCTAAAAAAATCTCGTGTTGCGATTGCTATTAATATACAACGAAATACAATAAAAAGCAATAAGAATAGTACAATTATACACCCAATAAACCCAAATTCCTCACCAATTACAGAAAAAATGAAATCATTATGAGGTTCAGGAAGGTAGCTAAGCTGATTTAGTGTGCCATGAAAAAGGCCTTTTCCTTTTAACTGCCCCGAGCCTATGGCATTGATTGCCTTTTCTGTTTGATAATATTGGTCTAGGTTACTGGTAGGGTTAACAAAGGCAAGAATACGGTTAAACTGGTGGGGCTTTAGTAGCTTATCCATAAGCAAAGGGTTTTCTCTAGAAACATCCCAAAATACAAATAGTATCGCTGGAACAAGAAATAAAAGCACCGTTCGTATCAATTTATAATTCAATCCTGCAACAAAAAGCTCAACACATAGTATTACCAATAACACTAAACTGGCAGACAAAGAAGGCTGTTTTTGTATTAGCAATACAGGTATCATAATTCCGATACAGCTTATGGCAATGGTAGAAAAATCGTTTATCTGGTGTTTCCTTTTTTCTAAGTACTTTGCTAGGCAAAATATTAAAATCAGTTTTGCAAATTCAGAAGGCTGTAGGCTGACAGGGCCTAAAGCAATCCAACGAGTTGCTCCGTTAATATTCTTTCCCAATACCAATACTGCCAAAAGCAGTAAAATGTTTCCAATGTAAAAGAAAATATAAAATTTTGATATAAATTTATAATCCACAGAGGATGCAATTATCATTAAAACAATACCGATAACAAACCATACCATTTGTTTATAAAAGGTACTGGGGTCTTCGCCCAGATTAATATGGGTTGCACTGCCGATGCAGATGATGCCAAACACGGATAGTAGGCATACAGCGATCACCAGCCAATAATCCAAGTTAGACAACTGTTTATTTATCATAGTATAGAACCTCCACTAAAAAAGTAGAGACCGGAAAAAGAATATCCGGTCTGCTGGTTTTTCAGAAATAATTGGCATATGTATCTTTCCAAAAAAACAAATATAATCGGGGAGTTTTTTGATATCAATCCTGATTTACCTTACGCATACTCTTAATAGGAATATTGGCATATAAAACAGGTACTGTGCCGCTTTTGTCCTCAGATTGCGTTTGCGTAATCTGAATATCCAGTTCCTCCTCATCAATCTCCATGTAATTAGAAATTACTTTAATGATATCTGTTTTCAACATTTCCAATACTTGTGACGAGCAGTTTACTCTGTCATGTACCAATACCAGTTTAAGACGGTCTTTTGCGACATTTTTCGAGGAAGTGCTGTCTTTTTTTTTGAAAAAGCTAAAGAAGTCCACTTATATCACATCCTTCAATTTCCGAAACGGAATATTTTTTTCAGTTTATCCAAAAAGGTATCTTCCACCTCAAAGGACATAATAGGAACGTTTTCACCCAAAATTCTTTGTACAATATTTCGATAAGCTTGTCCTGCTTTTGATTCTGGGTTGGTAACAGCAGGCTCACCTTTGTTTGTAGCAATTACAATGGCTTCATCATCAGGTACAACGCCAAGTACATCAATGGCGAGAATTTCTGTTACATCATCAATGGCCATCATATCTCCTCGTTTTACCATATCAAAACGAAGTCTATTTAATACAAGTAATGGATTATTAAGCCCACTGGCTTCCAAAAGCCCGATAATTCTGTCAGCATCACGTACTGCGGATACTTCAGGTGTGGTAACTACAATGGCTCTGTCAGCACCTGCAATAGCGTTTTTAAAGCCCTGCTCAATTCCTGCGGGGCAGTCGATAATGATGAAGTCAAATTCGTCTTCTTTCAAATTATCACATAGCTTTTGCATTTGTTCTGGAGATACTGCATTTTTATCTCTTGTTTGTGCTGCAGGCAGCAAATAGAGGTTGTTGTATCGTTTATCTTTAATTAAGGCTTGTTTTAAGCGGCAATTACCCTCTACAACATCTACCAAATCGTATACGATTCTGTTTTCAAGACCCATAACAACGTCTAAATTACGTAAACCGATATCGGCATCCACAAGAGCCACTTTTTTTCCAAGCATGGCAAGACCGCACCCAAGGTTGGCAGATGTAGTGGTTTTACCCACACCGCCTTTTCCACTGGTTATTACAATTACTTCACTCATTTGTGTTCCTCCTAGCCATAGAAGCAAATTCTTCCGTTTTTTTATTCAATGGAATAACTAACAAATATTGTGGACCATTTAAAAAACTCAAGATATACTAAAAAATGAGATTCATCAGTATCGAAAACCATAGATTTTGTGCTTGAAAAAAGCACCGAAACACAAGCTTTCGAAAGGATTTGTCGACTTTGCTTGTCGACGGCCCAGATATATCTGTAAAATACAAGATATATTTATATATTATCAAATATATTCCAATTTTGCACTCATTTTTTTTAGCAAATTAGGATTTGTTCTAACATTTTATGACAGCGGCATAACATATATTTGGCCGTCTTCAACGTAGGCGTATTCTGGAGGTTTTGGCCCCTTCTTATTTTCTTCAGGGAAGCGGGTAATAATATCTGCAATGCGCAGTTGCACAGGTACCATATAGATTGCTGTAACAAAAGCATCCATCATGCCTTTACAGCCTGCATGAGCCATGCCCTTAAGCTGACCCAAAATAATGATATTTCCTTCTGCTTTTATTTCGCCTCCTGGGTTTACATCGCCAATTAATACAACACTTCCATCAAACTCTAAGCATTGCCCAGAGCGGATAGAGCCTTTGTGAAACTTGGTGATGTTATGGGGCTGTATTTCTTGTGCCAAAAGTGCTGCCATTTGGTTTATTTCTGTATTTTGTGATTTTACAAAGGTGATAGTCATGTTACACTTTTCAGAAATAATATCTAAAAGCTGGCTTTCTTGTTCCTCTGTCAAATCCCTCCCTTTTAAAACGATAGAGGTTTTTACTCCATCAAAAAACTTAGCGGCATCTTCCACTTTTTTTTCCAGTTGTTGTTTAATTACTTCAAAATCCGCATCAGGATGCAGTTGTACGGCAATGCCGTCTTTTGTACCCTTAAAGATTACATAATTATCTTGCTTCATTATTTTGTTCCTCCATGATTATTTCGCCAATATGGTTTCCATATAGGTGTTGCTGGGCTGATAGTTAAGTCCCATATATTCTCGGATTACTTCTCTTGCAACTACTGCCGCAGGAGAACCGCTTTCTTCTCCAAAAGGAATCATCACGGTAATGGCAATTTGCGGGTCATCCGCAGGAGCAAAGGCAACAAACCATGTGTGAGAACTTTTATTTTTCTTCTCCTCTGCGGTACCTGATTTTGCCGCAACATCTACAGGAAAATCTTTAAATACACCACGCAGTGTTCCCTTATTTCCTCTGGTTACCATGAGCATTCCTTTATAAACTGCTTTTAGATTTGCCTCTTGCAGTTCCAAAATATTTTCCACCTGTTCATCTATTTTGGTGTCTATGGTGCCGTCGGGGTTCTCAATTTTTGACAGTAAGTGCATTTTATAGCGAGTTCCGCCGTTTGCCAATGTTGCAATGTATTTATTCATGTGAGCAGGAGCAAAGTTATTTACAGATTGCCCAATGGCTGCTCGTATGGTATCGCCATCTGTCCAACGGGTTTGGCTTGTGGTTGCATCAGGGTTTACCGACTTAAAGGTACGCTCCTTATAGTTGGGAGATGCAATGTTAGGCTGTGTTTCACCGATTTCAATACCAGTATAATCATTTAAGCCGAAGGCTGCCATATACTCATTCAGGGTGGTAATGCTGTTTTCTGTGGTGCCTTGTGCCGCATTGCCAAGGCGAAAAGCTGTTTCATAAAAAAAGTAGTTACAGGATACTTCCAGAGCGCTAGATACATTCACATTGCCGTGAGTTCCGCCATAAGAGCCATAAATCCAGCATTTAGGGTAGGGAGTACCTGCTTTTTTGTAATATCCCAAATCCCGAATGGTGGTATAAGGTGTAATCACACCGGACTCCAAGCCTGCCAATGCAGTAATCATTTTTAATGTGGAGCCAGGAGCCTTTTTTTCTTTCAAAGGTCTGTTTACCAAAGGGGTATTGGGGTCATTTAATAGCTGATTGTAATAGCTGTTATTGAAGTTATTTACCAGCTCATTGTTATCATAAGATGGATAGGTTACCAGAGCCAATACTTCCCCAGAATCCACTCGAGATACCACAATAGAGCCAGTGCATGGGTCTACATGGGTATCGGAAGGGTGTAGCTCCTTAGAATCCAATTTTTGATTGATAACAGAAAGAGGGGAGATAGTGCCATTTTTTATTTTTCCCAAGTATTCCTCATCGGCACTGATTTTTCCCTGCTCTATCATAACAAGTATCAACTGCCTTGGAGAAATACTGCCGTCCTCAATTCCATCGGTAATCACTTGCTTTGCAAAAGCTGTATCATCCTCTGTGGTAAGGGAAAAATCAGGCCTTTTTTGCAGGATTTTCTGATAAATGTTGTAACTTTCGCCGCTTTGAGCATTACAAATTTGGGAGACGGAAATGGTATTTCCGTTTACCATAGATATAAAAAGCTGCTTGGTAGAAACAGAATTTTTTGAGGCATAATTTATTTTTGTTTTTACTACGCCTGTTAAAGTATCTTCTAAAATGTTATAGGCAGCTTGTTGTAAACGGCTATCTAAAGTTAAATATACATTTTTTCCGGAAATAGGTTCTTTTGACTCCAGCGTATTCATTCTTCGGCCTAAGCTGTCTACTTCTACAATCATCTCGCCGTCTTTTCCATTTAAATTTCGTTCTTCCACTTTTTCAATACCCGTTTTGCCTACAATATCTGTAATGTGATATACTGGGTCGCCGTCTGGGTAGGTATCATCCTTGTATTCGGCATAATCTTCTTCAGACATTTTACGGATATAGCCGATGATATGGGAAAAAGATTCCCCCATAGGGTATTCTCGCAAAGAATCCGTATCAATCAATATCCCAGGGAAGGTATCTTGACTTTCTTCTACGGTTGCAAGGGTTTTATCGCTAATATCTAGTGCCACTGTAACAGGCTGATATTTGCGGTATCGTTGCTGATACATGGAATAACGTAAGGAAATTGCACTACGTACTAAATTTTGGGGTAAAATTTCTGGAAGGTCAAAAAAATCTCTAAGATACTCTACCGTTTCCTCTGCGTTGTAGTTGAGTTCCTCTTTGGACATACCCACACTTTCTTTCCAAGAACGCTCCTTGCCTTTATTTCCATCAAAGAGGAAGGTATAGGGAGTAGTTTGCGTAATGGGTAGGTCATCCACTAAGGTTTCCTTGTTTTCCTCCAATGTTTGAATCAAAGAAAGAACCATAAGGTTTTTATCACTCAGACCCAGCATAAGGGATAAAATGCATCTTTTTTCTTTAAGTGAATAATGCTCGGGGATGGCAGAGGTTTGCATGAGATATGTCAAAGTTTCCTCTGCGGTTAAATCCAGATGAGCTTTAGGGAGTCCGCTTTTTAACTTCCAGGCCTCCTCATTTTTCTTTTGCTCCTTTTCCGTACCTTCAAAGGTGAAGGTATAGGGCTTTGTGGCGGAAATAGGGAGGTTATCCTGAGGAAGGTATCCATTTTTTACCATAGAATCATATAATTTTAAAACAAGGGAGTTTTTATATTCTTTAAGATTTAGTGTAATGCTATCGTCAATTTTTACAGAATATGCGGCACGATTGGTAGCCAGAGGCCTGCCGTAGCGGTCATAAATACACCCTCGGGATGCAGGCTGCTCCACAGTTTTTAATACACTTGTGGTCAGCTTTTTTTGGTAAGTTTCTCCAAGGATGATTTGCAAAATAAAAAGACGAACAGCCAATATAAAAAAAAGTAGGCAGATGCCCGAAAGCATCACAAAAACCCTGCTTTTGCTTAAATCACGTATTTTATCGATTAATCTTTTCATGATTCCCTCCCGAAGTCAGGCTGTTTTTCAAAACAGGCGGTATCGGTATTTTTCTTTTAACTCCAACCATTCGTTTACAGAAAATAATATTCGGTAAACAATAATGGTAAACATAGCGGTATAAACTGTTTCGGGCAATATGGTACGTCCAAAATAGTAGAATATGTTTAAATGCCCGCGGAATAAAAAGCTGGTTAAGTAAATTGCAGTTTCATATAAAAAAACTGCGATAGAACAAAGCATAATAGGCATTACATAATTTTCACGATAAAAATTACGGTTGCTTCGTCCTGCTAAATAGCCTGTTGCCATTCCTAAAAATGTAAAATAGCCAAAGGCAGTGCCAAAAAAGATATCTTGCAGTAATCCCGCAAATAAACCCACTACAGCACCTTCTATGCTTCCACGCAAAAGAGCATACGAAACGATGAGAATTACTGCTGTATTGGGCAGTATCCCATGAATTTGGATGTATTGCATCAAGGTAGTTTGCAATATAAAATTGATAATAATAATAATAGAGGTGGTCAGTATTCTCAATTTTCTGCCTCCGAATTATTTTTTTGGTCAAAGCGTTCTTGTATTACCAGTATGGTTTCCAGATGTTTAAAATCAACATATGGCTCAATAATGGCATATTTGGTAAGTCCGTTAGATTCGGTTTTTATTTCTTTTATTTTGCCTATGGAAATGCCTGGAGGGTACAAAGTACTTAGGTGAGAGGTAACGATTTCATCCCCTACCATCATTTCTGCCTGAGCGTCAATATATTCCATACGGCATAAGCCGCTGTCCATTAGGGAGTAATCTCCTTTTACAACACCTAAATCTCCTGTACGAAGGCTCATAGCAGAGATGGAACTGCGGCTATCCAAAAGGCTTTGCACCTTAGCATAGCCGTTACCGCACTCCACAATTTTACCCACAAGACCTCCAGGGGCAGTAATGACCATATTGGCAGCTAAACCTTGTTTTTTTCCTTTATTAATGATAAAAATGTTATACCAGTTGCCAGGATCTTTTGCAATAATTTCTGCACCGCTCATGGTATACTGTGGAAATTTTGGAGTAATTTTCAGCAATTCTGATAGCTTTTTATTTTCTTCCTCATACATAGAAAGACGCTTCACAGTTGCTTCTAATTGAGCGATTTGTTTTTTTAGCTCCTCATTTTCTTTTTCTAAGTTTGTTTTGTTTTGAGCAGAGGACACCTTTTTTTGTACCCATTTGCCGACGCCTGAGGTCGCTTCTTGCAAAGGAGTAACCACAAAGCCGAATGCATTGTCCACAAAAGAGGCATCCATTTTTCGCCCTGCTGTAAACAGTGCAGTCAAAATGAAGATACCAGCAATAATCATGATAATTTGTTTTTTGTATTCCTCAAAAAATCCCAAACCAAACTCTCCTATACATCTTTCTCATTCTACTAGAATCTTAGTTTTCTTGGAGAAACCAATACAGATTTTAATGTGTCAATATGTTCTAATACCATTCCTGTGCCTAATGCTACACAATTTAAGGGTTCATTTCCAATATGAACAGGCATTCCGGTTTCTTCGCTAATCAACTGGTCCAAACCACAAAGAAGCGCACCACCGCCGGTCAATGTAATACCGCCTTCCATAATATCTGCGGCCAACTCAGGTGGAGTAGATTCCAAAGTTTGTTTAATGGTATCAATAATGGAGTAAATAGGCTCATGTAGTGCCTCACGGATTTCTTCCGAATGGATAGAAATTGTTTTAGGAAGACCAGAAAGTAAATCGCGTCCGCGGATATCCATAACATCAGGTTTTTCCTTGGGGTAAGCAGAGCCAATGGTAATTTTAATTTCTTCTGCTGTTCTGTCTCCGATAGCCAAATTATATGCTTTTTTAATATAATTAACGATATAATTATCCAATTCATCTCCTGCGATTCTCAAAGAGGTGCTGGTTACAATGCCGCCCAGAGAGATTACTGCCATTTCACTGGTACCACCGCCAATATCCACTACCATATTACCAGTAGGCTCCTCCACAGGAAGCCCAGCACCGATGGCCGCCGCCATTGGTTCTTCTATGAGATAGGTATCTTTATCCTTGGAGCCTGCTGCAATGGCAGCTTCTAATACGGCACGCTTTTCTACCTCGGTTACGCCAGAAGGAACACATACTACAACTCTTGGCTTTGGGCCAAACATAGAGCGAACATATGCCTTGCCGATAAAGTATCTCAGCATTGCTTGTGTTACATTAAAATCAGCAATTACACCGTCTTTCATAGGGCGTATTGCTATAATATTTCCTGGGGTTCTCCCAATCATCTCTTTTGCTTCATTGCCAACGGCTAATACTTCTTTTGTTTGGGTATTAATTGCAACGACAGAAGGCTCATTTACCACAATGCCTTTGCCGCGCATATAAACCAAGGTATTGGCAGTTCCCAAGTCAATCCCCATATCTTTAGAAAACATATTGATGTTGCTCCTTTCGTTATAGAAAAGTGAATGAATTCACGAAAATTCAAACGTTATAAATTACGATAGCTAACTTTCAAAGTTACTTTTGCTGCAGATTGCTGTCATAGTGTTAAAATACAGTAAAAGAGGGTATGAAAGATAGACTTTGTATCTTATCATACCTCTTTTTGTCGATATTTTCAATAAAAAATACCCCTGTAGATATGGAAAAATACAGAAGTTTTTAAATCATATTATGCTCTATCAAAAAGCTTCCTTGTTCCAGTTAGTATAAGAGAAACAAGGAAGTTTTCCTAAAAGTTTATGAGTTTAATTTGTTACTCTATTTTTTCCAAAAGTCCACTAAGTCTATACCTCTTTTGTATAAGGATTTATTGAATAGACGTAAGGGTAAACCTGCTACTGTAAAAAAGTCGCCATAGATGGTATCAATCAATAATGCACCTTTACCATGGATGGCATATCCGCCAGCTTTATCATAGGGCTCATCGGTATCAGCATAGGCTTCAATTATTTTTGGAGAGAGATGGTTCATATATACATCTGCTCCGTCCACATAGGATTCTTCTTCATAGGTTCCGTCGGCATGTTTATAAATAACGGAAAGGCCTGTATAAACCGTATGCTTTTTCCCTTGCAACTGTGTCAGCATGGAGATACATTCCTCACGGTTTTTGGGACGATGCAGTATCCTGCCTATCATAGTAACAATGGTATCTGCTCCGATAATAATTGCTTCACCTTCTACTTGGTTTAATACGGCATGAGCTTTTGTGGAGGAGATAGCCTTTACCCATTCGTAGGGAGAATATTCGTTTTCCATATCAACTTCTTTTTCAATAATGTTGCAGTTTATTTCTTCAAAAGGAATCTCAAGTTGTTTTAATAAATCTCTTCTGGAAAGTACACTTGTTGCCAAAATTAATCTTTGCATAGTCAGCACCTCTTTTTATGAATACAATTACATTTTTTTATAAATAAATGTGGCAATTATCATGCCTATAATACCGGCTATGGTAAAGCGTATTGTAAGACCAAACTGTATTACCACAACACCCATATCCAATACAAGGGGAGAGGTTAAACCAAATGATTTACCATATGCTAGCCATTTCAGAGATGTGATACCCCCCAGATAATCTCCTATAAAGCCTCCCAAAACAATGCCTATCAACCACAGTAATAGTAAGACCCATATCGTTTGTGCAGAACACCCCTTCAAACCAATACCTCCTGAAAATGTTTTTAGATAAGACAAAGCACCTTATGTTGGAATGAACTTATTATAGCATATTTTTAGAAGATAGGGAATTTTTTTCAAAAAACTTTAAAAAAGAACCCCCAATCACCTGGGGGGTTCTGAATAGGTACAGATTATTCTGTTTTAGC
>JAAYQI010000102.1 GCA_012519385.1 Candidatus Epulonipiscium sp.
CGAAGGAACAACCTCTGGATTTTCGTGTGTTTCAAAATAAAAAAACACATATGCCCCTAGAACAACCAGAGCAGAAAGAAATAAAGCATACGAATCAGGAAACTGAATTGAAGGATGAACAAGTTGTCGTAAAGGAAGAACCCAAAGACGTTTCTGGTGATACCAAGCATATGGAAAAAGATGCTGTATCGAATCAAGGTGAGTTGGCAGACAAAAATGCCATAGCAGAAGAACCGAAACAGGAAGAAAATCAGAATAAAATTCATCCAGAAAAGCAGGAAAAAGCCGTGGTGATTTCATTTCCCACTCCTAAAAATAAGAATGAAGAAGCGGTTTTGAAATTAGAGGTACAGCTGGAAACGCAAAAATCGCATATGCTGCCAGTATTTCCTATTGTCAGATACCTGAAAAATAAATGTTTGACTGATGCGGATTTTGCCTCGAAGGTAAACGACGAAAAAAAGACACTGGAAAAGTGTTTTCGATTTGTTGCGGAGGAGGTGCGAAAAGCACTTTGTGGCAGCAATGGCTGGCTTGATGATAATGAGGTCTATGCTCTTGCAGAAACTTATTTCCTGACAGATGAAGTCGTTTTTGAAAAGATGGAACAGGAACGAAAAGAAGCGGAAAAAAGACGTCAGGAAGAAGTGGCAAAAAAACGCAAAGAACAGGAAGAAAAGAGAAAGGCTGCTATGAAGAAGTCAAAGAACAAATTGGAAGAAAAAAAGGAACCTGTTGCAGCAACGATAGAAACAGCACAGGCTGATGAGCCTGAAAAACCAATGCAGGAACAGTTATCCCTGATTTGAAGAAAGGCAGATGAAGTTAGAATGGATAAAAGAAGTTTAAAAAGATATCCCATAAAAATGGCTAGTAAAAGTACAGTCAGTCAAGCATGTAGGATTGAAAATACAGATTTTTATCTGCATGCACACACCGCTTTGATTTCACACCAGAGGATACTTATTATTTCTTTGTATGATAAAAATAAACTGAGAAATAAAGAAAAGGATCCATTATTTCGTATTTTCATGACAAAAGAGGAGTATATCACTCAAGATTTCTGTGAAGAAAAGCCTGTATGGCGTACAGGACGTATGGAATATTTAACAGAAAGTACATGGTATAAGAAGATCGAAATTTCTTGCTGTGATGATCGTTCAGCTACTGTTTTGAATCGCTTTTTTTCATATCTCAATATGGAGAAGCTTTCTCCAGTTGATAAATTGATAAAAGGGCAAAAAAGAATCATGGAAAAGCGGCTGGAGAAAAAACATCAAAGGGAGAAATCGAAAATCGACCAAAAAATGCGTGAGGTGAAAAAACTGCCAAAGAACTTTATGGATTGGATTGATGAAACGGCAATGGCACATAGCAGATATATCTACTATCAATATAGCAGAAAAAAATACATGGATGGATACTGCACCCATTGCCACAGTGATGTGAAAGTAAGCGGTGTAAAGCACAGAAAGATAGGGGTTTGCCCAAACTGTGGCAAAAAAGTGCTGTTTTTGGCGGCAGGCAAGGCAACTCGTATCTTGGATCATGGAGAAGCTGTATATTTCCAGAAAACAAAAAAAGGGTTTGTGGTCAGATTTTTCTCTATCTATAAATACTATGGGAAGCATTATAAAATGCCTGAAATCAGGACGCTAGAATTAAAACGTATCTTTTATGAAGATACAAAGTGCCTGAAGTATGAATGGAGAAATTTCAAGCAGACAGGCGAAATGCGCTGGTGCGCTGGTTGGGATTGCTATACCTTTTATGATGCTGCTTGCTATACAGCAAATTTAGAAAAGGTGTTAACTGGCACGCCATATCAATATTGTGCTATAAAACAGTTTGCAGATCGTTATGAGGGTGCTGGTGTCAACGTGCCTTATTATCTGTTGCGTTATGGTTCAAAGCCGTTCATAGAGTATATGGTAAAAGCGGGACTTAATCATATGGTAGAAGAATTGACACAGCCTTGGTATTTTTTCGGTGAATATAATCAAAATGGGAAAAATCTATTGGAAGTATTAGGCGTGACAAGAGAACAATTCCGTTTTATACAACAGAATGATATGTATAGCTTTGAATTTAGAACCTATAAAAAGATGCTTTCACAAAAAAATTGTAAGATACCGGAAGACTTCCGCAGTTTCTGTCAACAGTATGAGCGTGATATCAGTTTGATCCTGGAACTCATGGAATATACGACGCTGCATAAAGTAGAGCGATATTGCAGCCAGCAGACAACAGAAAAACAACCATATTTTGCAGTTATGCAATTGTGGAGAGATTATCTGAGGTTTGCTGTAAAGTTGGGGTACAACATGAAAAATAGTTTTGTTCTTTTCCCCAAACGTCTGATTCAAGCACATGATGATGCGGCAGATGCGGTGCGGAAAATGGAAGAAAAAGAATTGCGTGAAAAAATGAAACTGGAAAATGAACGGGCAAAGAGTCTGCTGGAGCAGTACAGAAAGATTTATTCCTGGACGGATGGTAAGTTATCTGTAGTGGTACCGGAGGATCTGTTTTCTATTCGAGAGGAAGGTCATAACCTGCATCATTGCGTTGCAAATTATACACATGATGTAGCAGAAGGTAAAACCATTATCTTATTTATTCGCAGAAATGCAGAGCCTACGAAGTCTTTTTATACCATGGAAGTAATGGATAAAAATATCAAACAATGTCAAGGGTTTGGACATTGCGAACAGACAGAAGAAGTGAAAAACTTTGTGAATGCTTATGA
>JAAYQI010000103.1 GCA_012519385.1 Candidatus Epulonipiscium sp.
AAAAGAAAAAAGTAATCAACTTAGGGGGTCAAAATGCCGAATTATAAAGAAATGTATTTTGAATTGTTTAATAAAATAACCGATGTAATTATTGAATTGCAGGAGGTTCAAAGGAAAACCGAGGAAATGTATTTGAATAGTGAAGAACCTCAAATAATCGAGTTAAAAAGGGTTTTTGATTGCGATGAAAAAAGCTGAAAAATAAATAATTAGGAGGTGTCCTTATCGCCACTACACGAATTATATCAATGCACATAAACAAGGGTAAAAGCCTTGCACAGTGTCTTTCAGACAGAACAGACTATGCTAAAAATCCCGACAAAACAGACGACGGAGAGCTGGTCAGCAGCTTTATGTGTGATAAGGATTTGGTAGATAGTCAGTTTCTTTTATCTAAGAAGATTTACTTACAAAAAACAGGCAGAACACAATCAAATGATGTCATTGCCTATCAAGTCCGCCAATCGTTCAAGCCGGGGGAAATTACTCCAGAACTTGCCAACAAATTAGGCTACCAATTAGCTAAGAAAATAACAAAGGGCAATCACCCATTTATTGTGGCTACCCATATTGATAAATCGCATATTCATAACCACATTATTTGGAACTCTACCAATCTGAGCTGTGATAAAAAGTTTCGAGATTTTTTCAGAAGCGGTCGAGCTGTGGCGAAAATGAATGACCTTATTTGTTTGCAAAATGGATTTTCTATTGTAGAAAATCCAAAGGGAAAATCAAAGCATTACGGCAGTTGGCTGGAGAAGAATAAACCGCTTAATCTTTCCGATAAACTCCGCATTGCCATTGATGAAGTCTTAGCCGAAAAGCCGAAAACCTTTGATGAATTTTTGCAGAAGATGCAAAGCAAAGGCTATGAAATCAAGACAGGAAAACACCTCTCTTTTAAGGGAGTAGAACAAAAGAAATTTATCCGTTTGCGTTCATTGGGGGAAAGCTATGGGGAGGATATTTTGCGTGACGTTATCGAGGGTACGAAAGAGCATAAACCGCAAAAACTAGTTGCCCGTTACAACGATAACCGCATTAACCTTGCCATTGATTTGCAAAACAAAATCAATCAAAAAGGTGCCGGATATGAACGTTGGGCAAAGACTTTTAATCTCAAACAATATGCCAAAACCATTAATTATTTAACGGAAAATAACCTACTGAATTATGAAGAATTAAAGATAAAAGCAGAGGGTATCACAGAGGAGTTTTCCACTATCTCCGACAACATAAAATCAGCCGAAAAACGAATGACGGAAATCTCAATTTTGCAGAAGAATATCGCTCAGTTTGCAAAGACAAAAGCTGTCTACGAGGACTATAAAAAGTCGGGATATTCTTCTAAATTCAAAGAGGAACACATTACAGAAATACTTTTGCACCAAGCAGCAAAAGACCATTTCAAAAGTTTGAATTTGAAAAAGCTGCCCAAAATGGCAGACCTAAAAACAGAGTATGCCACGCTCCTTACCGAGAAGAAAAAGGCATACTCTAAATACAATTCCTTGAGGAAAGAAATGGTTGAAATTCTAAACGCAAAAACCAATGTAGAACAACTCCTCGACATTCAAAATGACGAGAACCGGCAAGAGAAAAAACGCACGGAACAGTCTCTATAAACCGAAGTGAAACAAGGTGATGCTACTCTCGAAAGAGAGTATTAAAAAGCACAGCCGAAGGTGGCTGTGCTTTAGTAGGGATTGGGGATACTTCCCCAACAAGCAAAAGCAAGGTGTGTACCACCTTGCCCTGCTTGCCACTTTTGTTTTTAATATATTTAACAGTGCGAATCCAATAATTTTAGAAACTTACTGATAGTGCAAAAGCATATAAGAAAAATTCTCAAATATATGCGATATTTATTTTGTTTGTTAGTATAAAATCTTGTAAAGTTAAAATATATAGGCTATAATATACCTTAAGGACATTAATTAGAGTGATTGTCGATGAATGAGGGATGAAAATGAACATTAGCTACAAAAAATTATGGATAAAACTGATAGAAAAAGATATTAAGAAAAGCGACTTGCGTAAGTTGACAGGATTATCGACCGGAACTATCACAAGATTAAATAAAAATGAACCTGTTTCTATTGCCGTTCTGCTTACATTATGTGAGTTGCTAAGTTGCGATATTGGCGATATTTGTTCAGCAATTGTCGATGATGATACAATAGAAAGTAATTTACAAATTTAATTAGAGTGGAGAGACATTATGGGGAATGTAATAGGTTCAACAGAACAAATGATTGATAAAATAAATAACGTTCTAAAGAACAAGAAAAATGCAGTTGTAAACATTGTTAACGACAAGCTAACATTGTCCGTGTTTGCTCTGCTAGAACAAAATTTAAAAAATGTAAAAGAAATTAATTTTGTAATAAGGGATACAAAGTATGTACCTGAAAAATCAGAAATATCTCATGAATTTGAAATGGCACCTAAGGATATTTTATATAACTCCTATGATATTGTAGAGAAAAATAAGCTAAAACATTTTGCGAAGGCAAAAGCAATGCACGATTTTATAAGGGATTATGTTAATGTTAAAAAAGCAAATCCTAAAATAAAAATTGGTGGCAATGTAATTCTAATAGATGATGACTTTATGATACAAGGTTCATCTTCTCTTGAAATATCTTCTAAAAAACAGTATTCATCATTTAGAAACATATAAATTGTACTTTTGATAAGCTAATCGAACCTGATAGACAGGAA
>JAAYQI010000104.1 GCA_012519385.1 Candidatus Epulonipiscium sp.
ATTACAAGAATTGGATTGGCGGGTTTTGCCAATTTGACTGCATTAACTACTTGTGATGATCCGAAAAATGCTTGCAAGCCTTTTGACAAAAACAGAAGCGGATTTGTTATGGGTGACGGTGCAGGTATATTGATGCTGGAAGAATTGGAACACGCTCTGAAAAGAGGTGCGAAAATTTATGGCGAAGTTGTTGGCTATGGAGCTACTTGTGATGCTTACCATATGACAGCACCTTGTGAGGATGGCGATGGTGCCGCAAGAGCAATGAAGATGGCCATGGAGGAAGCAGGTATTACACCACAGGAAGTGGGTTATATTAATGCTCACGGAACAAGCACTGAGGCAAATGATGCGGCGGAAACGGCAGCCATTAAACTGGCATTTGGAGAAGCTGCATACCAGGTACCTGTCAGCTCTACCAAGTCCATGACAGGGCATTTATTGGGTGCGGCAGGAGCCATTGAGGCTATTGCCTGCATCAAGGCTTTGGAAGAAGGATTTTTACCACCTACGATTGGATATAGTGAAAAAGATGAAGCCTGCGATTTAGATTATGTACCAAATCAAGGAAGAAAAGCAGAGATTCGATATGCTTTATCAAATTCCTTAGGTTTTGGCGGACACAATGGCGTACTGTGCTTCAAAAAATGGGAGGGTTGAATCTATGACCTATGAACAAATTAAAGAATTGATTGCATTAATAGATGCCTCCACGTTAAGAGAATTTGAATTAAATATGGACAATACCTCTGTGCATATGAGCAAAAATAGCGGAGGAATGCATACATCTTCTGATACTACTGGAGTTACTGTGGCATCGGTGCAAAACGTACAGCAGGTAGAGATGCCAACAGCTACCTCCGCAGTAGTTGTGGAAACAGCTTCTGCAGTGGAGCAGGGCGGTGAAGTGGTAAAAGCTCCTATTGTGGGAACTTTTTATGCAGGCCCAGGCGGCGGCAAGCCAGACTTTGTACGCCTTGGCGATAAGGTAAAAGAAGGGGATACCCTTTGTATACTGGAAGCAATGAAAATTATGAATGAAATTGTCAGCCCGATTGATGGCGAAGTGGTTGAAATTTACGTGGAAAATGAAAAGATGGTAGAATACGGTCAGCCTTTATTCCGTATTCGATAAGAAATTTTATTTCCTATGCGATGGTACTTTTATTGCATAGGAAGTATGCTATTAGGAGGAAATCCGAAAATGATGGATATACAAGAAATTATGTCGATTATTCCCCATAGACCGCCGTTTTTACTGATTGATAAAATTGAGGAAATGGTACCAGGACAAAAAGCGGTTGCAATCAAAAATGTAACCATGAACGAGCCTTTTTTTCAAGGGCATTTTCCTGAGCATCCTGTTATGCCGGGAGTTTTAATTATTGAGGCAATGGCACAGGCAGGGGCGGCTGCCATACTTTCTATGGAGGAATATAAAGGAAAGATTGCTTTTTTTGGTGGAATTAATAAGGCAAAATTCAGACGTCAAGTGGTGCCTGGTGATGTGCTACGTCTGGAAGTGGAAATTATCAAGCTGAAACAAAATGCCGGTATAGGCCAAGGAATTGCCTATGTGGGAGATAAAAAAGCTGCGGAAGGCGAATTTATATTTATGATTGGCTGATTTTTGCAGCAGGAGGTGCTAGAATGTTTCGTAAAGTATTGATAGCAAACCGTGGAGAAATTGCAGTGAGAATTATCCGTGCCTGTCGTGAGATGGGGATTGAGACAGTTGCTGTTTTTTCTGAACCAGATCGGGATGCATTACACACACAGCTGGCAGATGAAGCCATTTGCATTGGCCCTGCCAAAAGCAGTGAGAGTTATTTGAATATCGAAAATATCATTAGTGCAGCAGTGATGACACAAGCGCAGGCCATTCATCCAGGGTTTGGATTTTTGGCCGAAAACAGCAAGTTTGCATCTGTTTGCCAAGAATGTAATATACAATTTATTGGGCCGTCTGCAGAGGTAATAGAAGGCATGGGAAACAAGGCCAATGCTAGAGAATTGATGAAAAAAGCAGGAGTACCTGTGATACCTGGCAGTGACGGTGTGATAGAAACAGAAGAAGATGCACTTCGCATCGCCAAGGACTTAGGCTATCCTGTGATGATTAAAGCCTCTGCTGGAGGTGGCGGAAAAGGCATACGTATTGTAAGAGAAGAAAAAGAGTTGTTAAAAGCTTATGAGGCGGCAAAAAATGAAACCATAGCTGCCTTTGGCGATGACAAATTATATATGGAAAAAGTAATTGAAAAGGCAAGGCACATAGAAATACAAATCCTTGGGGATCGTTTTGGCAATGTGATACATTTAGGAGAAAGAGATTGCTCTTTGCAAAGAAGAAACCAAAAGGTATTGGAGGAGGCTCCTTCTCCTGCGTTATCTTCCGAAATTCGGGAAAAAATGGGTGCTGCTGCAGTAAGAGCGGCCAAGGCGGTAGGCTATGAAAATGCGGGAACTATTGAATTTTTATATGATAATGAAGGAAATTTTTATTTTATGGAGATGAATACCCGCATACAGGTAGAGCACCCTGTGACGGAGATGGTAACAGGGATTGATATTGTGAAGGAACAGTTGAAAATCGCCTGCGGAGAGAAGCTTTCTCTTAAACAAGAGGAGGTTTTAATTCAAGGTCATTCCATCGAGTGCCGTATCAATGCGGAAAACCCTCGTATGAATTTTGCACCCTCTCCTGGGCATATTGATTTTTTATTGATGCCAGGAGGAGCGGGAGCTAGAGTGGACAGTGCCATTTATGCGGGGTGTGATATCCCTCCCTTCTATGACTCTATGCTTGCTAAGGTTATTGTACATGGAAAAAACCGTGAAGAAGCCATTGCAAAAATGCACCGATGCCTTCACGAGTTTGTGATTGAAGGTGTGGAAACAAATTTGGAGTTTATGGAGCAAATATTAGCAAATGAGAAGTATGTACGAGGGGAATTTAACACCTCTTTTATAGCGGAAGAAATTTTACAATAATGGGTGGAGGGAATTTTCGTGAATTTATTCAAAAGGAAAAATTACATCAAAATTAATCCTCCGGAGGTTGCACCGGCTGCGGAAACAGAAGCACCAAGTATACCTGATGGTATGTGGGTGAAGTGTGATGATTGCAAAAAAATTATTTATACAAAGGAAATCGGTCCATACCATTTATGTCCTTTTTGTCGGAAGCATTTCCGATTATCTGCAGAAGAAAGAATTGGGCTAATTTGTGATGAAGATAGCTTTGAAGAATGGGATGCAACCATGACAGCAAAAAACCCAATGAATTATCCCGAGTATCATAAAATTATTGCCAAAGCACAAGAACGCTCTGGGTTAAAAGATGGTGTGGTAACAGGTAAATGCCGCATTGATGGGTATGAAACGGTACTGGCGATTATGGACAGCCACTTTATGATGGGCTCTATGGGTTCTGTTGTGGGGGAAAAAATTACACGTGCTGTGGAAAGAGCCACAAAACTAAGGCTTCCCATCATTATTTTTACTGCATCTGGTGGAGCCAGAATGCAAGAGGGCATTATTTCCTTGATGCAGATGGCAAAAACCAGCGCTGCTTTAAATCGGCATCATCAAGAAGGGTTACTTTATATTTCTGTAATGACGGACCCTACCACAGGTGGCGTTATGGCAAGCTTTGCTAGCTTGGGCGATATTATTTTGGCAGAACCTGGGGCTACTCTTGGTTTTGCAGGACGCAGAGTGATTGAAGGAACCATCAATGAAAAACTGCCTGATGAATTTCAAACATCGGAATTTCAATTAGAGCATGGTTTTGTGGATGCTATTGTTTCCAGAGTGGAGATGAAAGAAACTCTAAGTAAACTATTAAGACTACATTCGGTGGAAGGAGGGACTTTCTCATGAGTAATGCAATGGAAATTGTAAAAAAAGCTCGTATGGTGACAAGACCTACTACACTTGAATTTATAGAAATGCTATTTGATGATTTTATAGAATTACATGGCGACCGTTGTTTTTATGATGACAAGGCCGTGGTGGGGGGAATTGCTTCCTTTCATGGAAAAAGTGTTACTGTAATTGGGGTGCAAAAAGGCCACAGCATTGAAGAAAATGTAATGAGAAGTTTTGGCTCACCCAACCCAGAAGGATACAGAAAGCAACTTCGCCTTATGAAGCAAGCAGAAAAGTTTGGCAGACCTATTATACTATTTGTAAATACATCAGGGGCATACTGTGGTGTTGGTGCGGAAGAACGTGGTCAAGGAGAAGCAATAGCACGCAATCTTATGGAGATGGCAGGGTTAAAAGTACCTATTATTAGCATTTTTATAGGAGAAGGCGGCAGTGGAGGGGCTTTAGCCCTTGCCTTGGCTGACCAAGTGTGGATGCTAGATAATGGTATGTATGCAGTATTATCCCCTGAAGGATTTTCCAGTATTTTATGGCGTTCTCCTCATCGTGTAGAGGAAGCGGCAGAATTAATGAAGTTAACTGCCGTTGATTTACTGAAAAATGGCGTGATAGAAAAAATTATCCCTGAGCATCGGGACGGATTGGAAAACCATCTGCAGTTTACCACAGAATACATTGACCGTTTCTTGCTAGAGGAATTGAAAAAGCTTTGTGCTATGCCTGTTGAAGAATTATTAGAAAACAGATACCAGAGATTTCGTAAATATGGTTCGTTTACAGAAGAAGATGAGTTGGAAAAGAAATAATTTTATTAGTCCGATTTCGGTTGAAGTCGGGCTTTTTTTGTTGAGATTATTATGCTTTAAGAAAGATTGTGTTTGAGGATAAGATATGCTACAATAATTTTTTAGGATTAAATGGATATTGAAAAAGGAGAGCGAAAGCCATGCATGTTGTTTTGATTGAGCCGGAAATACCACAAAATGCAGGAAATATTGCCAGAACTTGCGCTGTCACAAATACAGTGCTTCATCTTATAAAGCCCTTAGGTTTTTCTGTGGAAGATAAATATTTAAAAAGAGCAGGGTTAGATTACTGGAATTTATTGGATATCAGATATTATGAGAATTTTCAAGATTTTTTGAGTAAAAATTCTGAGGCGAGATTGATAATGGCTACTACAAAAGCGAAAAAGATGTATACGGATATTTCCTACAGCGAGGATGATTATTTTGTATTTGGAAAAGAAAGTGCAGGAATACCAGAGGAAATTTTGCTTCAGTATCCCGAGACTTCTGTGAGAATACCTATGCTGAATGCTGCCAGAAGCTTAAACCTTTCAAATTCTGTAGCAATTATGCTATATGAAGGACTACGCCAGCAAAACTTCGAGGGTTTGCTAAAAGAGGGGCAACTACATCATCATAAATGGTAATTTTTTTAGGATGATGTTTAAGAAGGAGATAAATTGGAAATTCTATGGATAGAAAAGGTATATCATTATCACAAGAAAAGTTGCATAAAAAAATCGCGGAAAATACGGAAAAATTATACGAAAAAAAGGGAAGAAAAAAAGGAAACATTTAAAAAAATACTTGCAATACGGCATTTCTTAGTGTATACTGTTTACTGTTGTGACATACGAGTGTAGATGTAGAAGGTTGCCTTATCTACGGGTAAGGGTTTTTCTGCGGAGCGATGTCCAGTTCAAGAAACCGGGCGACAAGGTCACTGTACTGAATATTTGAAAAACTGTTCTGTTTGCGGCATAAGTCTGCGAGCGGGGGAGTTTGTGTGTCTTACACTTAAGATACACACGGATAAGTGTGCAGTCACCACTTGTCGTACTGAAACGAATAGTGCGAAAAGGAGGGGACTTTTTTTATGGCTAACCCAAAAATCAGAATCAGTCTCAAAGCTTACGATCATAAGTTGATCGACCAGTCTGCGGAGCAGATTATCGAAACTGCAAAGAAAACAGGTGCTCAGGTAAGTGGACCTATTCCGCTTCCTACTAAAAAGGAAGTGGTTACAATCTTAAGAGCGGTACACAAGTACAAAGACTCTAGATAGCAGTTCGAAATGAGAACACATAAGAGATTGATTGATATTTTATCACCTACAGGCAAAACAGCAGATGCTTTAAGCCGTCTGGATTTACCCGCTGGTGTAGATATCACATTAAAAGTAATGAAATAATTCCGTAATGTTTATATAAGGTAGATGTACACTTATATGAAACTAGAATGATTACCTTGTATAAGGAAATCTTCCTTAATTAAGAGGTAATCCGCTGTAGAAATCAGGAGGTGCAAGAACAATGAAAAAAGCTATTATGGCTAAAAAAATCGGTATGACACAGGTTTTTGCGGAAAACGGTGCGTTAATTCCCGTTACTGTATTGGAAGCAGGCCCTTGTGTTGTAATTCAAAAGAAAACTGTGGATAACGATGGATATGCTGCAATTCAGGTTGGATTCACCGATGCAAAAGTAAAACTTATCAACAAGCCTGAAAAGGGTCATTTTGATAAAGCAGGGGTAACACCTAAAAAATATATTAGAGAGTTCCGTTTGGATGATGTAAGTGCATACGAAGTTGGCGCTGAAATCAAAGCTGACGTATTCGCAGCAGGCGACAAAGTAGATGCAAGCGGTATTTCCAAAGGTAAAGGTTTCCAAAGTACAATCAAACGTTATAACGCACAGAGAGGACCTATGGGTCATGGTTCCAAATCTCACAGAGTTGTTGGTTCTATGAGCTCTGGTACTACTCCAGGTCGTGTTAAAAAAGGAAAAAGAATGCCCGGACATATGGGTTCTGTAAAGGTTACTATTCAGAATCTTGAAGTTGTACGTGCAGATGCAGAAAAGAATCTCCTCTTAATCAAGGGAGCAGTTCCTGGCCCTAAGGGAGCAGTACTGGTAATAAAAGATAGCGTAAAGGCATAATAAACTTTGCGAAAGGAGGATGACAAACATGGCAAATGTTACAGTATTAAACATGAATGGCGAGCAGGTTGGAAATATCGATCTGAACGATGCTATTTTCGGTATAGAAGCTAATGAACACGTAATGCACCTTGCTGTAGTACAATACCTTGCAAATCAAAGACAGGGTACACAAAGTGCAAAAACACGTGCTGAAGTAAGAGGCGGCGGAAGAAAGCCTTGGAGACAAAAAGGCACAGGTAGAGCAAGACAAGGTTCCATTCGTTCTCCACAATGGACAGGTGGTGGAGTTGTATTTGCTCCAAAGCCAAGAGATTATTCTTTCAAGTTAAACAAAAAGGTGAAAAGACTTGCTCTTCAATCTGCATTTTCTACAAAGGCAGCAGCAGGTCAAATCATCGTATTGGATGAACTTAACTTGCCAGAAGTAAAAACAAAAGAAATGGCTAAGGTTATTGCCAATATCAAATGTGGTAAGGCATTATTTGTTATGGATGGTTCCAACACAAATGTAATGCTTTCTGCAAGAAATATCCCTGATGTGAAAACAACATCCGTAAGCACTGTAAATGTATATGATTTATTAAAATACAATACTTTGGTGCTTACAAAAGATGCAGTAGCAAAAATTGAGGAGGTGTACGCATAATGGCAGATTTAAAATACTATGACGTCATCTTAAAACCTGTAATTACAGAAAGCAGTATGAGTATTTTGGAAGACAAGAAATATACTTTCTTAGTACACCCTGATGCAACTAAGATTCAAATCAAAGAAGCTGTTGAAAAAATGTTTGACGGCGCAAAGGTTGCTTCTGTAAACACAATGAATTATGCTGGAAAAGTAAAAAGAAGAGGCATGATTAGCGGAAGAACAGCAAAGAAGAAAAAAGCAATCGTAAAACTGACTGCGGAAAGCAAAGATATTGAAATTTTCCAAGGAATGTAATTGCTCAGTAAATATTAAAAGAAACACACGGAAACGTGTGCATTATAGAAAACGTACCGAAAGGAGTGGAGAAGATGGCAATTAAAAGATATAAACCATATACACCATCCAGAAGACACATGACAGTGTCTGCATTTGACGAAATCACAAAATCAACTCCTGAAAAATCTTTGGTAGTCCATCTTAAAAAGAATTCAGGTAGAAATAATCAGGGTAAAATCACAGTACGTCACAAAGGTGGCGGAACAAAAATCAAATACAGAATGATCGATTTCAAACGTAATAAAGACGGTATCCCTGCTAAGGTTGCAGGAATTGAATACGATCCTAACAGAACTGCAAACATTGCTTTAATCGTGTATGCAGACGGAACAAAATCCTATATTTTAGCACCAGTTGGCCTTCAAGTTGGAGATTCTATCATGAATGGCCCTGAAGCAGAAGTTAGAGTTGGAAATGCACTTCCTATGAGAATGATTCCAGTAGGTGCAAGCATTCACAACATTGAAATGAAACCTGGAAAAGGCGGACAGTTAGTTCGTTCTGCGGGAAATGTAGCACAGCTTATGGCAAAAGAAGGAAAATATGCAACTGTAAAACTTCCTTCCGGAGAAATGAGAATGCTTCCTTTGGATTGCAGAGCTACAATTGGTCAGGTTGGTAACTTGGATCACGAATTGATTCATGTTGGTAAAGCAGGTAGAAAACGTCATATGGGTATCAGACCTACAGTTCGTGGTTCCGTAATGAACCCTAACGATCACCCTCACGGTGGTGGTGAAGGTAGAACACCTATCGGTCGTCCATCTCCTATGACACCTTGGGGTAAACCAGCTATGGGTTACAAAACAAGAAAGAAACACAAAGCTTCCAACAAATATATTGTTCACCGCAGAAACGATTGATAATCGGAATATAGCATAGTTTTATGCAACATAATTTAAGAAACAAGGAGGATTAAAATATGAGCAGATCACTGAAAAAGGGACCTTTTGCTGATGAGCACCTGTTAAAAAAAGTTGATGCTTTGAATGCTGCAGGTGAAAAAACAGTTATCAAAACTTGGTCTCGCCGTTCTACAATTTTCCCAGATATGATCGGTCATACAATTGCAGTGCATGACGGAAGAAAGCACGTGCCTGTATATATCACAGAAGATATGGTTGGCCACAAATTGGGTGAGTTTGCTTTAACCAGAACTTACAGAGGACATGGAAAAGACGCGGAGAAAAAATCCAGAGTACGTTAATTAGAATCGGAAGGAGGTTTCGTTCATGGCAAAGGGACATAGAAGCCAAATTAAAAAACAAAGAAATATTGAAACAAAAGATAAAAGACCACAGGCATCTGCAAAATATGTTGGTATTCCTGCAACTAAGGCTAAAATTGTTTTAGACCAGATTAAAGGAAAAGATGTGGTAACAGCGGCTGCTTTATTAAACTATTCTCCAAGATATGCAGCAGAAATTATTGCAAAAGTATTAAAGTCAGCAGTTGCAAACGCAGAAAATAACTTAGGTATGGATGTCAGCAAATTATATGTTGAAGAAGTAAGTGCGGATCAGGGACCTACAATGAAAAGAATTCGTCCAAGAGCACAAGGTAGAGCATATAGAATACTGAAAAGATCAAGTCATATATCCATAATCCTTAATGAGAGATAAGGAGGTAAACAATGGGACAGAAAGTAAATCCACATGGATTAAGAGTTGGTATTATTAAAGACTGGGATACAAAGTGGTATGCAGAGAAAGATTTTGCAGATTACTTGGTAGAAGACGTAAAAATTAGAAAGTTCATTAAGAAAAAATTATATTCCTCCGGTGTTTCTCAAATTGCCATTGAAAGAACCGCTGATAGAGTGAAAATTACAGTTTTCACAGCGAAGCCAGGAATTGTAATTGGTAGAAACGGTCAGGCGATTGAGGAACTGAAAGCTGAAATTCAAAAAATTTCTAAGCACAAAGTTGCAATCAACATTGAAGAAATCAAAAGACCTGAAATGGATGCGCAGCTTGTTGCTGAAAATATTGCATTACAGTTGGAAAACCGTGTAACATTCCGTCGTGCGATGAAGCAAGCTATGGGCAGAACAATGAAATTTGGTGCTAAAGGTATTAAAACATCTGTTTCCGGACGTTTGGGCGGAGCTGATATGGCAAGAACAGAGAGCTACCACGAAGGAACAATTCCTCTTCAGACACTTCGTGCAAATATTGATTACGGATTTGCAGAAGCAGATACCACTTATGGAAAACTGGGCGTAAAAGTTTGGATTTATAAAGGAGAGGTTCTTCCTGTTAAGGCTGCAAAAAAGGAAGGAGGCGCTAAGTAATTATGTTAATGCCGAAAAGAGTAAAAAGAAGAAAACAAATGAGAGGCCGTATGAAAGGCAAGGCTCTCAGAGGAAATAAAATCACTTACGGTGAATTTGGTATTATGGCAATGGAGCCTAGTTGGGTTACTTCTAACCAGATTGAGGCTGCCCGTATCGCTATGACAAGATATATCAAACGTGGTGGTAACGTTTGGATTAAAATTTTCCCAGACAAACCTATTACAGCAAAACCTGCTGAAACACGTATGGGTTCCGGTAAAGGTTCACCTGAATATTGGGTAGCAGTTGTAAAACCGGGCAGAGTTATGTTTGAAATCGGTGGTGTGGCAGAAGAAACAGCACGTGAAGCATTAAGACTTGCAATTCATAAGTTGCCTATTAAGTGCAAAATCGTTTCTCGTGCAGAGCAACAGGCGGAAATGGAAGGTGATTGCAGTGAAAACTAAAGGCTATGTGAGTGAATTGGTTGGCAAAACTACAGTTGAATTACAAAACGACCTTGTTTCTGCTAAAAAAGAATTGTTCAATTTGAGATTTCAAAATGCTACAAATCAGTTGGATAATACTGCAAGAATCAAGGAAGTTCGCAAGAATATAGCGAGAATCCAGACAATTATTACACAGAAACAGAGAGCGGCTGAGTAAAAAGCTGTCATTGAAAGGAGGCATACCTCGTGGAAGAAAGAAATCTTCGTAAAACCAGAATTGGCAGAGTTGTCAGCGATAAAATGGATAAAACCATTGTTGTTGCTGTAGAAGATAAAGTAAAACATCCTTTGTACGGAAAAATTATGAACAGAACATACAAATTAAAAGCACATGATGAAAATAATGAGTGCAACATTGGTGACCGTGTAAAGGTTATGGAAACAAGACCATTATCCAAAGACAAAAGATGGAGACTTGTGACTATCATCGAAAAAGCAAAATAATCCTGTTACGAGAGGAGGCAGTCATATGGTTCAGCAAGAAACCAGATTAAAAGTAGCAGATAATTCAGGAGCAAAAGAACTTCTTTGCATTCGTGTTCTTGGGGGTTCCACAAGAAGATATGCAGGAGTTGGCGATATTATTGTAGCATCGGTTAAAGAAGCAACACCAGGTGGCGTTGTTAAAAAAGGCGATGTTGTTAAGGCTGTTGTGGTTAGAACAGTATACCCTGTTGGCAGAGCGGATGGCAGCTACATTCGTTTCGATGAAAACGCAGCTGTAATCATTAAAGAAGATAAGAACCCAAGAGGTACTCGTATCTTTGGACCTGTTGCAAGAGAGCTCAGAGAAAAACAGTTTATGAAAATTTTATCTCTGGCACCAGAAGTATTATAGGAGGTGTGTCAGGTGTCTAGTTTGAAATTAAAAAAAGGTGACAAGGTTGTTGTTATTACCGGAAAAGATAAAGGTAAAGAAGGCAAGATTCTTGTTGTTGACAAGAAGAAAAACAGAGTAATTGTGGAAGGCATTAACATGGTTTCCAAGCACACAAAACCAAGCCCTATGAATCAACAGGGTGGCATCATCAAAAAAGAAAGCTTTATCCACGTTTCTAATGTAATGTATTTGCACAATGGCAAACCTACCAGAATTGGTGCAAAAATTGTTAAAGAAACTAAAAATGGTAAAGAAGTTAACGTAAAATACAGAGTAGCAAAATCCACTGGCGAAGTGATTGACTAATCTGTGAAAGGAGGTAAACAATGAGCAGATTAAGAGCTTTTTATGAGACAGAAGTAATTCCTGAAATGACCAAAAAGTTTTCATATAAAAATAAACTTGCTGTACCTAAGATTGAAAAAATCATCATCAACATGGGTGTAGGCGAGGCAAAAGAAAATGCTAAAATTTTGGACGGTGCTGTAAAAGATTTAACCATTATTTCCGGTCAAAAGCCAGTTATTACACGGGCGAAAAAATCCGTTGCTGCATTTAAACTTCGTGAGGGTATGCCTATCGGTTGCAAAGTAACCCTTAGAGGAAACAGAATGTATGAATTTGCAGACAGATTAATTAACATTGCATTACCACGTGTACGTGACTTCCGTGGCGTGAAGGCAAACTCCTTTGATGGCAGAGGAAACTACACTATGGGTGTAAAAGAACAACTTATCTTCCCTGAAATTGAGTATGATAAAGTGGATAAAATCAGAGGCATGGATATTATCTTTGTTACTACAGCAAAAACAGACGAAGAAGCAAGAGAATTGTTAAGATTATTCGGAATGCCATTCGCTAAATAAGGGAGGGAACAAGATGGCTAAGAAATCAATGGTGATTAAGCAGCAGAGAGCGCCTAAGTTCTCTACTCGTGCATATACACGTTGCAGAGTATGCGGAAGACCCCATTCTGTATTGAAAAAATTTGGAATCTGCCGTATTTGCTTCCGTGAATTAGCATACAAAGGACAGATACCGGGAGTAAAGAAAGCTAGCTGGTAATAGAAAGGAGGATTTTCATATGTCAATGAGCGACCCAATTGCAGATATGCTCACAAGAATCAGAAATGGTAATACTGCGAAACATGATACGGTTGATGTTCCTTCCTCAAAAATGAAGAAGGCAATCGCTGAAATATTAACAAAAGAAGGCTATGTTAAGGGTTATGAAGTGATTGAAGATGGCGTTAAAGGTACCATCAGAATCAGCTTAAAATATGGAAAAGATAAAAATGAAAAGGTAATTACAGGCCTGAAAAGAATTTCTAAGCCAGGACTTAGAGTTTTTGCAGGAAAAGAAGAGCTTCCTAGAGTTTTAGGTGGCTTAGGTACCGCAATTATTTCCACAAGTCAAGGATTAATGACAGATAAGCAGGCTAGAAACGCTGGTATCGGCGGAGAAGTTATAGCTTATATCTGGTAAGATAGAAAATAGGAGGTGCAGAACATGTCACGTATTGGTAAGCTGCCAGTTGCAATTCCAGCAGGAGTTGATGTAAAAATTGGCGAAGGTAACTTCCTTACAGTAAAAGGTCCTAAGGGAACTTTGGAACGTAAGTTAGCAGATGACATGAACATCGCAATTGAAGATGGTCAGATTGTTGTAACAAGACCTAGTGATTTAAAGAAACACAGAGCATTACACGGCTTAACACGTACACTCATTTTTAACATGGTAGTAGGTGTTACAGAAGGATATCAGAAAGTTCTGGAAGTAAACGGCGTTGGTTACAGAGCTGCGAAATCCGGTAAAAAATTAACATTGACATTAGGATATTCCCACCCTGTAGAAATGGAAGACCCAGAAGGAATTGAAACAATTTTGGAAGGTCAGAACAAAATTACAGTAAAAGGAATTGACAAGGAAAAGGTTGGTCAGTTTGCTGCTGAAATCAGAGGAAAACGCCCTCCGGAACCTTATAAAGGAAAAGGCATTAAATATGCTGATGAAACTATTAGACGTAAAGTTGGTAAGACCGGTAAGAAATAATTATCTTATTCAGCTAGAGTTTAAAGTAGGCTACAGCAATGCTGCTGCTTAAACTATCTACAAAGAAAATTGTTTATATCGGAAAGTGACTAATTTGAGAAGAAAGTAAAAGGAGTGAAATCCACATGATAATTAAGCCATCACGTACTGCGGCCAGAGTGAAACGTCACTACAGAATCCGTAATAAAATAAACGGAACCGCACAACAACCAAGATTGGCTGTGTTTAGATCTAATAAACACATTTATGCACAGATTATTGATGATGTTGCTCAAAACACTTTGGTTTCTGCATCCACTATGGAAGCAGACATAGCAAGTAAGCTTGAGCGCACATCCAATGTTGAAGCTGCAAAAGTAGTTGGTGAAGTAATTGCCAAAAAGGCTTTGGATAAAGGAA
Organism: Candidatus Epulonipiscium sp.; assembly: GCA_012519385.1. Classification (GTDB taxonomy): domain Bacteria; phylum Bacillota; class Clostridia; order Lachnospirales; family Anaerotignaceae; genus JAAYQI01. Next base: position 13,951 of record JAAYQI010000104.1, read on the forward strand.
TTACAGAAGTAGTTTTTGATCGTAGCGGCTTTATCTACCACGGCAAGATTCAGGCATTGGCTGAGGCAGCAAGAGAAGCTGGCCTACAATTCTAAGGCAAGGAGGAAGACAAGTTGAAGAGAATCGATCCAAGTACTCTAGATCTTAAAGATAAAGTAGTAACTATCAACCGTGTAACAAAGGTTGTTAAAGGTGGACGTACTTTCAGATTTGCCGCATTAGTTGTGGTAGGAGATGGAAACGGACACGTAGGCTGTGGCCTTGGAAAAGCATCTGAAATTCCTGATGCAATCCGTAAAGGTAAAGAAGATGCAATGAAAAACATCATTCTTGTTGAAAGAAATGATGTGGACAGCATCTACCACGATGTTACAGGAAAATACGGTAGCGCAAGCGTATTAATGATGCCAGCTCCTGAAGGTACTGGTGTTATCGCCGGAGGTCCTGCTCGTGCGGTATTAGAACTTGCAGGTATACGTAATATTAGAACAAAATCCTTAGGCTCCAATAACAAACGTAATGTAGTAAGCGCAACCATTGAAGGATTATCCAGAGCAACTACTCCGGAACAAGTTGCAAAATTACGTGGGATTACTGTAGAAGAGCTCTTAGGATAAGGAGGAATTAACAGTGGCCGAATTAAAAATCACATTAGTGAAATCAACAATTGGAGCAATTCCTAAACACAAAAAGACAATTCAGGCTTTAGGTTTAAGAAAGCTCAATAGTAGTGTAACACAACAAGACAATGCAGCCATTAGAGGCATGATTAGTCAGGTGAGCCATCTAGTAAAGGTGGAAGAGATTTAATTTTTTAAAGCGATTAAGGAGGTGCCAAAATGAACTTAAGCGAATTAAGACCTGCAGAAGGTTCCAGACAAAGTAACTGGAGAAGAGGCAGAGGCCATGGTTCTGGAAACGGCAAAACTGCTGGAAGAGGACACAAAGGTCAGGGAGCACGTTCTGGTTCCGGCGGAAAAACAGGATTTGAAGGCGGACAGATGCCGCTTTACAGAAGACTTCCTAAGAGAGGCTTCAAATGCAGAAATTCTAAAGAAATTATTGTAATTAACGTAGATTCATTAAATGTATTTGACAATGATTCCATTGTAGACATCGATGCTTTAAAAGCTGTTGGTTTAATCAGTAATCCAAAAGATGGTGTAAAAATCCTTGGTGTTGGAGAACTTGATAAAAAGCTTACAATCAAAGTACATCAGTTTAGCAAAACTGCTGTAGAAAAGATTGAGGCAGCCGGCGGAAAAGCAGAGGTGATTTAATTGTTGAATATTTTCATCAATTCATGGAAGGTGAAAGAAATTCGTAACAAGATTCTTTACACCTTGATGATTTTTGCTATCATTAGACTGGGTACTGTGATTGCAATTCCGGGAATTGATGTTGTTGGCGTGAAAGCCGCTCAACAATTAAATTCATCGGGAACATTGTACAATATTATTGCCGGTGGCGCCAATTCCCGATGGTCCATCTTTGCAATGGGTATTGGTCCTTATATCACATCATCCATTATCATGCAGCTTTTGACTATTGCAATACCAAAATTGGAGCAGTTGTCGAAAGAGGGCGAGGATGGCAGAAAGAAAATCCAATCTTACAGCCGTTATTTAACAGTAGTTCTTGCGTTGATACAGGGTATTGGTGTAACATATAGTTATAATAATATGTTTTTATCTAGAAGCCCTTTGGTGTATAGTACTGCTGTAGTTTCTCTGGTATGCGGATCTACATTTATCATGTGGTTGGCAGAGCAGATTACTGCAAAAGGCGTAGGAAATGGGTCCTCTATGGTTATTTTTATCAACATCGTTTCTAACCTTCCTGCTGGAATCACCAGTTTGTATTATACAGCAACTGGTTCTGGTATGGCTGGTTGGGCAAAAGTGATTGGTATTTTGCTTATTCTGATTGTTGTACTGGTATTTATCATATACCTAAATGGTGGGGAAAGAAGACTTCCTGTACAATATTCTTCCAAAATGGCGGGACGCAAGCAAGTTGGCGGTAGAAGTACTTTTATGCCAATTAAAGTGAATACCTCGGGTGTTATCTCAATTATTTTTGCGATTTCTTTGTTGCAGTTTCCTGAAACAATCGGTGGATTTGTGGCAAACAAAGGAGCAACTTTTACAAAGATAATTGAAATACTGAGGATGACACATCCCGTTGGAGCAGCACTGTATGTTGTTTTGATTATTTTCTTCACTTATTTCTATACTTCAATCGTAATCAATCCAAATGAAATTGCAGTAAATATGAAGAAAAACGGCGGCTTTATTCCAGGAATTCGTCCTGGGCAGCCAACTAGTAATTATATTACCAGAGTGGTAAGCCGTATTACCTTGGTAGGTGCTATTTGTTATTCTTTACTGGCACTGGTACCAGTACTTCTTCAATGGATATTTAAAGTAAACGTCGGTTTTGGTGGAACAACGCTGATCATTGTCGTTGGTGTAGCATTGGATATTGTGAAAGCATTAGAATCACAGCTTTTGATGCGCCATTACAAGGGGTTTTTGAATGATTGATTTCAACTTTTTGGGGAATGCGGTGCATTTCCCAAGAGTTTCAAGGGAAGCAGAAAGAAGGGGTTTTTAGTATGAGATTAGTGCTGATTGGTGCACCTGCAGCTGGAAAGGGTACGCAAGCAAGAAAATTAGTAGAATATTACAAGCTTGCGTATATTTCCACAGGAGATATGTTGCGTGAAGAAGTGAGTAAAGGTACTGAGCTAGGAAATCAGGCAAAAAGTATCATGGCTTCTGGTGGCTTGGTTCCAGATGAATTGATTATTGCGATTGTGCAAGAACGCATTAAACAAGACGATTGCAAGAGCGGTTTTATTTTAGACGGTTTTCCCCGTACAGAAGTACAGGCGGAAAAACTTGAGGAAATGGTTCATATTGACAAAGCAATCTACATTAATGCGCCAGATGAGTTGATGTTACAACGAATTACTGCTAGAGAAACTTGCCCTAAATGCGGAGCATCCTACAATAAGATTTCTCTTCCATCAAAGGTTGCAGGTATCTGCGATGTTTGCCAAGAAGGGTTAATACAGCGTAAGGACGATACTTTGGAGGCAGGAAAAGCGCGATTAAAGACATTTCATGACCAGTCAGAACCTTTGGTGGAATACTATAAGAAAAAGGGTATTCTCTTTGAGGTAGACGGAACAGGACAACTGGAGGATATCACCAAGGCGATTATCCAAGAGTTAGGAGCATTAGCATAAGCATGAGAATAACAATTAAAACCCAGGAACAAATCGAAAAAATGCGTGTAGCTGGAAGAATTTTAGTCAAGTTGGATGAAATTCTTCGTGCTGAAATAAAGCCGGGAATTACAACATTGGAATTGGATAAAATTGCCGAAGATTTCATCAGAAGTCAAGGGGCAGTGCCTTCTTTCAAAGGATATGGGGGATTCCCCGGTTCTATTTGCACCTCTGTCAATGAGGAAATAGTGCATGGAATTCCAAGCAAGCGAAAGCTACAAGAAGGAGACATTATCAGCATTGATATGGGAAGCTATATACATGGTTATCACGGTGATTGTGCCAGAACTTACGGAGTAGGAGAGGTTTCACCGGAAGCCGGGCGACTGATGGATGTGACACGGCAAAGTTTTTTTGAAGGAATCCGATTTGCAAAAAGCGGTCACTTCTTAAACGAAATCGGTGCCGCAATTCAAACTTATGTGGAAGAAAACGGTTTTTCTGTGGTACGAGAATACGTAGGGCATGGAATCGGAAGGAATCTGCATGAAAGTCCGGAGGTTCCAAATTATAAAGTGCCAGGCCGAGGCGTTCGTCTAGAAAGCGGAATGGTGCTAGCTATTGAGCCTATGGTAAATATGGGAAGCCGGAAAATAAAGGTTTTGTCAGACGGCTGGACGGCCGTTACTGCTGACGGGCTTTATGCAGCTCATTATGAAAACACGGTACTCATTACTCAGGGTGAACCGGAAATTTTCACATTATTACCCTAAAAGACAGAAGACGTACAACTTGAGGTGGCGGTAATGGAATATACAGTCGGGCAAGTGGTTTATTCAAAAAGTGGTCATGACAAAGGAGATGCCTTGCTGATTCTTTCGGTCGAAGGGGAATATGTCTATTTGGCGGATGGAAAAAGAAGGACTTTGGAAAAACCCAAGAGGAAAAAGGTAAAGCATATACAGCCTACAAATTATATTAATTATGCTTTACAAAAGAAACTTGAGGAAAAAGACTACGTTATTAATGCGGATATCGTTAAAGTTTTAAAGGAATATAGTGAAAAAGAAGGTAATAAATAAGGAGGTTCTAAGCCTTGTCTAAAGATGATGTTATTGAAGTAGAAGGAACCGTATTGGAGAAATTACCCAATGCCATGTTTCAGGTGGAACTGGAAAACGGTCACCAGATACTGGCGCATATTTCCGGCAAGCTTCGTATGAATTTTATAAGAATTTTACCAGGAGATAAAGTATTAATTGAAATGTCTCCTTATGATTTAACCAAAGGAAGAATCATCTGGAGAGCAAAATAAGGAAGGAGCGATCACAATGAAAGTGAGACCATCTGTAAAACCGATGTGTGAAAAATGCAGAATTATCAAAAGAAAAGGTCATGTAATGGTCATTTGTGAAAATCCAAAACATAAACAAAAACAAGGCTGATAATCTGTGTATGGCCGATAAAGGGTCAGGCGCCCTTTTAAGCCACTGATAAATCCGTCAATATGCTAAAAGGAGCATACAGTTAATAGTAGAGGCGGCTGATAGGCTGACGGTCTATTTCTCTATTTGTATGCCTGAAGAGCATCGTAAACAAGTTAAATTCATTTTATTGATATAGAGAAGTTAATTATTCAGGAGGTGCAAATCATACATGGCACGTATTGCTGGTGTAGACTTACCAAGAGAGAAGCGCGTTGAGATCGGCTTGACCTATGTATTCGGAATTGGTCGTCCAAGTGCAAATAGAATTTTAAAAGAAGCTGGTGTAAATCCTGACACAAGAGTTAGAGATTTGACAGATGATGAAGTTGCAAGAATTCGTGATGTTATTGATAAATCCCAAAAAGTTGAAGGTGATTTAAGACGTGAAATTGCTTTAAATATCAAACGTCTTGTTGAAATCGGCTGCTACAGAGGAATTCGTCATAGAAAAGGCCTTCCAGTAAGAGGTCAGAAAACTAAAACTAATGCCAGAACAAGAAAAGGCCCTAGAAAAACAGTTGCGAATAAGAAGAAATAAGTAATTCTGAAGGAGGTTTGAGGTTAAATGGCAAAGAAAGCTGTTAAAAAGACGACTACTCGCAGACGCCGTGACAGAAGACGTGTAGAACGTGGACAGGCGCACATTCAGTCAACTTTTAATAATACAATAGTAACAATTACAGATGCGGCAGGAAATGCTCTTTCTTGGGCTAGTGCCGGACAGTTAGGTTTTAGAGGTTCCAGAAAATCCACACCTTATGCTGCTCAGATGGCAGCAGATACCGCTGCAAAAGCTGCTTCTGACTATGGCTTAAAAACAGTTGAGGTATTTGTAAAAGGACCTGGTTCAGGACGTGAGGCGGCAATCCGTGCCCTTCAGGCAGCAGGACTCGATGTAACAATGATTAAAGACGTTACTCCAGTTCCTCACAACGGATGTAGACCACCAAAACGCAGAAGAGTTTAATCTAACAGGAGGTGCAGAATAAATGGCAAGAGATAGAGTTCCCGTTTTAAAAAGATGTAGATCATTAAATCTTGATCCTATCTTTTTAGGAATTGATAAAAAATCCAAGAAACAAAACTTGAGAGCTGGCAAGAAATTAAGCGAGTACGGCCTTCAATTAAGAGAAAAACAAAAAGCAAAATTCATTTATGGAGTTTTGGAAAAACAATTTAGAGGTTACTATGCAAAAGCAGAGCAGATTGCAAAAAAAGAAGGTATCCCTGGTGAAAACCTGCTTATGCTTTTGGAGTTAAGATTAGACAACGTAATGTTCCGTTTGGGATATGGCAGAACAAGAAAAGAAGCAAGACAGATTGTTCGCCACAAACACGTTTTAGTAAATGGAAAACCTGTTGATATCCCTTCTTATCAGGTAAAACCTGGCGACGTTGTGGAAATTAAGGAAAAATACAAAGATATCCAAAGATACAAAGATATTTTGGATGTAACAGGAAGCAGAATTGTTCCTGAATGGTTGACAGCAAACCATGACACATTAAGCGGAAGTGTTGTTTCCAAACCACAAAGAGCACAGATTGACGTTCCTGTAGAGGAAACATTCATCGTTGAGTTGTACTCTAAATAATAATTAGTTATACCATAAAAAAGTCAGTTTTTAAGCCGCAAGTATAACTTGCGGCCAATCTATCATAAAAAGGGAGGTTTGAATGAGTGTTTGAATTTGAGAAACCTCGCATTGAAATTGCTGAGATGACACCAGATGGAACTTATGGGAAATTTGTAGTGGAACCATTGGAAAGAGGCTATGCTACAACGTTAGGAAATTCTTTGAGAAGAATTTTGTTGTCATCATTGCCCGGTGCAGCTGTGAGCAATGTAAAGATTGATGGTGTACTTCATGAGTTCAGCGTAATTCCCGGTGTAAAGGAAGATGTAACCGAGATTATTCTGAATTTAAAGGGCCTTGCAATTAAAAATACCAGCGAAGGTAATGAGCCTAAAATGGCTTATATCGACGTGGAAGGCGAAAGAGAAGTAAAGGGCTCTGATATCAAAGCCGATAGTGATATTGAGATTTTGAACCCAGATCATCATATTGCTACATTGAGCGGCGGTTCTGGCAGCAAACTCTATATGGAAATTACGATTAACAAGGGTCGTGGCTACATTGGCAGTGATAAAAATAAAAAGGAAGATCAGCCTATAGGTATGCTTCCTGTAGACAGTATTTTTACACCAGTAACAAGAGTAAACTTCCTTGTGGAAAATACTCGTGTTGGTCAAATTACAGACTATGATAAATTGACATTAGAGGTTTGGACAAACGGAACAATAGCTCCCGATGATGCAGTCAGCTATGGTGCAAAAATCTTGAATGAACATTTAAACCTTTTCATTGACTTATCCGATAATGCAAAAAATGCAGAAATAATGGTGGAAAAAGAAGAAGGCAAGAAGGAAAAAGTGCTGGAAATGAGCATAGAAGAATTAGACCTTTCCGTACGTTCCTACAACTGCCTAAAACGTGCCGGCATTAATACTGTTGAGGATTTGGCAAATAAGACAGAAGAGGAAATGATGAAGGTAAGAAACCTCGGACGCAAATCCTTGGAAGAGGTTTTAAACAAAATGGCGGAGCTGGGCTTAGCATTAAAACCCAGTGATGAATAATAAAGTATAATTGACGTATGAAATTACGTAAAGACGTAAGCCCGATGAGCAGTTTTTACGGGGTAAGTTTCATATGGGATAACAAGGAGGATTCGTAATGAATGCATCAGGTTATAGAAAGCTTGGACGTACAACACCACAAAGAAAAGCTCTTTTAAGAAATCAGGTTACCAATCTTTTATATCACGGAAAGATTAAAACAACTGAAACAAGAGCAAAAGAAGTAAGAAGAATTGCTGAAAAGTTAATAACACTTGCAGTAAAAGAAAAAGACAACTTTGAAGAAGTTGAAGTAATGGTAAAGGTACCAAAAAAGGATAGCAATGGCAAACGTGTGAAGGAAGTTGTAAACGGCAAAAAAGTTACTGTTTACGATGAAGTAAAGAAAACAATCAAGAAAGATAAGCCTTCCAGAATGAATGCAAGACGCAAAATGCTCAGCATTCTCTATCCTGTTACTGAAGTACCAAAAGATGGAAAGAAAGTAAGAAGCTTAAGCAAAGAAGTAGATATGGTAGCTAAGTTGTTTGATGAAATCGCACCTAAGTATGTTGACCGTAAAGGTGGATATACCAGAATTATTAAATTAGGTATGCGTAAAGGCGACGGCGCTCCAGAAGTAATTATTGAATTAGTATAATGCTTTTTAAAGCCTGTTTCTCATAAAGTAATGAGGAATGGGCTTTATTTTTTTGCAGAAAAGGCTATAATATTGTTGGTTATAAATATCGCATTTATCAGTAATCATAAATGTTAAAATTGTGTAAAGTTTATTGAATTCTAGCCAAAGAGGTGTTAAATTATTTAAGGATGATTTAAGATTTAAGAAATGATTGGGTTATAAGACTATTGAGGAGGCCATAAATGAGTTATTCCGAAATTATTATTCCCTTTGTTGGTGGACTAGCCATGTTTATCTACGGTATGCAGATTATGGCTCAGGGACTTCAAAATGCCGCTGGGAATAAAATGAAGAAGTTATTAGAAGTTTTGACACAAAACAAGTTCATGGGTGTATTACTGGGAGCAGGTGTAACAGCTATTATTCAAAGCTCCTCTGCTACCACGGTTATGGTGGTAGGCTTTGTAAATGCAGGCCTTATGAATTTAACACAGGCTATGAGTGTAATCATGGGTGCAAATATTGGTACAACTGCTACAGGATGGCTTGTATCTAGTGTGGAATGGGCCAAGTTTTTAAGCCCCACTACAATAGCACCTTTAGCGGTAATGGCGGGTGTTATTATTTTAGTAACTGCTAAAAAACCAAGCAGAAAAGAAGTGGCATCTATTATTATTGGTTTTGGTATATTGTTTATTGGTATTGAAATGATGTCAGCAGCAGTATATCCGCTGAGAGAATCTGAAACATTTAAAACAGTATTTGTAACATTAGGTCACAACCCTATGCTGGGCGTTCTTGCTGGTGCGGCAGTAACTGCAATCATTCAAAGCTCCTCAGCTTCTGTAGGAATACTGCAAACCCTTGCGGCATCAGGCTTAATTCCCTTCAATGCGGCCGTATACATCATTATGGGACAAAATATCGGTACTTGTATTACGGCACTCCTTTCTAGTATAGGAGCCAGCAGAAATGCAAAATCAGCAGCGTATATGCACTTGTTATTTAACATAATTGGAACTATTATTTTTAGTATTATGGCCATTGTTTATTTCAAAGCAATCAATCCCCTTCAAGGTATGGTATTGATTACCCAGACACAAATCAGTGCAATCCATACGGCATTTAATATTGCGACAACAGTATCTCTCTTTCCTTTCTCTGGTTATATTATTACTTTGGCAAAGAAGATGAACCGTGTATCGGATACTGCTGAAGTGGATGAAAGTGAATTGGTTCATTTGGACGATCGTGTGTTGGAAACACCTAGCATTGCCGTACAGTGTGCGATACAAGAAGTAGTACGTATGGGACACATTGTAGAAGAAAATATGAAAACCGCGGTATCTGCCTTGCTAGAAAGAGATACAGAGAAAATCGCCAATGTACGTCGTAGGGAGAATGTAATTGATAACTTGTGCGACGGAATTTCACAGTATTTGGTAAAGATATGTAATACCCATATCAGCGACCGTGAGAACTCAAAAGTAACCTCCTTACTTAATGTAGTAGGAGATATGGAACGTGTAGGTGACCATTGTGAAAATATTGAAGATATGGCAGATGCAATGCTGGAAGAAAACATTAATTTCTCAGATACAGCAGTATCAGAACTGGAAGAAATGATTGAAAGTACCGTTGCTAGCTATGTGAATGCGTTAAAGTCATTAGAATTTTCAGACCCTAGCTACGCGTATGAAACCGTAA
>JAAYQI010000105.1 GCA_012519385.1 Candidatus Epulonipiscium sp.
AAATGATAGCAGGTAATTTGACGGCGGTTTTTGCAGGGAGAGATACTGCCCTTTTTGATATTACGGTATCCGCTTTTCGTATATTTTCTATAGCTTTTTTATTTGATGGAATCAATGTTTTTACATCAGGAATGTTTACGGCATTTTCTAACGGGGGCGTTTCGGCTTTTATTTCTTTTTTGAGGACACTTGGTTTTTTTGTACTGGGAATTATTATATTGCCCAAATGGCTTGGTATCACAGGCATATGGCTGACGGTTCCTTTTGCAGAATTTTTAACAGTAATAGTTTCTGCATTTTTTATTTGGCGGTATAGGTTCCAGTATGGCTATGGCAAGTGGAAAGAAAGTCAAAATGTTAATAATTGACAGAAAATGCGATTTTTAGTATGATATGCATATAAATGTAAATTATAATAAAGACGACCATAGTATTAAGATTGAAAAAAGAATAACTGCTTATAGAAAGTGGGGAAGTGTATGGAGAAAGTCAGACAACTAGTATCGGCTATATTGGCGGGAATTATGATAGGTATGGGTGGTACTATATTTTTATCTGTTGAAAATTCAGTGCTTGGTTCTTTCTTGTTTGCAGTAGGTTTATTTACAGTGGTTGGCTTCCAGTTGCATTTATATACTGGAAGAATTGGATATCTTCCTCTCAAAAACTTAGATTATATCTGGGAATTGGCGGTAACATGGATTGGAAATCTGATAGGCACATTTCTTATGGCAAAAGCGGTACAGCAAACAAGAATTTTTCAAAATCTAAAAAATTTTGAAAAAATTGCTGCTATGAAGTTATCAGATGGAAATATTAGCTTGTTTTTTTTGGGAATTTTTTGTGGTATCCTCATGTTTATAGCAGTAGATACTTATCAAAATAATACAGGCTCAACGGTGAAAATGGCTGCCATATTTTTACCTGTCATGGTATTTATATTAAGTGGATTTGAACACGTGATAGCAAATATGTTCTATTTTAGCATAGCAAATGCGTGGTCGGTAAGAGCTGTAACGGTAACGGCTATTGTAACCGTAGGCAATAGCATAGGTGCTATGTTAATACCTATGTATTTCAAATTTTTTAAGATACGCTAATGTTAAAATGGTTACACAGAAAAAGAACGGAGACATCTATGGATTGGAAGGAAATCGGCAAACCCTTGCTGAAGTGGTATGAAAAAGAAGCACGGATTTTGCCTTGGAGAGAAGAGCCCACAGCTTATCGTGTATGGATATCTGAAATTATGCTTCAACAAACAAGAGTTGAAGCAGTAAAACCATATTTTCAACGATTTTTGGAAAGAATACCTGATGTAAAAACACTTGCTTTTGTGCAGGAAGATGTCCTTATGAAATTGTGGGAAGGGTTAGGATATTACAATCGGGCCAGAAACTTGCAAAAAGCCGCAAAAATAATCATGGAGGAGTATCAAGGAGAGATACCCAAAGAGTATTCCTTATTACTAAAGTTACCAGGAATCGGCGAATATACAGCAGGAGCCATTGCTTCTATAGCGTATGATTTACCTTATCCTGCAGTAGATGGTAATGTGATTCGTGTATTATCCAGAATTTTAGGGGAGGAACGGGTTTGCACACAACCTATGGTAAAAAAGGAATTAACCCAAAAGGTGCAAGTGATATTATCCAACCATTCTCCCCGACAATTAAACCAAGCATTGATGGAGTTAGGGGCGGCAATTTGCTTGCCAAATGGGATGCCTTTATGCCCCAAATGCCCCATTCGTGAGGCGTGTTATGCATATTTTAAAAATAGGGTGCTTGATTTTCCTGTAAAATCGGAAAAGAAAAATCGAGTATTGGAAAAAAGAAATGTATTTTTTATAGAAAAAGATGGAAAAGTTTGTATTCGTAAAAGAGAATCTCGTGGACTATTAAAAGGTTTATGGGAGTTGCCAAACAATATTGAAGCGGAAGACAGCAATGTTTTTGCATATTTGAAAGAACTGGGAATATTGGAAGCAAATATTGAGAATCTAGGCAAAGCAAAGCATATTTTTACCCATATTCAGTGGGATATGGATTGCTATTATGTAGAGGTTATTAAAATAGATGATATGCAGGAAGATATCCTATGGGTATCTTTGGAAGAATTGCAAAAAGACTACGCTATGCCCACTGCATTCAAGCAATGCCTAAAAAAAGGTATCACCTTTTTGAACAAAAAACAGAGACATTTCTGATGAAAGAAAGTCTCTGTTTTTTATACATTTATTAGGGCTAATCTTCAAAGATAGCAGGATGTTCATATATTAATATGTGAATAACTGTGTCCAGTAAGCGGTTCCGCCATTTACATAATAGCCTACACCGATTTTAGTAAAGTTTTTGTTTAAAATATTTGCTCTATGACCTTCGGAGTTCATCCATGCCTGCATTACGGCAGCAGGTGTCTTTTGTCCCATAGCAATGTTTTCGCCTGCACCTCTATAAGTTACACCTTGTTCTGCCAATACAGTAAAGCAGCTGCTTCCATTAGGGCGTGTGTGAGAGAAGGACTGAACTTGTTCTTTGGAACGAACCAATGCAGCAGCAGAAATTTTTGTATCAGCAGTTACAGGGCTTAAGCCTGCTTTTGCTCTCTCCACATTTACCAATCTTACTACTTCTGCAACGTATTGGGATTCAGATGTAGCTTGGTTGGTGGAAGGAGTTTCTACTACATTACCAATGTTATTGCTGGAATTGTTGTTGCCGGAGTTATTATTTACTGGAGTTTCTGTTTTGGTATCTGTTACATTGCAGGAAGGGCCGTTGCAGTCGGATTTTCCATCTGTACCGTCACAGGTATTGCCTTCACAGGAAGCATTTCCTTTTGCATCATTGCAAGAAGGGCCAGAGCAGGAAGGGCTGTTAGTATTAATTTTTCCAATAGTACCCTTATTGGAAGTACAATTTAATCCGTTATTTTTTACAGAAGTATTTAATTTTGTTGCTAAATTGTTAAGATTTGTTTTAGCATCTTTTGTGCAGTTGGTGCCGCCTTTTGACAGAAGGGAAGATAAATCTATATTGCCCAACTGGGAGATATTGGTTTTATTGTTCATCAAGTTCTGATATGTAGAGTTGTTACTAAGCATACTTTGTAGCTGTGAAGAGTTTCCTGAAGTCAATGCTTCTGTAAGAGGGCAGCTAGCTGCGAATACACCTGTAGACATGGAACAAGCCAAAGCGGCAGTTAAAAATGCAGTTCTTATTTTTTTCATAAAGTAAATTCCTCCTTTTATATTACGTAAGTATTACTAATTGTTAACTACTTATTACATACATATAATACCATACCTAAAAAGAAGAAACAATGGTACTTTATGGTAATTCTATTTCCATTTATATTTTCACAAAGCGCTAAAATACTATAAATACAAGGAAATGATAGTATTTATATGGAATCACTATGGATTCTGCCAAAAAATGCTAAATATCTGATTCACGACAATTCTCCACGAAGTCGCTTTAAGGAATCTTTTATTTTCTTTTCCAGTCCGTTTTCTGTAGGCTCATAAAATACCGTTCCACATAATTCATCGGGAAGATACTGCTGTTTTACATAATGACCAGGATAATCATGGGCATACCGATAGCCCAAGCCATTGCCCATTTCTTTAGCGCCTGCATAATGAGAATCCTTGAGATGAACAGGTATAGACGATACCTGAACCGTTTTCACAGCTTGCAGAGCTTTATCAATCGCCAGATAAGAAGCATTGCTTTTGGGAGCGCAGGACAGATAGGTAACAGCTTGTGCCAGAATAATACGGCACTCAGGCATTCCAATAAAGTTTGTTGCTTGTGCGGCGGCAACAGCTACTTGTAAAGCATGGGGGTCGGCATTTCCGATATCTTCTGAAGCACAGATGACAATACGTCTTGCAATAAATTTAGGGTCTTCTCCTGCATAAAGCATTTTTGCTAAGTAATATAGCGCTGCATCAGGGTCAGAGCCACGCATACTTTTGATAAAAGCGGAGATGGTATCGTAGTGGTTATCGCCTGCTTTATCATAATTTAATGCTCGCTTCTGAATACAATCTTGAGCGATTTCCATTGTGATTCTTAGCTTTCCATCCTTATCTTTATCACTAGTTAATACAGCAAGTTCAATGGCATTTAAGGCTGTACGAGCATCTCCGTTGGAAATATCAGCTAAAAAATGCAGAGCGTCCTCCTCAATTTCAGCATGATACATACCTAAGCCTTTTTCTGTATCCATGAGAGCCTTCTTTATAATGAGGGCAATATCTTTTTGGGTAAGTTTTTGTAGCTGAAATACAATAGAACGAGATACCAAGGCGGGGTTTACTTCAAAATACGGATTTTCTGTAGTGGCTCCAATTAAGATAATGGTTCCATCCTCTACATGGGGTAATAAGGCATCTTGCTGTGTTTTATTAAAACGATGGATTTCATCAATAAAAAGAATAGTCCTTTTTTGATACATTCCGAAGGAATCCTGTGCTTTTACAATGGTTTCTTTAATATCTTTTATGCCGGAGGTGGTGGCGTTTAATTGTAGGAATTCACTTTTTGTAGTATTTGCAATGACCTTTGCCAAAGTTGTTTTTCCAGTTCCAGGGGGGCCATAAAATAAGACCGAGCGAAGTCTATCACTTTTTATAGCACGATAGAGGAGTTTATTTTTTCCTACGATATGCTCTTGCCCAACAAAGTCTTCTAATGTGGTAGGGCGCATCCTCGCCGCTAAAGGGGCTTCTTTTTTTCCAAATGTTTGCCGTTGATATTCAAATAAATCCATAGATGCAACCTCCTTTCAGCGTAAGAAAAATTTTTGTAGAGCATCGGCTACACCATCTGCATCGTTAGATAGGGTGATATAGTCTGCAACTGCTTTTACATTTTCCGAGGCATTGCCCATGGCAATTCCCATACCTGCTTTTTCTAGCATATCAATATCATTTTGTTCATCCCCGATGGCAATGGTTTTTTCCATAGGAACTTGAAAATAGTTACACAAACGCTCCATAGCCATAGATTTTGTGGCACCTTTTCTGCTGATAAACAAATATTTTTCCCACAAATTATCTCTAATTTCCAGTTGACCGTTATCAAATTTTATAATAGTATCTTTGATTTTTTTAGTAATCTCAGGCTCTGCGGCAATTACAATTTGGTACACAGGGTCGGGGATGGTACGCATAATATCGAATTTTTTAACATAGCGGACACCACCATGGTAGCTTTTGATTCGGCCTAAAAAGGTTCGTTTATTAAAAATATCATATTGATATAAAGGTTCCTTTTTTGCAAATTTATAATAAATTTGTCCATTATTTACTTCCACAAAGGCATCTTCATTTACTGCCGCATCTAATATAAAATGAATTTCTTCTCTGCTTAAGGGTAAATCATGCACAGCAGTGCGCTTGATTGGGTCAAATAGTAATGTGCCATCTATGCAGGCAAAAGGGACTTGTATTCCAGACTTCTTTACTACGGGCAGAGACTTACGGATATTTCTGCCGGTACAAATTGTTACAATTCCTCCTTGCTTTTCGACAGCACGGATGGTTTGAAGGGTTTTTTTTGTAATGCAGCCTTTGCTGTCCAATAATGTTCCATCAATATCCAATACAGCTAATTTATACATATTTTTCTCCTTATTTCCCATTGTTTTTATACATCAGGACAGTTAAAATTTCTCTTTTTTGTATTTTAATTATAAATATAATCAAAACAAAATACATTGTCAAACACAAAGATAGGAGATAGGTGAAACTGTCGAAATAAATGCAATAGCACGAAAACGATACAATCGGTGTTATAATTGATTTTTTATGTGAAATATGTTATAAATAGTACGTAGTAATAAGGCTAGATAAAAGCAGGTTTCGTAGTAGAAATCTGTTTTGCTTTTTGCAGAAGTAATTGAAGATATCAGGTGTAGTATTCTCAGATTTTAAGATATTACAATTATACTGCAATTTTTTTAAAATCGGTACGCTGTTAAGTGGTTTAGGAAAACCAAGGATACGAGGAGGAAAGAAAATGGGTCTTGATTACAAGGATGCCGGTGTTGATGTGGAGGCTGGTTATCAATCAGTGAAGTTAATGCGGGAACACGTACAAAGTACATTTCGTAAAGAGGTTTTGACTGATATCGGCGGATTTGGCGGTATGTTCTCTTTGGGCAGCTTGAACATGAAAGAACCCGTACTGATTTCCGGTACGGATGGCGTTGGAACAAAGTTAAAGGTTGCATTTTTACAGGACAAGCATACGACTGTAGGCATTGACTGCGTGGCAATGTGTGTCAATGATATTATTTGCAATGGAGCACAGCCCTTATTTTTCTTGGATTATATTGCTTGCGGTAAAAATGTTCCTGAAAGAATTGCAGAAATTGTAAGCGGAGTGGCAGAAGGTTGTCGACAAGCCAACTGCGCACTTATCGGAGGAGAAACAGCCGAGATGCCTGGTTTTTATCCCGAAGGGGAATATGATATGGCTGGCTTTGCTGTAGGTGTTGTAGATAAAGAAAAAATTATCAACGGAGAAAACATCAAAGAAGGCGATATCATCATTGGCTTACCTTCTAGCGGAATCCATAGCAATGGATACTCCTTGGTAAGAAAAATTTTCCGCTTAACGGAAGAAAAATGTCAGGAATATGTGGAAACACTTGGTATGACATTGGGAGAAGCGTTATTAATACCTACAAAAATATATGTAAAAGAAATTTTGAATTTAATAGGTAAAGTTGAGATAAAGGGAATTAGTAATATTACAGGCGGCGGCTTTATTGAAAATATTCCTAGATGCATTCCCAAAGAAAAGAAGCTTTGTGCCTTTATTGAAGAAGGGACTTGGCCTGTACCTCCCATTTTTGACTTAATGCAGAAAACAGGAGATGTGGAAAGACTTCATATGTATAATACCTTTAATATGGGTATTGGCATGGTGTTGGTTGTGGCCGAAGAAAATGTGGATGCTGTGATGGAAACAGTTCATGCCATGGGAGAAGAAGCATATGTAATCGGCAAAATTATCTCCGATGAAAAAGAGGTAGAGATATGTTTAAAATAGGTATTCTGGTTTCGGGCGGAGGTACTAATTTTCAAGCGATTATTGATGCCATTGATGCAGGAAAGATTACAGATACAAAAATTGTAACATTAGTCAGCTCTAATCCAAACGCTTATGCCCTTGAGCGTGCAAAAAAGCATGGCATTGAAGGCGTATGCATTCGGAAAAAAGATTTTGAAACAGATGAGGAATACCAACAAGCTTTGGTTTTGCATATGCAAAACAGAGAGGTAGATTTGGTTGTGATGGCAGGGTTTATGGTGGTAATCGGCAGTATTTTTATTCAGGCTTTTAAAAACCGCATTATCAATATTCACCCATCCTTAATTCCTTCTTTTTGCGGCAATGGATACTATGGATTAAAAGTGCATGAGGCTGCATTACAAAAAGGTGTAAAGATTACAGGTGCAACCGTTCACTTTGTGACAGAAGAAACGGATGCAGGCCCTATTATATTGCAAAAAGCTGTGGAAGTGAAAGAAAATGATACACCAGAAACACTTCAGCTGCGTGTGATGGAGGAGGCAGAGTGGATTATTTTGCCCCAAGCAATCCAACTGGCGGCACATGGCAAATTAAAAGTAGAAAATCAATATGTTAGGATTCTTTAAAAGGGGGAGCAAATAAAAAATGAATGTTTTGGTAGTTGGTAGCGGAGGAAGAGAACACGCATTGGTATGGAAACTAAAACAAAGCCCACTGGTGGAGAAAATTTACTGTGCACCCGGGAATGCAGGCATTGCAGAGGAGGCAGAGTGCGTTTCTATCGCTCCTATGGAATTTGAACGATTGATTGATTTTGTAAAGAAAAACGCTGTTGATTATACTGTAATTGGTATGGATGACCCTTTGGCTGGCGGAATTGTGGATGCTTTTGAGGCAGAAGGCTTGAAGGTGTTTGGGCCAAAGAAAAATGCTGCTATTTTGGAGAGTAGTAAGGCTTTTTCCAAAAATTTAATGAAAAAATATGGCATTCCCACTGCCAAATATGAAGTGTTTTCGGAATATGAGAAGGCGAAGGAATACCTTTCTAAGCAGGAAATGCCTATTGTAATTAAGGCAGACGGCTTGGCTTTGGGCAAGGGTGTTTTAATTTGCAAAACAATGGAAGAAGCACAAAGCGGTTTGGCTGAAATGATGTTAGACAAAAAGTTTGGTGCCGCAGGAGCTACTGTTGTAATTGAAGAATTTATGGAAGGGCCTGAGGTTTCCATACTATCTTTTTGCGATGGGAAAACAGTTATCCCTATGGTGAGTGCCCAAGATCATAAAAGAGCCTTAGATTTTGATGAGGGGCTTAATACAGGCGGAATGGGTGCTTTTTCACCAAGCAAATTTTATACTGACAAAATGGATGAGGAATGCATGAAAACTATTTTTCAGCCAACGGTAGACGCAATGGCAAAAGAGGGCAGACCTTTTGTGGGTATCATTTATTTTGGATTGATGTATACCAAAAACGGAATGAGAGTTATTGAATACAATGCACGTTTTGGTGACCCTGAAACACAAGCTGTTTTACCTCGTCTTAAAACGGATTTGCTTGAAATTATGCTTGCTTGCACCAACGGTACTTTAGATAAAATGCAAATAGAATGGTATGATAATGCGGCTGTTTGTGTGGTGCTTGCCAGCGGTGGTTATCCTGAAAGTTATGAAAAAGGGTATCCCATTACAGGACTTGAAAGCCTTGAGACAAAAGGTATTATGGCTTTTCATGCTGGTACAGCCAAAAAGGATGGAAATTTTGTAACCAATGGCGGCAGAGTGTTGGGCATTACTGCAGTCGGCGAGAGCCTTGATGAGGCGATTAAAAAAGCGTATGAAGGGGTAGAAATGGTAGATTTTGAGAAAAAACATTTCCGCCGTGACATTGGTATTAAAAAATATAATTAAATGTAAGGGCTTTCTGTTTTAACCAGAAAGCCTTTTTCTGCTTACTTAAAAAGGGGAGAGGAGTAGGACTATGACAAAAGAACGCTTAGCAAAGCAAATGAACTTTATATTAGAAATTGACAAAGCAAAAAATATTTTTAGGCAGACCTATCTGACGGATGGAAATAGAAAAGAAAACGATGCAGAGCATTCTTGGCATCTTGCAATTATGGCATTTGTGCTAGCGGAATATTTTGAAGAAGAAATAGATGTTTTAAAAGTTATGAAGATGGTACTGATGCATGATATTGTTGAAATTGATGCAGGGGATACCTATTGCTATGATGATATTGCCAATTTAGATAAAGCGGAAAGAGAACAAAAATCAGCACAAAGAATTTATGGTATATTACCTGAGGAACAGGGGAAGGAATACCTAGAGCTATGGGAAGAATTCGAGGAAGGAAAAACAAAGGAAGCAAATTTTGCGGCTATATTAGATAGGTTACATCCTATTATGCTGAATTTGGCTTCCGACGGGAAAGCTTGGCTAGAGCATAATGTGGATAAATCACAAGTGCTAAAGCGTAACGAAAGAACCCTTAATGGTCCTGAAGAAATTGCAGAATATTTTTTGGGAATCATTGACGAGGCATTAAAAAAAGGATATTTGACAGATAAAGAAAACAACAACTAATACTTTTTTACTAAAAAAACGGGTTCAAGGCATTGGATACCATGAAACCCGTTTATTTTATTAGAATTTTTTAATGAGAATAATTACAGGAGTTCTTTTCTAAGCTGCTCTGCAGATTTTGGTGAAATTAAGCTAGGAGCAATATCGAATACTGTTTTTGCACCGCAATCACCTTTTTTTGCCAAACGGTAAGCAGCTCTTGCGTAGGCAACCAAAACACTTCCTGTAAATTCAGGATTGGAATCTAATTTTAAAGAATATTCTATTACATGATTATTGGCATTTTGGTTGGTTTTACCACTGTGAATTACAAAACCGCCATGAGCCATTTTAGTATGGTTTGCTTTAAACTCTTCTTCGCTGATGAAGTTTACAAAAGTATCATAGTCGCTAAAATAATTGGGCATTGTTTTGATGGTATTTTCAATTTCTGAAAGATTTGCGCCATCTTCTGCAACAACGTAGCAAAGACGAGTATGTTTTTGGCGAGTGGTCAATTCTGGGAGGCTTCCGCTTCTAGCTGCATTAACAGCATCCTCTACAGGGCAGGTATACTGAATGGCATTTTTTACCCCTGGCACACGTCTGATAGCATCAGAATGTCCTTGGCTAACACCTTTGCCCCAGAATGTATAATATTTGCCTTCTGGAAGGATGGCTTCTCCTAATAATCTTTGAATGGAAAACATTCCTGGATCCCAACCGACAGAGATAATAGAAACATGGCCGTTGGCCTTTGCAACCTCATCTACAGAGGAAAAA
>JAAYQI010000106.1 GCA_012519385.1 Candidatus Epulonipiscium sp.
AGAAAGCATTTCCATAGTCTTTACTCTCTATCTCTGTTTCCTTTGTAACCAAATCAAAGCCTGTATCTCCCGCCCTTAGAACCTCATAGTAGGCATAATCCTGTTTGTCCAAGGCGGTATCCATTAAAATACGAAGCTGCACATCCGCGGCTTGTGCACCGGTGTTCTCTACATTATAAGCAACTTGTACCATACCGTGGTTGGGAGTTTTCTCCGCCACTAATTCCAGCCGCTGTGTTACTGTAAATCCGTCAACGGACCATTGGGCGGTAATGCCTGTTTGATCCTTTTCAAGCTCCTCTAATTTACTGTCTCTATATTTCCCGCCAAAAATATAATCTTTAGTTTTTCCATCTCTGGTAACTCTAAGTGTGGTAAAGGAGGTGTCATAGTCACCGGATGGATAAAGTAAATCTTTATTATTGTCATCCTTATTCAGCTTGTCCCCCAAGACGGTGGCTATATGAAAGCCACCATTTTTGGGATTTACGGAAATTTTTAAATATTCGTTATCAATTGACTGTATATCTTGCTTTTCCGGTATTGTATCTGCAAGGGCAACGCCCATAGGTGTTATAAGAGCAATAATCAGTAAAACCGCAATGCTTCTTTTAAAAATATTCATCCTCTCTCCCTCCTAATCCATCACATATACATAGAATATATAGTTATATCTGTTTTGTGTTTGTATATAAATTGTGTGCAGCCCGGTAGTTGTGAATTTAATTTCTTGTTCCGAATTCTCATCATCACTGAAAAATCTCTCTGCCGATTTCATTTGTCCCGGAGTCTGCAATTCTTCTTTTACATAGATTTTGTATGGTTCTTTTACTTCTTCTCTATCCTGAGTCATTAGGCTAAATTTTAGACTGTCCCCGTATAAGATATGGGTTCCGTTAGGTTCTAAGAATCTACTTCCTATTTGTGCCAATAAGCCTTCTGCCGGGGCTACTCTTATTTGAATATCCTTGGTAGAAGTCTTTCCCGCTTCGTCCTTAGCAGTAATAGTAGCCGTATAGATTCCTAATACCTTTAAGTTTACATTGTCTATATTTATAGTAACTTCAATGCCGTCAACCTTGCTTACATTGTCTGAAACCATAATAGCTTTTTCTATTAAATCCTTTAAGATTGATTTTGTAGCAATATCCTTAGCTACTGATATAACAGTCTCTTTTAGTAATATTACCGGCGGAACTTCGTCCGGAATTTTGAAATAAGCTGCTGTACTAAAGCTGTCTCCTCTTTCATCAGTGAATTTTAATGTAGCCTTATTATCTACTTTTTTAAGAGTAATCGGAGTCCATGTGTTTGCCGGCATCGTTGTTACATTTGCTCCTTCAACTGTTACTATATGAGAGGATTTTACATAAATTGATAGATTCTCCCCTATAGAGTCTTTGTATAAATCACTTAGCTTATCCACAGCATCGATGTCATTATTTGTTGTATTAAATTGTAGCTTCAAGGGGCTAAAATCCAACTTCTTTAAGGTTTCGCTATCCTTTATCTCTTTTATATCCACTATTGCTACATTTCCTACCTTATCGGTAAAGTTTAGTTTTATGGGTTTAGCCGAAGCTACAGTATAGGCGAAAGGTTTTCCCTTTTCTACAAAATGCTTCCCTTCAACAAAAAAAGCATCTTTATTTGATTCAAAGGTAAGCACTGCACTTCGCTGATTTTTAGCTACTTTTGTATTTGTCCTATTGATTTCAAGCTTTCCATTATCAAGGCATGAAACATTTAAAGTATATGGAAGTATATTTCCATTTGGAGAAGTAATCTCTAATGTTACTTCAGCATTTTCGTTAAAAATTAAATTGATTTTCTTATCTGTAAAACTAAGCTTAATATCCTTATTATCATTATTAATAAGTTTTACACTTGAAAGTAGATTTTTTATAGTCAGCTGGGCTAACAGACTCCCCTTTATAGGCCCTTCAGGAGGACTTTGGATATCACCTGCACCAGTGCCTTGAGGCGACCAAGTAAGCCCGATTAACTCCGGTGCATAGGTGTCAAGTCCTGTTGTTTGTATAGATCTCTCACCACTATTGCCCACTGAATCATGATAGTAAAATGTAACGGTCTCATTGCTGCCGGTCATATATCCATAGGTACTATCGTCGTATTTAACAATACCAGTTCTATTGGTGACAGTAGTGTCATCGGCATCCTTTTCGGCTATTTTTAAAATAGCTTCTGCTCTAAAGGGATCATGCAGTTTTACATATATATCTTCAATCTCCGGTGCAGTCTTGTCCAACAAACCCGGCTTGACAAGGAAGGAGGTCCAGTTATTCTTTTCATCTACTACAAAGATATAAAAGTCTTGGGGAGTAATATCTGTCTCACCAGTAGTATCAATAAAGATACTATTGCCTATTAGTTCAGCCTTATCTACTTTATTACTTGCCGCATCGCTGTATTGAGGTGGACTGTTAGTTGATTTTATAAACACCTTTGTTGCGCTTTGGTCTGTGATTTTTAAGTCCATTCGTACTGCCTGAGACTTGTTATTGATATCATTTTCGTCATTCCAGTCTATGGGGCTTCCCGTTTCCTCAGAGTAGTTCGTTGGGCTATCTTCTATGCCTACAGGTGGTTTTTCATCTATATTAGATAAGTTAAAGTTGCCTGCTGACCCTGAAAGCCCTTGATTATAAGCTTCAAAGGTTTTAAAATAAACCTTAATATCTACTCCCGGCGCTAATTTGTCAACTACAGTGAAGTTAATATTATGTCTTAGTGTAGCTGTTATACTTCCCGTATTTCCTACCTCATCTGAATAAGTAAAAGTATGTGTA
>JAAYQI010000107.1 GCA_012519385.1 Candidatus Epulonipiscium sp.
AAATTGGAAAAAGAAGTATCAAAATTTTCTGTAAAGGCTAAACACGTGCTTAAGATACTTTGTATATTTTCTCTGGGAGAAAGCATATCGTTCGGCCCTTTTTCGGGGCTGTAGTAGCGAATATCAAAGGTATCAAAGTTTTCCACAGCCAATATATCTCGAATATTAGACTGGTCGTAAGCGGCATCCATAAGCTTTTGCTTCATGCAAGCACATTGCTTTTGCCCCACATATCCTGTATCTTGACACACCTCACAGTTGTACTGCATTTCCAAATCCTTCGGTTGAAAACCGTTTGCCGCCAAAAGTGCTTCTTTTTCCATGCGAAGCGCCGTCAAATCCTCTTGGAGCTGTCCCATAAAAGAAAACGTATCCCCAGGCTTTTGCAACACACTGCGGGCAATGCGAATACCGCATAACGCTATTTCTTCTTCTATTTCTTGTATTCTAGGCACTTTTTGATAAATAGCCTCTTGCCTTTGTCGTAGCTTTGCCGCATTGTTGGCTCTAATCCGTTCATATTGCCGCATTACATCACGATATATCGTCTTTTTTGCTGCCAAAGTATTCACTCTCCTTATGCCGCAGAACTATCCTCCATAAAAGCGAAAAAAGCATGGTAACTAAGCACAATGAAGAAATTTTGTTTCATAGCTTATATTTATTCACTAAGAGTTCGAGGTTTTTCCGCTTCTAACTTTCATATCATGTTCCATTTTTTCTCTTTTCCATCTCCAGCCTCTCCAGCTCCTGAAAATCCCATGTCCTTTGCTCATAATTGACAAAACGATTTTGCTTGACTGCCTTTACAGGCTGTGTGGCTGTCGTTTGGACAGATGCCTCTTTTTTTGCCTTCTTTGCCGCCATATAAGATTGCTCCAGTTTTTCAACATCTGCTGTGGTTTTCACCTTTTGTTCCTTCCATGCTTGCAAAATTTTATCCGCATAGGCAAAGCTAACTTTTCCTGTTTGAAGCACAGTTTTTTCACAGGCAAGGCATATGATTTCCATAGGAAGGTCATATTCTTTCCGCCACTTTTTAATAAATCCTTCTTCCGAAGGAGTAGGCATACGTCCTGTTATCCCAAAGGCACGGAAGATTTCACGGTGTCCGTCTCGTCTTTCTTTAATATAATCTAAGGCTTTTGGTACGGTATTGATACCTTCCTCCGCCCAGTTTAACGCTACTTTTTCGATATAGTTTAGGTTTCGGTGTTCATTTTGCACACAATATGCCAAAAGTATTTCTATTACCTCCACTGGAAGCCGTAGCCAGTCATAAAAGCCAAATATCACACTCATATCATATTGGGATAATAGTTTCCCCAGATGCCCCTGTGCCGATAAAAATAACCCCTTCACAATATCGTTTTCCAGATACTTTTCCATCTCTTGGGGGGAATATTCAGGCCTTCGGCTCGTCACCACAGGAATCTCCATTTTCTTTTCTTGCTTACGGGATACTATTGGCAAAAACTCCAGCCTGTCATCTTCATGCAGTTTTAAAATCCCCTGTTCCTCCCAATATTTCCATGCTTTTTTTACATCACTTTCCAACATATCCAAATCTCGCGCAATGCTTTGAATACTGCACTTCGCACTGCCTCCAATGCTGTATCTAAATGCATATAAAAATAGAACAACATAAGCCGCAGGTGCTTTTGGCATATATTCATCCACAAAAATATTAGATACGGGAGTTATATTCGGTTCTATTTGAAATGTCATTTTAATCACCCTCTTTATGTATATGAAAACGGAAAAACCATGAAATTTAGGTTCTCCCCTTTTTGCTACCACTAGTATACCACAAAACCTCCTCTATGGCACTATGGGTATCTTCCTCCTTGGCATGGAGGAAAAATCCATAGAAACAGAAAAAGCTTTTGTGTAGGAAGGAAAACCCCCCAAAATACACTTTTTGGAGGGTTTTTATCATGAATTTTTATTTTGGATATGTTCATTAAAATAATAAATTACAAAACTTAGCAGTATCACCATTAGTATCACAACTACAATGGTTCTGGAATCCTTAAACGATATAAAAATAGCCAACAATCCGCATAACAGG
>JAAYQI010000108.1 GCA_012519385.1 Candidatus Epulonipiscium sp.
TGATTACGATTTAAGCGATACCAGACTTGCCATGTTTATGGGATGCAAAACAGGTGCAAAATCAACTAATTTGGTAACACAAGCAATAGATAATGGTGCTAGCTGTGCTATTGGCTGGAAAGATTCAGTTAATACTGATGATGCTACAAAATGGAGAAAAAAATTTGTAGACGGGCTTGCATTAGGAAAAACCATTAAATCAGCTAGAAATTATGCAGATGCCTTATCCTATGATGATGACAGAGTTTTGGAAACTAATTTAAAGGGTTCATCTTCAGATACCATTACCATTAGTGGAAAAAGGTCTGCTTCAACACTATCAATAAATGATGCAGAAGATTATGCAGACGGTGTTATTTCGGATATTCTGGCCGAAGATATAGTAGAAATATTTGATTTAGAACATAATGATTATGTTGTTGATGACAAGCTCATTTTTGATTTAAATGATGCAGATTATACAGATGTAAGCAATTACATCAAATCAAACATTAATCCTGAATTTGATGTAAATATGTTTAATGAATACATTTATGCTGATGATTCAAATAACGGAAAAGTAATATTACGATTTGTAAAAGATAGCGTAGAAACAAATTGCGATATTAAATTCTTTGTTGAAGATGGATATGTTACATATATAGCAACTAACGGAGAATTTAATGATACATCGTCCTCAAGATTCAATATGAATTCCATAGCAGATTTGTCTGAGGATGATGTATGTGATTTGGCATTAGCAAATGCCGATTATGATGAAAATAATTCTAAGGTTGTTAATCAAGTTATTACAAAAAAAATTGATACAGCAACAAATTCCCCTTACTATGTTGTATTAACAGATTTCGAAGATGTGGATTCCGGCAATTTCTTTTCCGAAAAATATGTTCATAAATTTAATTAACTAATAATTTGTATTGTGCTGGTGCTTAGGGAATAATCCCTAAGCACTTTATAGTTTGTTGATAAAAAATGCTTTATAATAACTAATTCGCCTACCTTCATGTTAATATTACGATTTGGGTTATGGAGATAAGATAAAGTAATGTTCTAATAAAAAGTTTTCTTAGTATTACAGAATATAAAGATAATAAAGATGTCCCTAATAAGCTTAAATAGAAAATATTAGAAAAAACGTATGTAAGTGCAATATAAGGTACTCAGATTACCATAAATCTCATTGCCAATGTATTTGGTTTGAATCCAAATCAGATAGTATTTCTTAAAGACTTCCTGTAGTTTAATGGATAATTTATTAGCTTTTATAATATGAATCAAAACAACTAAATAATTTATGTGTTATACTTATGTCGATAATTAAATATCGGCATAAAGGAGAGAGTAAGTTATGCAGAAATCAAGGGAACAACTTCAAGATTTGCTTGACCGTGAAATGGAGTATACAAAGAAGCTAAATAAAAAAATCGACTTTTTAAGGGGGCAACTAAAAGTTTCTATTACCAAACAAGAGCATGAAAAAGCCATCGCTTATCTTCAACGCAAACATGAACAAGAATTGACGGATATTAATAACCGTCAATCAAAGGAACCTAATGAGCGTGGTGCTGGGCGCAAGAAAAAAGCAACCAATCAAGTCATTTTGCGGGTTTTGGAGTTACGACAGGAAGGTTTATCTCAGCAAAAAATCTCAAAAGCTATTTTTGAGGAGCTTGGAATCGTCATTAGCCGTACAACCGTTGGAGAAATTGTACGTGGCGAACACGGAAACGGTGCTGAGTAGACGCAACGGCTCTTCGCTCTTCCCTTGCGCCGAAGGCAGCAAGGAGAACTTAACGAAGTTAAGGCAGGAATAGGGGAGTTCCGAATCTCCCTCCAGACCGCTTGCCGCCAAGAGCGGCAACGACATTCAGCAAGAGTTTGGACATTATTTTTAATGTCACCCATTTGGGGTTCCATAGCTCAATTTTTTAGCTATAGGGGTTCCGACATCGTCATAAATCGTTATTGATAAAAACTCCTACTTGGGTTCCATATATTTTTTAACAGAATACAGAAGGGTTTAACAACGATTCAGGCTTTGCCTGAAAGAGGTACTTATGAGTTGTTTCACAACTCTATTCCTGCATTAACCAGCCGTGTTGCTGTGATTGGTGGAACTGGATACGGTTAAGTTTTGCAGCTTGACAAGTCATTTCATGAGCGCTACAATAATTGTATTAAAGGGTAAAAATGCCCACAAAAATTAAATAGTTAGCTTCACAGGATGCCGTGGCATTTGCCTAAGACTCAGGAGGGCAAATGGCAAAAGACGACATCGGGATGGAAATCCCACAGCAGGAGATTGATAGTCTTGCAAGGTTGCTCCTGCCGAAAATCCGCGAATTTTTCGATAGTGAAGAAGGACAGCGGGAGTTTGCCGAGTGGAAACAGCGGCAGGCACAAACGGATACGAAAGAAGCGAAATGATATATGATAAGGCGGGCAACAAGTTTGTTGTCCGCCTTTCCTCGTAATATGCTGCTTCATTTCAATTCTATCAAAAACTGGGAAGATGTCCCATAATCTTCAAAGATGTATGTAATCCCATTTTCGTGAACGGATTCTCCTTTTAAGACCTCGGTCATGACTGCTGTCACTTTATCAGATGACCATTTTGGATTTAAAGCAATTACAAACTTCATTGCACTCATAGGAATTCCCTTTGAACCGCTTGCAGAAATTAAAAGAACGGATTTGACGTGACCACTTTCTTCAACAATTTTGCATTGAATACCATTTGGCTGCGGTGTGGCATTCGGACTGTCTTTGACATAAATCAAATATGAATTATCCGACATGTTATCCGTAGGAACCAGTTGATATCCAACCGGCTGCATGACATCGGATAAGTTTTTAAGCAACTGCTTTTGTGTAATGTTTCCCGTGCTTGCGCTGGGAACAGCAAAGGCAATCGTAAGAAAAATAATCGTAACAACAGCGGGTACTGCCTTGGCTTTTCCTTTTACAGTACGGAAAATCAGCCAGCCGCAGGCAGCGAAGCCAGCGACAAACGCAATTCCTTTCATGCCAACAACCATTGCTAAGTAGCATAAAATTCCGATAAAAACCAGAACTACGGCAATTTTTTTCCTCGATTTATCCTTTGGAGTATTCTCTTTTGATGATTCTGTTGCTGTTCCCGCTTGTGATATTGATTCTGACACAGTTGCTTGCGGGGGATTCAGCAATTCTTTGTTAATATTCATAATAGGCTCCTTTCTCTTATGCCAATGTGATTCCCGATACTTTTTGTATTCCACGCAGTGTGTTTCTTTTAACAGCTGCGCTAAAGTCAAAGTTGTTATGCAGCAAGGTAAATATTGGGAATCTCCTCTCAGACGACAAATTAGGGTTTATACCAATTCAAATTAAACAAGCGGTTGATTTAACTTATCAAGATAAATACCTTTCCGACGAACAGCTTCAGGGTCAGTATACAGAACCTCCAGAGTGGCATAAATTATACCGAAAGACTCTTCATCCTTGAGGGGGCCTGGCAATCCCCATGAGCCTAAAAAGTTGGAGAGAACTCTTGAGTTCACAAAGTTATCCTCTGCATCCGCATGGAGTTCCCTCAAGACTTTCTTCGCTGTTGACTCAAAAACAGGGAAATCATCTTCTATCACAGGGTCTCCAAGCTTCATCAACTCTTTCACTTTACTCACATATTCATCATATGGGAGTTTAAGAAAATAAGAAACCATTCATATCCCTCCTGTTACTATATATTGACTGAAGACATGGATAACAGCCATGTCTTATCCAACTTGTTATCTAAGCCGCCAAACGTCCGGTTTTGACGGAGATATTCAGACACCTCCGAAGATGGAGTCCACGAATGAATGTCAAGGTTCATATTCGCACGCTCCTGTCATAAAACATAGCAGACCACCAGATAGCTGTCCGTTTCGGGTGCAAAATCGTGCCGCACTGCATCCCATGAAAAACCAGCGAAGGACAGAAATGGAGCCAACATCATCGCTACTTCGTCCAGCGTTTCATTTTCGCAGCAATGGACGCAGACCGCGACGGATTTCACCGCGTTTCGGCGCAGATACTCCGCCAGCTTTTCCACTTCGTCTTCACGAATCTTCCTTTCCGAGGGGCAGACTTTCTCGTTCCTGCTCAGTGTTTTTTACTCCGATTGCTCAACGCAATCAAAACCCATGTGATTGCTCCACCGATTAAAATCAGCCACAGCGTCATCAGAAAACCGTGCAGCAGGCTTTTTGAATCCCGATAATTTTCCAAAAACAGTAGCAGAAAAATGCCTCCCGCAATCAAAAACAAAATAACCCCATGGACTGCGCTGCCGACATCAAGCACAGCCAGCCATAAAAGCAAATCTGCAACGCCGCCGATCACCCGCCAAAAAGTGAGTGCAGAGCACCCACGGGTACGCTGTAACCATGAATTATAATACACACCGAACGAAACAACGCCAATCACTGATAAAATTGCAAGCCAGCCTTCCAGCATTTTCATACCTCCCATCTCTCGCCATCGCGTACCATCAGGCAGTTCGGATGAAGCGCCTTGAATTTCTCCCGGTCTTGTGCTTCACAATGAATGGGAATCAGCGCTTGAGGATTGAGTGCCCCAATCAACTCTTGTATGGCATTTCGGTAAGCGTGTCCACTGCAATGCAGGTCTGCGACCTCGATTTCACGAACGTTGCAAAAGTCCAGCAGGTCTTTGACAGGGCGAGTTTCCCGGTATCCCTGCCATATGGAATAGAGGAGCAGATTCTTTTCATCAGGGCGGCAATCCAGATAGTTCTTTAAAAAAGGCAGCATGGAAGTTCGTATAAAAATCACTTTTTTACCCGGAAGCTTTGCAAGGCTTTCCGCGCCTAAAAGCTTACTCTCTTCAAAATAGTGCTGAAAATAATTATATGTACGAGGCGTTTTTTCCTCACTTGTGTAATGCGCTACAAAGCGCAGCGTATTTCCCTCCCGGCCCGTGCGAATCGCAGATAAAAATAAATCCTCGCACACCGTTCTGCCGGCAGCTTTAGCAGCCCGGTGCATGGCACAGATTCTTTCTTCATTTGTAGAGGAACACAGGACGAACACGGTGCCGTCGTATTGCTTCATTAAATCACAAGCACGCTGTTCTACCTGATTTTCGTCTTGCGGGGCGTTTTCGCCTCGCCTCTCTGCACATATATTGGTTCCCTCGCTGATGAGAATATCCAGCTTCTGTCCTCCAAGCAGCTGCCGGATTTTTGCGGGGATCTGCTCCGCCGCCCGGTAGTCTCCGGTATAAAGAACATTTTTCCCGTCTGCCTGTATCAAAAACATATAAGCGTCCACAGCGGAATGATCGACCCCAATCGGTGTTATCCGCATATCGTCCAATTGGACAGGCTGACAATTCTTGAAATGCAAATGGATTTCCGGGCGGGGCGAATCGGTAAAATCGGAAATCACATCTAGAATCCTGTGGGTTTCTTCTCCCGAAAGAATCGGGATGCCGGGCAGAATCCGCTCCACAAGCCCGCAATGGTCGTTATGATGATGGCTGATGAACACCCAGTCAAATGCAGGCTTGCCGGAAGTAAGCCCTTCTATTTTGATGAGGTCTTTATTTTCTTTTCCGTCCAGTGACGGCAGGTTTGTCCCCGCATCAAACAAAATCCTGGTTTGTGCCGTTCCAATTTCAATTAAATTTCCGCCGATTTGCGTGGTTCCGCGATGAATTTTTATGTACATTCGCAACTCCTTATTTTGTAAGTATTGGTGGATTTACCCAACTGAATGTTTCGTGCACCCAGTCTATATTTTCTTTCTCCCGTTGGAATGCTTCGCTGTACTCCTGTGTAAAATCCATGCCAAAGCAACCTTGAAGTCCATTCCACAGTATTTCTAATTTCTGAAGGTCAGCTATAAATAAAAAACCTTTTAACACAATCACTGCATGCAGAAAATTCTTGCCGCAATAATCACCCGCCATCAGATATTTTGCAAAGCGCCGCTCTAATTCCACTTGCTCCGGAGCGTCGAGGATATCGAGCATACATGTTTTAATCAGCGGGTCTGATTCCTGATTAAGGAAAAGGGCCAATGCCAGAAATCCTTCTGCCCGTGTCACCAGCAGATAATAACTAACCCGAGCCATCGTTCCCAAACATTCAATCTTTTCCGTATGGCTGCATGCCAGCCTTTCGTCAAAGCAAGAAACATCTTTCATGCACAAGTCCCCTCCAATTTCCGAATCAAATACAGGGCTTCCCGTTTGAGCATTGTAACGTTAGTAATGGCCCGTCCGTCCCGGCAAGCCACGCCGAATCTTCTGCCGCTTTGCAGCATCAGGTAATTTCCGTATCCCTGCGGGTAGTCGGTCAGGTTGTCCGCCAACACATGACCATGGCTGTCAAACAGGACGAGGCGTCCGCTTTGAAGAGCGCTGATTCCAGCATAGGGCTGAAACCACCCTGCATTGCGGTCAAAATAACAATTGAGGAATATCTCATCATATTCAAATGGGATCATCTGGGCTTTATTTCTGTTCACAACGCCCCATTTCTCACATTTGACTGCAAATTTCCCGTCGGGAGTAGGTTCTTCGCGGGCTTCTTCGTACTGAAACGGAAGCACCGTTTCTCCCTGCGCATTGATATATCCGTGTAATCCATTTTTAATTGCGTGACTGGCTCCGTTTAACAGCAGACCGGTGTAGTCAAATTGCGGAAAAACAGCAAGCACACCGGTGTTTGCGTTCATCAAGCCCCACTTACCGCAGGATTCTATCGGCAGCAGGTAGGGGTCTAAAAAATCATACAATAAATCTTCTTTTAAATCCGGATAAACCTGACTGCCGGATATAAAACCGCCGATCGTTTTTCCGGTTACTGTGTGAATACTGCATCTTTCCATATCATACCTACTTTCTTCTTGAAAACGTTTCCAACCCATAAGTGTCCGGAATTTCATAACTGTAATGTCCGGGTTCACCCCATGGGTCCGCCGGTTCGTAGCGGACGCGGTAGCCGATTTTAAAAAGCTCGGCAAAGTCCCGCTGCCGTGTGCGGTCTGATAATGCAGGGTAATGCTCTCGATACCAGCCTACGGGATTTTCCCCGTCCAGTTCAACCATTAAAGTACACAGCCGTATGATTTTTTCAAGGTACAGTTTGCGCGTTTTATTTTCGGGAAACTGCGGCGTATGGAACTGCGTATCGATTAAAACGAACGCCTTTCTCTTTTTAGAGTAACGGATATACAGAACACCCGCCTGTTTGAGTAACAGAATGTCTCGGTAAATGGTCTTTTCGCTGACCGGCAGTAAATCGGTGATTTCTCTGAAGGAAACCTCACTGCAATACCGGAATAAATGAAAGACGGAAAGAGTGCGGGATGTCTTGGTCAATTCCATGCGGTTTTCCTCCTTGCTGTTGTGATTTTATCATACCATATTTTTGGTTGAAAGACATACGTATTGTCGCAAAATATGTGCTATTCATCTTTTCTTACCTACAAGCTCACCTTACAAATATTTTTGGAGCAACTGAATCTGCATTTGCTGTAAATCGGTGTATTCCTGACCGGCATATGATTCAATATCGCTTTCAGGAACATCCATAGGACAAAAGGTGCTCTCTTCTAATAGAAATGATGCAAATTCCAATGGACATAATTCATAAAAGTTTTCCCATGTAAATACATTTTTAGCATCTCGAAGTCTCCCGCGATTACTGACCACCAAACAAAGTACTTCTGGCTCTTTTTTCTTTCGGACTACTTGTCCGATCTTAAATTTAATCCCCGCATCCTCTTCATAATCCGAAGGCATGCGCCAATACCCTAACCCTCTATACTCGATACGGCCTATTAGGGTACCAGTATAATCAAATTCATATTCTATGCGCTCACTCTGTTGGCTGCAAAGTTCATACAAGTCAGTATCCTGTGTGATTTGAACAGGGCTTTTTTCGCCGATTAGCTGTCTGAGCCAACTGTTGTATGTTTTGTCGTGAAGGTAAAACAGCATGCTTTGGGGATATTGTTCTTTGACTGTAAACGAATAACTTACATTTTCTTTTACAAAAACGTCGTATGATTTGTCTTGATCCGCGGTGAATTCTTCTTTCAGGCGTTCGATTTGACGGGTGAGCTCCTCTTTTCCTGCCTGAACAGCAAGTTCCATCTGATCATATACTTCGTAGAAAAAGGATGCGGGGTCGCATCGCTCCCACATATGCTGATTGTATGCGTACAAGGATACGGTATATATCTTGGTTTTGTTTGCCGCAACGGGATTCTTCATCATTTAATACCCTCCGATAGGATAAGGCCCCATACGCCTTACAGATATTTTTGGAGAAACTGAAGCTGTATTTGCTGTAATTCTGTATATTCACTAATCGTATGTGCTTCAATCTCACTCTCGTGAAAATGATCATAGTCTGGTATACAATCGCATTCAATTTGTTCGAAGGGATATAATAAATATTCGTTTTCCCATGTAAATACATTCTTGGCATCGCGAAGACGCCCGGCGTTAGCGGCAACCAGATAAAGCTTTTCAGGATCGCTTTTCAAGCGGACAACCTGTCCGGCTGCGAATTTCACTCCGGCATCTTCCTCGTAATCCGAAGGCAGGCGATAATATCCGCCCCCGCCTCTCGATTCTAAACGGCTGATTAAAGCACCGGTATAATCGAACCGGTACCCTATGTATTCACTCTGCTGGCTGCAAAGCTGATACAGATCCGTTTCCGGTGTGATTGGAACAGGGCTTTGGGGGAAGTTTAGCTGCCGGGCCCAATCTACGCACTCCTTGATTCGATCTCGAGACTCTTTGTCATCACTGAGATTTGAAAACAGCACGTGTTTGGGATATTGTTCTTTGACCATAAACAAATAATTAACTTTGTCCCTGACAAAAACGTCGAATGATTTGTTTTGATCCGCGGTGAATTCTTCTTTCAGCCGTTCAATTTGACGGGTGAGTTCCTCTTTTCCTGCCTGAACGGCAAGCTCCATCCGATCATATACTTCGCAGAAAAAGGATGAGGGGTTGCATCGCTCCCACATACACGCATTGTATGCATACAGGAGTACGGTATATATTTTTGTGTTGTGCGCCACAAAAAGATTCTTCATTCTTTCATACCCTCCAATTGTAAAAAGGATTATAAGCTTTTGAATGCAGTATAGCACAGGCTGATTTCTGTTTTTAGACATGCGTAATGACGCAACGCAACTTGTTTTTTTTGTAGAATGTGATAAACTTTTATTATAAAATCTTACTTACTGGGGGGCGTTAGTGTGGGGGAATTTAAACGCGATTTGTATAAAAGAGAGCATGACAGGCAACTGGGAATTGAGCAACTGCAGAAAATGCAAGAAATGCCGTGGTTCAAACTTCTAAAAGAAGATGTCGAACGGGGAGATGTTTTCCCGGCTCTGCGTTATAGCGGAGAAGTTGATTTTTACTATCGGGGCGCGCTACTTTGTAAATATAAAGGGAATCTAAAAGGAGCTCCGACGACAAGCAGAAATAAAGAACCTTTCAATCCCGAAAATCTGGACGACTACAAAATGATAAAAAAAGGCTGTGAGGAGTGGGGCAGGAAAGCAAGTGGTGAAGCCAACGAACGAGCTGCGCTGTCCGTACTTTACGGTAAGTTTTCACCATACATCAAGCCGGCCCCCAGTATGATCCTGCTGGATATCGAGGTTGGATTTCCTAAACTTTTCTTAAATAATGAAGAAAATCATCGAAATACACAGGTGGATTTGCTTTTTCTTGACAAAAGCACCGGCAAACTCTACTTTATCGAAGTAAAGGAAGCCGGGGACGGCAGAGTCAAAGCAGAATCCGGAGATCGGTCTGCACAGGAAATATTTGATAGCGTTCCAGTCGTGGAACAGCTCAATGAGTATGACGCACATCTGGCGGCAAGGGAAGATGAAATTCTTACTGCCTATCAAAACTATTTTAGCATTATGCGCGAGATTTTCGGTTGTGAGATTTATTCGGGAAAGCTTTCGCTGTATAACCGTACAAAATTGCTGGTTTATGGGGAATCTACTGAAAACGGGATTCAATCCCTTAAGGCACTCCGTGCGAAGCTTGGCAATGATTTAATCGTCTTTGAGAACGTTCTTGATATGGTTGATGACTTGCCGGAAAGGATTACTGCCGGTTCATTTTGTGAGGAACCGTAACTCTTGATCGAAAGAAGAGGTGAACGAATGAATACCGCATGGATGATTCGCAATGACGGCAAGGCTTTTCCTTGCCCACAGTTTATTTACGCGAATGCTCTAAACATGGAGGAGACTTTACTTGCGGCGGAATGGCTGTATACCAACACGCAGTACGAGGAATCTCGGCAGCTAGCGCGAGAAATGGTCGCGGCATGGATGGCTTCTGCGTCTGTTGACGGTGCTGCTGTTTCTGATGCGTCCGACTCCCTTTTACAAAAGCCCGGCTGCCCCTTGTCGCAGGAGTTTGTAAAGGCACACACAGAGGAAGTCAAGGCGATTAGCACAGAAAATCTGGATTTGAATGCATTGTGCAGCGAGATTGTTGCTGAACTGAACCAAGAGTTTTTGCGAGTTCAACACGGCGGTGTACATCATATGGATTCATCAACCAAAGAACTGTTCTTCTGTATCTCTTCGGTTGGGTTTGATTGGTATAAAATCATGTATGATTTTATCGCTGCTGCTGATCTTCCAATAGAATTCATTGTCATTATCCGGGGTGAGGAAAGTACTGGCGCAAAAAGCAGGCTCTACCTTCGGTTACCGATAGAAACATTTCTCGCGGAGCAGCCAATTCAACTTGTACCTCCGAGTCTGTGTAAACTGAAGGGCGGCTTAATGGTACGCGAAATATTTGCACATCTGTCGTATGGAAGTTCTCTAAGACATATTTTAGGGGATCTGATGATTGATGCAAAAGGTTTTACCAATGCTCTGACAGTTATTTCTGATTGGGAAAATCAGCGAAGCATTGAATCAAAGTGAATTATCATTCTTGCAGCAATATATCAGCCATCATAACAAAAAGGACGAAGGTAGTTGAACCCTCGTCCTTTTTGATGTTACATTGTTAAAAATAAAGCAATAATCCGAACCCATCCCCAATGGGGACAAGGTTCGGATTATCATGATTTGGTGCGGATAACAGGACTTGAACCTGCACCACTCATAGAGGACAAGAATCTGAATCTTGCGCGTCTGCCAATTCCGCCATATCCGCATAAGATATTAAAAATATCTAATACATAATATTACAATTTCTTAAAAATGTCAATAGGATTTTTCATCCTAAAAACAAAACCCCCAAACTGAGTAATTTTACAGTTACACAGTTTAGAGGTAGATTTCATCTTATAATTTTTCTACTTTTATGGAAGTATCTACATCCTTATCGGTACAGCAACAGTCGTCACCGCAATCACAATCTTCCTCATCCAAGTTATCCCAATCGCAGTCCCAGTCTTCATCGTAGTCATCTTCCATTTTTTTCTTTAAACAATATACAGTTGCTGCGATGACTGCCAATAATACTGCTGTAATAATAGCTGTGCAAACACAAAATGATTTTTTGTTTTCTTTCTTATTCATACGTGTTACAACGTCCTTTAAATCCTCCATTGAGAATCCTGTATCAAAGTACTTTTTCATTGTTATGTCTCCTCTCTTTTAAAAACTATTTATAGCCTTTCCAATTTTTCTTTTTTGCAAAATCCTTATTTTTCCTTAGCTCACTATATTCAAAGTAAGCCTTTTTCAAAATTTGACGCTCATCGTTAAATTTAAGCAAATGATATGCCTCATGGAACTTATAGAAACCGGCGTCAGCAAAAAATTCCTCACTTTGAGGCTTACAATAAAAAGAATTCGCAGACATCAAATACCAATGAACCGTCTTATTGACAATATCATCATTTCCTTTAAAAGTATATTGCGTTTTACCAATATATTTTATAATCTCTGCTGTCGCACCTGATTCTTCCTTCACCTCACGCAAAGCTGTCTGCCGGTATGTCTCGGTTTCTTCTACAGTGCCTTTTGGCAAAACCCAGCCCATATATCTGCCGTTCTGGTTTTTATACAGAAGAAGTATCTTCCATCTGTATATCACGACGCCGCCGCAGCTGACTGCTTCTATCACTGAAATACCTCCGCTTTGTCATTATTCTTTTTCCATTGGTATTAGTATACAGCGTATAAGAATGTTTTTCAAGGCGACAGCTAAAAATAAATTTTTATCTTTTAAAGGGTGAGCATTCCAACAAAAGCCGCATACGTTTTAAACCCAAAAACCATAAAAACAGTACAAACCCAATAAATGGTACCCACAACAGCTTTTTATCTAAAAATAAGATGTAATTATATACGGCATGCAGCAAATATGGTATGAAAAAAGCCCAAAAAAGATATTTCTTCTTCCTTTCAAATTTGGCCGCCGCAAGATAATACCCCATCTCCACACCAAACAAACCATGTGCTGGAACAGAAAATACTGCCCGTGCCAAAGCCGTGGAATATCCTCCTAAGTTATCATGCAGTACATAAATAATATTTTCCAATAAAGCAAAACCGAGCGCCACAAAAACACCATAAACAATTCCATCAAAGGGCTCGTTAAAATTAGGATTTCGCCAAACCAAAAAATATAAAAATAAAAACTTAACTCCTTCCTCGATTCCAGCAGAGCTGACAAATGCGCTAAAAAAGGGAGTCTCCTCATGGGGAAATAATTTCTCCAAAAAAATCCCCACCGACCATATCACTAATGTAGAATAAATCCCGTACATCAATCCCGAGACCAACATTGCATAAGGTTCCTTTTCATATTTATCACGAATATAAATGTAAATTGCTCCAATCAAAATTGGGGCTGATGCAGCTTGCACTAATGCACCGATACAATCGCCTCCCTTTATGCGGTATGGCTTAGTATTTCCCAATTTCTTAAAAATATTGCTATTTTATCAATTTCCATATTTGTCCAAAATTGATTTTATTACCTTGCCTGCAATGGGTGTTGCTTTTGCCCCTAAATCTGCATTTTCTAGCATCACAGCCACAGCCACCTTAGGATTTTCTGCAGGAGCAAAACCGATAAACCAAGAATGGTCTTTCCCTGTGGCATTTTCTGCTGTTCCCGTTTTTCCTGCCACGGTTACACCGCTGATTTGTGCGGCAGTTCCTGTTCCCGAAGATACCACCTCTGTCATCATGCTCTTTAGCATTTGGGCATCTTCTGGACTCATCACTTGGCGTAGCTTTTCGGGTACTGTGGTTTTTGATATCTTTCCGTTATAATATTCAATATGGTCTACAAGATAAGGCTTCATCATCATGCCGTCATTTGCAACAGCAGCAGCAAGCATCGCCATATGAAGAGGTGTCACCAAAGTTTGCCCTTGCCCTATGGCGGTTTCCACTAAGGCGCTTTCTGTAGAATTCTCATTCAAAACCATTTTGCTTGGGTTATATGCCAAAGAAAAACCATACCTTTGATTAAAATTTAATGCGTCAGCAGTTTTTCGTAGATTAATTGCACCAATCCGTGTGCTTAGTTCTGCAAAATAACAATTACAGGATACTGCCAAAGCCTGCCTCATATCCACAGAACCATGGGCTTTATTGTTATAGCAATGAATTACTTTGTTGTAATAGGTTGCTTCTCCTGTGCAGTCATAAGTAAAATCTTGCCAGTTTTTTACATAATCCATACCTGCCAATGCCGTAACAATTTTAAAAGTAGACCCAGGGGGATACAATCCTTGTGTTGCCCGATTTACCAAGGGACTATCCTCATCTTCCTTTAGACGTTCCCACTGGTCCTTTACTTTATTGGGGTCAAAATCAGGATATGCCTGCAAAGCTAGAATACGCCCTGTGGATGGCTCAATGGCAACAATGGCACCTTTCATGTCTCCTAACAAATTTCCCGCAACAGACTGCACATCCATATCTACCGTCAGCACCACGTGGTTTCCTTGTATTTCTTCTCCTGTTACAATGCCTTTTATTCTTTGCCAAATTTCATGGTGCGCCCTTTGCAACTCAAAGTTTTCCGAGGCTTCAATGCCTGTTTTACTCATACTGCTATAGCCTGTGATATGTGCCGCCATGCGAGAACGCAGGTACTTTCTGGTATAGGTTCCGTCCTCGTTTAAAATACTCTGAGCCAATACTTGCTCATTAATGTCTCGTATTTCACCTCGCCGCACAGAGTTATCGATATAATTTAGCCTTGGATTATACGCACTGGAAGAAATCTCCTCCCTATCAAACAATACTAGCTTTATCATCATTCCCATCAGGAGAAAAAACATCAATGCAATCATCCAAAAAATACGCTTCATGCTTTTTTTCATATTACTCATGCTGCTCCTCCTCGTTTTGCATACTATGCTGTTCACAATAGACACAAATCCACTGCACCAATCCTAGCATGAGAATACTTACCAAAACAGAGCTACCGCCATAGCTAACAAAGGGCAGTGTTACCCCTGTAAGAGGTATCAGCTTAATTACCCCACCAATAATCAAAAACGCTTGAAAAGAAAACATACAAATAATTCCTGCAGCAATTAGGCTATAGTATCTCCGTTGGCAGTCCAGAGCAATGCGGATGCCACGGAAGAATATCATAATAAAAACACAGATAACTCCCATGCCAAATAATGCTCCAAACTCCTCACAAATAGCGGCAAAAATAAAATCACTCTCCACCACGGGGATACTTCTAGGCATTCCTTTTGTTAAACCGCTTCCCAA
The DNA here is from genome assembly GCA_012519385.1 of Candidatus Epulonipiscium sp. Lineage (GTDB taxonomy): Bacteria > Bacillota > Clostridia > Lachnospirales > Anaerotignaceae > JAAYQI01. Next base: position 14,757 of record JAAYQI010000108.1, read on the forward strand.
AAGCCCCCATGTGGTAATGGCAAATAAGGAATTTACAATTTGGTACCCTCCTGTATCAATATCCGCCCAAGGATTTTTCCAGGCAGATACTCTAACCCGCACATGAGAAAATAATTTATACGCCAAAACCGCCGCAACACTGGCAGCACCCATTCCCGATAAAAATAAAATCTCATTGGAGGTAGCAATATAAAGCAGTACCATGTAGGTCATGAAAAAAATCAATGCCCCGCCCAAATCCTTCTGCATGACCAATAGAAGTACAATGCCAGCACTCAAAGTACCTGTAATCAGCAGTTCTTTCATGCGAATCCTTTTACGAAATACACTTGCCAAATAAAATATAAAAAGAAACTTTACCACTTCTGATGGCTGAAATGTGATAGAGCCTATTTGAAGCCAGTTAACAGAGCCGAATTTTTGCTTACCAAATAGCAGTGTGCTTAAAATCAAGCCATATCCTAAAATAATATAGACCCATTCAAACACTTCAAACCGTGGAACTAGCCGTAGCACAAAAGGAATGGTGAGCATGATACCAACACCTATAGCCATCCAAAGCAGTTGTTTTACCGCCAATTCAGGTTGAATTCTTTGTAACATTATTAAGCTCACATCCAGCAGGAAAAACATTCCCGACCATAACAGCGGGCATCCCTCATAAAAAAAATGTTCCACCGCATACATACCGACAAGTAAAAATAACAACCCTGCCAAGCCCACAGCCAGAATATCAAAATGAAATAAAAATGTATCGGGTATATACGCCAGTATCAAAAAAGCTGTAATATGCAGTAATACCAACGTCCTTTTTTGTCGGGACACAGCAGTAAAAGGGTTGCCCAAATAGCCTCCTTGTTCATAGGCTACGTACACCACTGCCTGCCACAAAAAGAATATAATATATCCTGCAAATAAGAATCTGCTTAGCATAATAATTAAATCAAACATAAACGAACCTCGTTCCTTTTTGATTGTTGGCTGATGATTATTCTACTCCTCTGAAATAATGCCCCTTGGTGCTTCCCTTTTCACTCATTTCTTCTAATAGCATTTTGGTTGCAAGGCTTTTTGTATTAAAGTCCTTGGTCATTTCACAATAGGCCTTTACGATTCTTTCCGTTCTATTGGGGCCCTCCTTGGTAAACATCAGCCGTACCATACTCGTAGGGCTTTCTAAAATTTCATTATAAAACTTTAATAAAAATAAAGGTTTGCTATTTAAAATGGTACAATTACACTCTCTGCAATTTGTCATCAGAGGAAATTTCATTCCTTTTCTATCCTTTAAGAAATATAAATCCTCATTGCCTTTTTTAGAACAAAATTGACCAGAATCTTTTCCTCCCGCATAATTTCCAACAGGACATTGCTGTGTTACCATAAGGGGCAAATAGCCATATCCCAACATTTCGCAGTGTTCATCCGCCATACTGCCAATTTCTTGTAAATTAAGCTCAGGAGAAATACACACAGAATCCGCTCCTAGCTCCATCCAATGAGAAACCCCTGCTTGGTTCAGTATATTTAAGGTATAATCCACAGCAATTTTTTTCCATGTTTTGCTAAACTCCGCAAATTGCCCTGGTGTTCTTACCAAAAATCCATCCACTTGGCTTTTCTTTAATTTTTCCATGCTATCTGCATAAATTTCTTGCGTATGCTTTCTATAAATTCTTGGCAATGCAACATAAAGCTGTATTTTTTTCTCTTGACATACTTTGATACATTGCTCCAGATTTTTTTCCATACCTTCCGTTATCTCGCAATAAATGCGATGCACTTGCTCCATTGCAGATACTACATCAAATTGTTCTTTGGTAGATACCAAAACGGTAATTTTCTTATGTTTCACATTGGGCGAAGGTTTCGATTCTATTATAGGCAGTGGATTTGGCTGTACTCTTTTGCTTTTTTTCAAAATTGCTTCTTCCAGTGCCTCCACCGCAGCCCGACGCAGTGCATTTAGGCTACTAATGGTCATATAAATGCCTTCGTCTGCCAAAATATCCATGTGTTGGATGGCAAATGGGGTTCCCCCTGTCTTTGTTAATTGCTGTTCTAGCTTTTCTACGGAAAGGGGTTGGTTTTGAGCCAAATCCACAACATCTCCCGTAACATACACAAAGTTTCCTGCATCATCCCATAGCTTCATGGCAATAGGCTCTCCCACTTTCGCCCTTACTTCGGCATATACCTTTTTTTGCCTTGTATGCTTTTCCCATGTTTTTTTCAGTTCATCAATTAACTTTTTGTCATAGGTTTTATAAACCACATCGTTTTTGGAAATCTCGCCTTCTATGGAAAAATTGATAAATTCTCCTGCCTTAGAAGCCTTTGTAATATTAGTACCAACATGAGGCTCCTTTTGTGTCCAAATTTCGATGCCATCTCCAGGCACAAAAGGCTCTCTGGTACGAATGGTTACTCTTTTTTGCTTTGGCAAATAACTATCCACAAAGCCTGTTTTTAACCCCCATGTTTTAGGGCGTTCGATACACATCATGTCACTGCCTGCAAAATTTTTATAATACCCTTCGGAAAAACCTCCACGGTTAAATAACTGCATCAGCTTTTTCATATCCTCTTGGTCTACTGCATAATGCTCAGGGTCTTTGGCATACATATCCATATATTTACGATAAATAGCCGTTACTCCTGCGGCATATTCAGGGTTTTTCATTCTGCCCTCTATTTTAAAGGAGCAAATGCCCGCTTCCATTAATTCTGGCAGTATGGTAATAGTTTGGATATCTTTTGGAGATAAGAGGTACGCCTCTTTTATTTTATCAAACTCACGATACAGGCTGTATTGCAAACGACAGGTTTGGGCACACCTTCCACGGTTTCCGCTTCTGCCACCCAGCATACTGCTCATAATGCACTGCCCCGAATAGCATACACATAATGCTCCGTGGATAAATGTTTCTATCCCTGCTTGGGTATGCTGTGCAATGTGTGAAATTTCCTCCAAAGAAAGCTCTCTGCTTAATACCACCCTAGTAAAGCCTTGCTCGTATAATGCATTCACATCTTCTAGGGAATTTGCAGTAAGCTGTGTGCTGGCATGGAGGGGAAAATCAGGATAGTGCCTGCGTATGATAGATGCCGCTCCCAAATCCTGCACAATTAGTGCATCCA
>JAAYQI010000009.1 GCA_012519385.1 Candidatus Epulonipiscium sp.
ACGCGCCAGATTTAGGATCTGGTGTCCTTGACGTGCAGGTTCGATTCCTGTCATCCGCACTAAAAAAGGGTCTTGAATGAAAAATTCAAGACCCTTTTTTGTGCTTTAATTCCAAAATACTTAGCTATGCTGGTGGAGTGAAATGCTTATAGCGAAAATTAAACCTCCTTTGACAAGCTTAAAAGTGGTTCCCAACCGCCAAAACATCAAGGGAGGCCTTTGTTATGACTGACATAAACTTGTACTGGCTATATGTAACCTTACATCCACTTTTTCAGTACTGCTTCACCAGAATGGTTTGCTGAGGTGATTTTTATATTTTCACAAGAATATAGAGCCGCCAGTTGTGTAATACTCCTGGCGGCTCTAATATATGATTTCGCTATGTTTATGTCTTTACATCTATTACATATTAGGTTAAAACCTTGTTTTGTAAAGTTTTTGTTAATTATCCATTCCTTGACGATTATTTGCTTCATTTCTTAGTTTAAAGCCCTCTATGTAATGCTTGAGGATATCAGCTTGTGCATTTAACTCCTCGCTTGCTGCTGCGCTTTGCTCTGCTGTGGCACTATTGGTTTGAACAACAGCAGCAATTTGCTCAATTCCCATCTGTATTCGTTTTGCTGCACAAGCTTGAAGTTCAGAAGCGGAAGAAATATTGTTAATTAACTCTACGGCTTCTCTTGTAATCTTTTCACTTTCTTCCAAGGATTTAGCTGTATCATTAGCGATATTGGCTCCATCTCTGACTGCAGATAATGTTTCTTCAATTAATGATGTAGTACTGCTTGCAGCATCTGCAGATTTACTTGCTAGATTCCTTACTTCGTCAGCAACAACAGCAAAACCCTTTCCAGCAGCTCCGGCTCTTGCAGCTTCTACCGCTGCGTTTAAGGCCAAAATGTTTGTTTGGAATGCTATATCTTCAATTACCTTTATGATTCTTGAAATCTCAGAAGATTTTGCATTAATCTTATCCATGGCTTCAAGCATATCTTTCATTTGCTGATTGCTTTCAGAAAGCACTTTGCCTGCGAGGTCTGCTTTACTATTGGCTTGGCTTGCGTTATTTGCATTTTCTTCAATCTGTTTTGTGACATCAGCTATTGATAAGGAAATTTCATCAATGGAGGTAGCCTGTTCTGTTGTACTTTGCGAAAGTGCCTGAGCTCCAATAGAAACCTGTTCGGCTCCAATAGAAACCTGTTCTGCTGATGTTTTTATTTCCGTAAACATTTGATTCAAGGAATCCAAAATTCCGTTCAAAGACAGTTTTATAGCATTGAAGTCTCCTACATAATCTGCGTCAATAGAAACGCTTATATCTTTGGACGCGACATGGTTAAGTATAACAGATATCTCATTTATATAGGAACCAAGGGTATGCACTGTGTCATTGAATATCTTCGATAGGAGACCTAGCTCATCGTTTGTATGAACGCTTTGGCTATTGCTAAGATCACCTTTTCCCATTTTTACTGCCATAGAGATTACAGAATTCACAGGGGCAAGTGCTCTATTTATTACAATAGTGCTGATTATGATTAATGCAACAATTCCAATGATTGAAATACCTACTAGTACAAGAATAATTTTGTAAACTGCAGCCATGCTTTCATCTTTATCGACTACAAAAGCACTTGACCAGTTAACATCAGTTCCTTCTAGTTGGAGAGCCTTGTGAATAATGTAAGCATCTTTCCCATTTTCATAGGGATTTTTTACGATGTCTTTTATCGTCTCTCCATTTTGAATTGCTTCCTTTAGATTCTCATTATCAGAAACTATATTCGGTATTTGTCCAACTGTGGATTCATCCGCAGTGTTAGCAATACAAGTTCCTGCCCCTGTCACTATGTAACTATAAGACGAGTCATAGCCTCCGTTGGCATAGTTTAAGCTGGCAATGCTATTCATATCAATATCACAGTTTGCAACGCCTAGAAAAGCCCCATCGTTACCAATTATTGGAGTAGATAATGTGATAAGCCATACAATCTGGCCATTGGACAACTGATATTCATACGGTTCTGTTACATGTGTCTGCAAAGACTGTTTGGCTGGCAAATAATAATCTTCCGAACCATAAACATCAAAATCATTGTAAATATCAATACCAATTTTTTCTCCATCTCTGAATGCATAATAGGATAGGCCATTGGGAGTATCAGCAAAAAAAGCATTTGGCTCGAATGCGTAATACGCAGAAAAAATCTTTTCATCATTTAATACACCCTTAAGTGACTCTATCAAAACTTTATTAGCGGATTCTTTATCTAATGACTGATATCTTTGTACTTCTAATGATAACGCTTTTGCAAAAACAGACATGCTTTCTAAATAGGAGGCCACTTCTGTTGCATTTTCATCTGCAATATAATCTAATTCTTTTTCTGTCATTTTAGTAACTGTATTTTTAGTTAGCATGCTAATACTAAACCCAGTTAAGATCATGACTGCTAGAATCACCATAACCATGGTTATTGCGATTTTTACTGAAAGTTTATTCTTCCAACTAATATTTTGTTGATACATTTTTTTAAAGCTCCCTCCAAGATAGTAACATTTTTCGACTACTTTTGACAAAAATATTATACTACATTACCTTGGTACTTGCAACCGACTCAGTAAACCAGTTTTATATCTGTAAAATGTTCTGAAATTGTAAGAAAATGTTCAAAATTGTAAAAAAAAATTAAGATTTTTCTTGGTTTTTTATCATCTCTGAGGTATACTTATTTTCGCATTACAGAAAAAATGTAATTACTATCCAAAATGCAACAAAATAATTTTGAAATTACTATTTTTTTTATTGTTAATACTTTAAATAATTCATTTTAGCTCTGATAGAAAATCAAGGAAATGGATATATCAATTCGATTGCAAAAATAAATGGTGGCACAAGAATTGTATCCCTTTTAAACCATGCTTCCGTATTCAGTTTTTTATAAGAGAGCAACTTTTGGAATACGTTGATAAAAATCGCAAAGAAATTGCTTTTTACAAAAAAATAGATTAGGCTGAATATAAACTAATTAAAGATAAAGTGGAGGTTTTTTATGTTTTGCTGTTTTAATGAGATGGAAAAAAATGACTTAAAAGGAGAGTTGTGAGACTACTTCGTTTTTTTGAGTTTTTCGCATATTTACATTACAATCAAAGGTTGATTATTTAGTGAAAATAGACCTTGCAGAATCATATTCGTTCATGTAGAATTGATTTTAACGAATAATGTCAGATTATGACGGCAATTATCGAAAAAGTATAGGTGCGGTAATTGAAATGGATGGCTTATCCTGAAAGAAACGTTGGATAATATGAGTAAAATAATCCACAAAACATCGGGTTGGAACCCGAAGGGGGTTGAGCCTTAGTCAGATTGGAGGAAAATATGCAAAGTAAATCTTACCAGCAAAAGATATACTTATCGGATAGGCTTAAAAGTCAGCTTGCCCCAATACGGTATTTTCCTTTGACTATCGTGGAGGCACCATCGGGCTTTGGAAAAACAACAGCAGTAAAGGAATATTTAAAAGAAACTTTGCCAGACAATGCTAGACAATTCTGGTATATTTGTTTGAGTGAGAATCCTTCGGTATCTTGGGCTGGTATATGCGACTTGTTCTCTAACATTAATAGTGAGATGTCAAAAAATCTAAAAAAGTTAGGATTTCCTACACTGGATACGCTGTTGTATATATCAGCGTGTTTCAAGGATATCAACTGTTATGAAGAAACGTATCTTGTAGTCGATAATTTTCAGCTTCTTAAAAGTGATATTCTGAAGGAATTGATGGGCATATTTTCTTTACACGGAAGCCCTAACCTCCATATGATATTCATTACTCAGCATTTTGGAATAAAATCACAAATTACATTTCATAATACCCATATCCATACCATTGAGTCGTCTGCATTTTTTTTCGATAAAGAAAGTACCGCCAATTTGTTTAAAATGGAGGGTATTCGCCTAAATGAAGAGGAGCTGAATAATGTCTATACAAGCACGGAAGGGTGGATATCGGCTCTTCGGCTACAGATATCCAATTATAAGCAGACTGGATCCTTTGACTATACAGCCGATATTGACCATTTGGTAGAGACTGCTATCTGGAACAGATTGACACCAGAACAAAAGACGTGTCTTGTTTCATTATCTGTCATGGAAAGCTTCACAGCCCGACAGGCTGCAATTATGCTAGGGGAAGAAACCCTTCCAGACCATATTAAGAATTTGTTCAAATACAATGATTTTATAAGATACTTTCCGAGAGAAAAAATTTATGTAATACACAGTATTTTGCAAAATTATTTAAGAAACCATTTTCATCAATATCAATCGGAGGCGTTTAGAAAGCGTGTCTTGCGCACTGCAGGACAATGCTGTATTGCCGAGGCAGATTACTATACGGCAATACAATTTTTCTTTGAAGTCAGAGATTTTGATGCCATTTTTTCCACACCAATCAATGGTGTATATCTTACCAATAAAAGAGAAAACAATATGATTGAATTTCTTCTGGAAATCATCAATGAGTGTCCAGAAGAGATAATGTGCAAATATCCTTTTGTCTTAATCATGTTTTCATACTTATTGCGGCTGGATGGAGAGTATGAATCCAGTCATAAATTATGTCGTTTGGTAGAACTAGTATTAAAAAGAAATCCAGAAAGGCTTAGTGCGAATGAGTTACGGATGCTTAAGGGTGAGTTTTTACTCCTGATGTCATTTTGTGAATATAACGATATCAAGAAAATACATGAGGGGCAGAAGGCTGCCTATGAGTTATTGGGTGGATGTAGCAGGTATAAATTGAACGAGATACCAATTACGCTGGGTGGTACTTCTGTCTTAAGTATGTTTTGGCGTGAGTCAGGAAAATTAGATGAAACATTGATGGATATGCAAAGAGATTTGCCTTATCACATTAAGTTAACCCGAGGGCAGGGGATTGGAGCAGATGATGTATTTCATGCGGAAAAAATGCTCATGAAAGGTGATGATATACAGGCCGAGATATTATGTCACAAAGCACTATACAAGGCTCGTAGCAAACAAGAAATTTGTATTTGTCTGTGTGCGGAGCAGGTTCTTGCCCGTATAGCAATCCTACGTGGAGATGTAGATGGCTTTTTTACCACATTAGAAAATATTAAAGGTTATGCAAAAGAAAGCTCCAATCTGTATACACTACGCATGGTTGATATATGCTTATCGGTTATCAGTGTGGCACTAGACACAACGGATATGGTTGCAAAATGGTTTTTTGATTCAGAGAGTATAAGCAAAAAAGTGTATTTTAAGGCTGTTCCTTATATCAATATTCTTTATTCACATCTTTTGGTTAGAAAAAAACGACATGCCCAGTTATTAGGTTTGGTTGATAATTCCATTAGTATGGCGAAAGAGATGAATTATATACTTCCGCAGGTGTATGGCTTTATATTTAAGGCAAGAGTATGTTACGCAAGCGGCCGTGAACGTGAAGCACTGAAAAATCTAGAAAAAGCATTTGCTCTGGCACTTCCAGATAAGGTTTATCTTCCATTTGCTCAATCTATTCATATGAGAGATATCCTTTCTAAAGCACATATTTGCTCTACAACATACCGTGACACCGATACAACATCTTCCGATTTAGATGAAGCAAAAAACTCCATTTCATTCTCAAAAGGTCTAGAGAAAAATCTGGGATGGAAAGAAGATATTGAGAATATAATGGCACTTTTTCATCGATACCATAAAGGCCGAATTGCAATTTTAAATGCTTTTAGTCAAGTGAAATCAGATTTAACCCCGAGAGAACGAGAAGTTGCCATTCTTGTTAAGGCTCGCTTAAGTCATAAAGAAATTGCCGAGAGGCTGTATATATCCACAGCAACAGTGAGAACTATTTTATATAATGCCTACAACAAGTTGGGTATTCATTCCAAAGCTGAACTATATAATATAGATTTATAACAGCAAAAAATACGAAGAAAAATCGTATGAAATAAATAACAACCTGTTTTATTCTTTAAGAATGGTGGGTTGTTTTTTTATAGGAAAACGTCCTTTATATAAAATGTGCTGGATGCTATGGCACAAATTGATACGGCGAATCCCTAGAGAACAGGTAGAAAATGCGCTCAAAAGGAAGAAGCCTTCAATTTTCGAGAGGGGAAAGAGTGAAAGGGTATGGATATCTGATTCTATGATTTGAGGTTTTGTAATGGAGGTGGTTTTGTTGAAAACTGGTTCAGATAAGGAACTAAAAGATACGAAAAAGGTTCGTATGAAAAATAATGTGCAATCTCCTATAATTAATGATGGTGTAGCGCAATCAGGAGAAGGTTATTTTAAAAGCGTGAAAGCCCTGCCAGGATATCAGTTAGAAGTGGAGATGGTAACTAGAGCGAAAATTTTGTTTGATTTTCGTTCCCGTCTAAACACTGTACGTTTTGGAAAACTCCGTGATGAGGAAATGTTTACAAGTGTATATACAGATGGGCTTCATCTGATTTTCCATAAGCAAGGAAGGGTGCCTGTGAAAATTGACGCAAAGGAATTTATGGACCTTGTGCTTGTTGATAGAACAAGCTCAACGCATAGGATGCCCGAATGATTTATGCTACTGGGCAATCACCGAAGTAGTCGGAGAACTTGCAAACAAAAAAGTGTATAGGTGAAATTTCAAAAGACCCAAATTTAGGAGGCAAGATAATATGAAGAACTTATCCATCAGTAAAAAACTTATATTAGGTTTTGGAACCGTTTTAGTTTTTATGATTATAACTGCAATAGTATCTGCCATTAGCGTCAGAAGAATAAGCGAGCAAACATTGATGTATGCCAAATATACATTACCAAATACCCAGTATATGTATGAAATGCAAGTTGACATGCGTGCAATAAGTCAATTTATGTTAAAAGCTATTGTGGAAGATGATTGGACGAGTACAAACGTAGCTATGGATGAAGCCACTAAATGGGCTGCCAATTTTGCTACACATAAGGAGGCATTTATAGCAAATCAAAGAAATAATGAATTGGATGCTAATATTGAAAAAATTAATACAATTTTCAAAGAGGCAGCGGATGCTAGAGTCCAGATTACGGACTTGCTGGACAGAAAGACAGATGAAAGTACTGCCCAAGCACTTAAATTGTATTTGTATGTATATGAACCTTCTGTAGAAAAAATTACGGATATTTTAACTGAGTTTGAAGAAGTGGCAAAAGAGCGGGCGGAGAGTCAAAGTGCAACCGTTACAAGGATTGTGTCATCCACATGGATTATGCTGATAGCATCGGTAGCTATATCGGTAATACTAACACTTATCATGATACATATTATCAGAAAATCTATTCTCACTCCAGTCAAAGAGATTGTGGATGTTTATGAGGAGATGTCCAAAGGCAATATGCAGGTAAAAGTCAACTATGAAGGTAAGGATGAATTAGGCCAGATGGCAGAGAGCATCCGAAAGACAAATGAGCTTCATACTTCATATATAGAAGAAATCGCTGAAAAACTCGGAAGAATGTCACAGGGTGATATGCAAATCACTATGGAAAGGAATTATGTAGGCGATTTTATGGCACTCAAAAAATCCATAGAAGGTACTGCTTCAGCATTAAATCACACACTGAAAATAATTAATACGGCAGCAGATCAGGTAAGTACAGGTGCTTTACAAGTATCAAGCGGAGCCCAGGCTCTTGCAACAGGCTCTACGGAGCAGGCTTCTTCTATAGAAGAATTAAGCGTTGCGGTAACTAAGGTTTCTGAGCAGGCCACATCCAACGCTGAAAATGTTAAGGTAGCAACACAGTATGTAGAGGAGGCTAGTACGGGAGTTGATATAGGAAATGAGCATATGGAGCAGCTTACAGATGCTATGATGGAGATTAATTCCTCATCCAACCAGATTGCCAATATTACTAAGGTTATTGAAGATATCGCTTTCCAAACTAATATACTGGCTTTAAATGCTGCTATCGAAGCCGCTCGTGCGGGTAATGCTGGAAAAGGTTTTGCTGTTGTAGCTGATGAAGTGCGTAATCTTGCTGCTAAATCAGCAGAAGCTGCAAAACAAACCACTGATTTAATCCAAGCCTCTGTGGCTACTGTATCGAAAGGAACACAAATAACCACCCAAACAGCACAGATTCTGTCGGATATACGTGAAAAGACTAGTCTGGTAATTGAAAGCATGGCAAAAATAGATGATGCATCTGCAGACCAGGCAGCAGCTATAGAACAAATCATGCAGGGGCTTCATCAGGTATCTGCTGTTGTGCAGACAAATGCCGCTACCGCAGAGGAAAACTCGGCAACCAGCGAAGAAATGTCTGCTCAGGCTGCTACGCTGCAAGAGGAAGTTGGCAAGTTTAAGCTCAAAAATGATGAGTATGAGATGGATAGGTTTGCGTCTACGGATACCTTAAGTCAGCCTCTAAAAGAAAATTCCATGTTAGAGGATGCAGTATCTTATGAAAAATATTAAGGATAAGTAACTACAAAGGGTTTCACTTTAGGACTTTTATACCGAAAAAATATCAAAACAGCAGATACATTTTGTATCTGCTGTTTTTTGTAAGCATGCTTAGTTCTAAAAGTAAGGGAGAATGAAAGGCAGAATTTTTATGATAAGATGTAGTTTAGGCAGATAATTAGAACTTTAAGACAGTCATATCTGCTACAAAAACGTGGGGAATCTCAAAAATTAGATAAGGGCAAAAAGCAGAGAATGAAAAGTAAAAAACTATTGACTCTTACATTGTGGTATACTCTATACTAAAGTTGAGCTCAAGAAAACACATATGTGAGGTATAAAAAATGCTAAAAATAGGTGATTTTTCAAAACTGTCAAGGATTAGTATACGAATGTTGCGACACTATGATGAGATTGGTTTGCTGGTGCCCAAAAACACCGACCGCTATACAAGTTATCGCTATTATAGCGAAGAACAGCTCTCTGTAGCAGGTAGAATCACAGCGCTTAAGGATATGGGATTTAGCCTTTCTACCATCAGAGAAATACTAAAGAACTATGATAACCCAGAAGCTTTGACACAATATCTATTGGTAAAGCAAACTGAGATGCAGGAAGAATCGGAGAAAATAAGCCGCCGTTTGCTACTTCTTGATACAGCCATTAAGCGATTAAGAAAGGATGAAACAGCCATGAACTACAATGTTACCATTAAAAACTTGCAAGAACGCTATGTAGCAAGCCTTCGACAGGTGATTCCCGCTTATGAGCAGGAGGGGATTCTGTGGAATATGATGATGCAGGAAACTGCCAGAATGCATATGCAGTTTGCAGAGCCCTGCTATGGAATGGCAGTTTTTCATGATGAGGGGCATAAAGAAAGCGATGTGGATGTAGAAATACAGATATCTGTAAAGGGAACTTATGAAAACACAGAACATGTTGTGTTCAAAACAGTTCCTGCAGTGGAATTTGCTTCTGCAATTCTGAAGGGGAGCTATGAACAGTTGACTTCGGTACACAAGGAGGTCGCACAGTGGGTTCGTGATAACGGCTATGAATTTAACGGTGCAATGTTTTGTATTTACCATGTTAGCCCTGCTCAAACCCAGAATCCAGATGAGTTGGTTACGGAGATATGCTATCCAGTAAAGAAAAAATAACAAATACTTCTATAAAGAACCGCCTGAAAAAAGCAGGCGGTTCTTTGTGTCAAAAATCCGTAGGAAGGCAGGGCAGTGGTAAAGAATTGTTTCAACTGCATAAATGTGGTATTATTAGCCTAAAAATATAATTGAAAGAAAGGAGTTTCGTATGGATAACTTGCAAAAAGTAAAACATTTTTATGAACATATTGTCTCAAACCATCTTCTTCATGAACTCCCTGAATATATTGCAGAAAACTGCACGGTGAGAATAGGTGAAGAAAGTATTCCTGCAGGTATTGAGGGCATGAAACAACATTTGGAGGATGTCAGAAAAACGTATCCTGATTTGAAAATGACAATTATTCGCCAATACGTTGATGGAGATATGGTAATATCAGAGTTCCTGATGGAGGGGACGCATCAAGGGGAATGGATGGGCATGAAGCCCACAGGAAAGAAATTGCAGATGACAGGTGTTGATATTGATAAAATTGTGGATGGCAAAATTGTTGAGCATGGGGGAGCTGTCAATACTTTTGAAGCCCTCATTCAGGCAGGAATTATTAAACCTGCATAATGTTCCTAGTTTTATTAATTGGTACTTCTTTCTTCAACCAGCTACATCTAACGAGTTTGTAGCTGTTTTTTTCGTAGGTCGTCTGTTCGATGCTCATGGAAAGAGGGTAACTGATACGGTCAGTAACCCTCTATTTTATAGGTAGATGTGATTTTTTTAAGTTTCTATTCTTTCTCAAAGCAGTACCCCTCACCACGGGACCACGTAATTTGATAACTGCTGCTTTTGATTTTTTCCCGCAGGCGGTTGATTGTTGTTTTCAGTGTATTGCTGTTGCCCCCCATGGCTTGCTTCCACACCTTTTCATACAAGTAGTCGGCACTAATATACCGTTCCTCATTTTGCACAAAAAACAGTAGCAGAGAAAATTCTTTCTGGGATAGAAGTAAGTCAACTCCGTCAAGTGTGGCAACATCAGCGGTTATATCAAATACAAATTGCCCCCGCACTATCTTTTCAGGGATATTTTCCGCACGGCGTAAAAGTGCCTCTACCCGTGCTAGTAGTACACCGAAGTCATAGGGCTTGGCAAGATAGTCGTCGCCACCTGCTGTAAGGCCTCGCACAACATCCTCTGGTGTGGTCAGCCCAGTCAGTAGCAGAACTGGTACCTGCGAATGCCCCCTTAGCTCTGCTATAAAATCCAATCCGCTTCCATCAGGTAGCATAATATCCAACACAAATAGGTCTGGCATCTGCTCCTGAATAGCATTTCGAGCCTCTGTAAGGGTTGACGCAGAGGTAACATCATAGCCCCGCCGCACAAGCATACGCTCATTACCTCGCATAATTTGTTCATTATCATCCACAAGTAAAATCCGCTTCGTATTCATGCTCTTTCACCTCCATACTGTCCTTCGTAGGTTGGAAGGGCAAGGGTTACTGTTGTACCTCTTCCTGGTTCACTCTCAATCCAAATGCGACCGCCGTGGGATTCCACTACCATTTTGCACAAGTACAAACCAAAGCCCGTGCCACCAGTGGAAAAGCCCCGCTCAAAAACATGGGGCAGAAGCTCGGCGGAAATACCATCACCACTATCTTTGACTGTAACCAATACCTCATGCCCTGATTTTTCTGCTCGAAGAATAACTTCACCCTGCCGAGTGTAGGCAGCGGAATTTTGAAGCAGATTAGCCATTACCTGTGCCAGCAAATCCGCATTGCCAAACACAGTTAGCCCTTCGTCAATCTCAGTTATTAAAGTATTATCCCGCTTTTGTAGATGTAGTGAGAACATTTTTACACTGCTATATAGTAGTGTAGAGAAATCCAATGCATGCTTGTCAGTGTTTTCGCTCATTGCGGCAAGAGTCAGTGTCCCTCCTACCATGCGAGCCAGCCGCATGATTTCTTGTTGAGCATTTTGGAGTAGCTCCATTGCTTCCCCATCTTTTACCGCTTCGCCTATGTCCTCTAAAATTTCCGCTACTGTCTGTATATTGACTGAGATAACAGTAAGTGGAGTGCGCATTTCGTGGGAAGTATTGGATAAAAATTCTGTTTTCGCATGGCTGGCTCTCTCCAGGATAAGGTTTTGTTCGTCAAGCTTTTTTTGCTGCTCGTTATAGAGCTTAAAATGGAGATAGAGCATTGTGCCAAGCACAGCACTCACCGATGCAAACCCTACCATCACATCGGTGAGTAGTTCCCGTTCCGTATCCCATGCATTGACCAATTCAGGATGTTTAAAAGCGATGATACAAATAGCAAGGTATAGGAGGATTTCCAGTGTAGACATTACAATGGCCTTTTTTCCCTCCAACATCAAAAAGGTAAAAGCCACTGAAAATACAAAAAAGCTAGGCATCCCGCTGTGGTACCCACCTGCCGTGAAAAACATAATGGGGAACATCAACATAAAAATGGCGATAATGGTGATGAGATAACACAGCTGGTATCGACCAGTTCGCCAAGAATAATAGAGCAGGGCGTAAGAAACACCTGATGAAATGAAATTTACCACGATATTCCAAAGTGGTGCATCTGTTAGGATTCCAATCAATACCATAGCCAAGCTGAGAACCGTGCCACCCATGGCCAGCACATTGAATAACCGTACTCGAAAATCTAATGTTTTATCAAAAAAACTGCCAAAAACTAATGAAAGTAGTTGCATATGTCACGCTCCCCATTACTCTCTTCCCCAATGCGTTCCTTTGTGCAGCAGGTTATCCCCATTTTTCTGCTACTTATTTTCCCTTGAGATAGCCCTTTGTGCATATCCTTCAAGCTTGTTTTCTTTCAGTCATTATACTTCCCTTGGAAGAAATATTCAAGCCAAACCCAAGGGGGTGGTTCAGAACAAACGTAATGTCATGGAAGGAAAGCAAGGCAGGATTTCAAGGCTATATTCATTTGTTGCTATTTTTGCTGTGTAGGGTTATAATTTTAGGATTAACAAGAATTTGGGTATCGTACAGTGTACTGTTTTGCAAAAGAAAGATTTAACGTCTTACGATATGGAAGAATTTATAGACTTTATTACAAAAAAAACACATAATAATACATTTGAAATAAAAAATATTGTTTAGAATTTTTATATAAAAGTGCCAGCACAGAACAAAAGGGAAAAGCCATATAGTTTGGCTCCTTTTCTATGCTGGCACTTCTGATTTTATAAAAGATTAAGTAGATAATAATGAAATTACAGTTTTTTGTACTTGGTTTTTAAAGATATTAAAATCTAACCCCTTATGGGAAAATGCAGATTTCTCCTGTCTTAGAGCATCAATTAAAATACAGCAAGTGTATACTTTTTCAAACAAGTCATCTTGCTCTAGGCCATTTTTTTTCAATAACTCTATAATTTTTAAAAAGTATTCATTTTCAAAATTTGAAAAATGACGATTGATATCCGTATCTTCTGATATCATCATTCTTAGTTGAGCGAGAGCCTGACCAGTATCAGCATATAAGTCAATATAATAGCAAATCCAATTTTCTACAAAACTAGACAGTGAAAAAGGCTGTTGTAAACTCAATTTTTCGAGTAATTGGTTTGAAATATCTTCGAGATAATCATGAAAAGCAGCAATATATATTTGTTTCTTATCTTTAAAGTAACTATACAATGTGCCGATGGAGATATCAGCACGTTTGGCAATCTCAATGGTATTGGTTTTGTAATACCCTTTTTCACAAAAAAGGGCAAACCCGATATCTAGTATTTTTTTCTTTTTTTCAATCGAACGCTTTTGAATGGGTTCTCTTACGTCATTCATAGTATCACCTCTTTTTTTATTATACTTGGAACTTTAAATCAGGTCAATGAAATATGAATTATTATTCGTGTTTTATTGACATTCGCTAATTGAGGTACTATAATAAAAATGCGAATAATTATTCGCATAAAAGGAGGAAGAATAATGGATTTTTTAACACTGGCGAAACAACGTTGCACAACACGTGGCTTTACAGGAACCAAGATTTCAAAAGATGATTTAAATCGGATTTTAGCGGCTGGACGTGTTGCCCCTACAGCTTGTAATAAACAACCACAAAGAATTATTGTTGTTCAGAGGGAAGAAAATATTCTAAAAATAAAAAAGGCTTATGAAACCTTTGGCGCCAAGTGTGTTTTTATCGTATGTCGTGATAGACGGGATGAATTAGTAAGGCCATTTGACCAAAAATGTTCTGGGGATTTAGATATAGGCATTGTTTGTGACCATATGATGTTGGCGGCAAGAGAATTAAATATTGGAAGTGTAATGGTGGGTTTATTTGACCCAGCAATTATTAGCAATGAATTTCATTTACCCAAGTACATAGAACCCACAGCTTTACTCCTATTGGGGTACCCAGAAAAAGGCTTTTTAAGCCCAGACCGCCATAGTACGGAGCGTAAGGGAATAAGCGAAACGGTAATGTTTGAGAATTATGTAGAGTAAGGCAAAAATCATCCATAGGAGTTGTTGCAATGAAAGTATTAGT